>NZ_JAAGOV010000021.1:0-193482 GCF_010500785.1 Salipiger sp. PrR003
GCCGAGGCCGAGGCCGCGGGCGCCGGGCCGCGGCTGGCGCGCACGCTACTGAAGCTCGGCGCGCCGGGAGGCGAGACGGGGTGCGCGATCGGCGGCGCGACCGGGGCAGGCGGGGGCGCAGCCTCGGGGGGGGGCATGGGAACGGGCTCGGGGTCCGACTCGGCAGGCCTTTGCGGGGCGCCGGGATCGGCCCGCGGCGTTTCTGCGGCGACAGGAACCTCGACAGGGGGGGCGACATGGTCGTCAATCGGGGCGTCGCCCGTGGCGTCAATCGGGGTGGCGGGCGGCGCCGGTGTTGCGGCAGCTGCGGGCGCTTCCGTGGCAACGGCAGGGGTGACCGGGACGGTCTGCGATTCAGCGGCGGGCTCTGGCTCCGCCGGGTCCGCAATCGTCTCGGCGGTTTGCGGCTCGGCCGTTACCTCCAGCGGCAGCAGCACCACCTTGCCCGGACGTTCGGGGGTGGCGCCCTGCCAGGAGTCGGCGGGGCCGAAATAGGCGGTGCCGCGGAAGGCGCCCGAGGGCGGTATTGCGGCAAAGAGCACCGGCTCGAACCCGCGCTCGCGCAGGAAGGTCTCGGCCTCCTCCAGCGACTCCCGCGCCACGGCAGCGCCAAGCAGGGTGGTGCCGGAGAGCGACCAGTCGAGAACCAGATCCGCGACCCGGTAGGGCGTCGCGCCTTCGAGCGCGGCTTCCAGCGCGGCGCGGCGCTCGATCTCGGTGCCGGGATCGGGCATCTCGAGATAGCGCACCTGATCGTTGGGCAGGAAAAGCGCCACCTGCGCCCCCGCGGGGTCGAGCGCCTGCGCGCGCTCGCGCATGGCGTCGAAGCCGTCCGCAGACAGATCGGCATCGGCCAGCGCAAGCCATCCGCCGGCCTCGCGGCGCAGCAGGGTAAGCCCGTCGGATGTAAGCGAAAGCGCGAAATCTGGTATCATGCGCGGTCTCTAGCACTGCTCTTGGAGCTATGGGAGTCTCCGGCTCCTTGAGCGCAGCCTACAGCAGGAGTTTGCTCAGCGAAAGAACCGGGGGCGCCCGCCCCTTGTCGTTTGCCGTGTCCCTACCGACATTGTGAGCGGAATTCCAAGCCAAAGGATGTGCTTATGACCAGTATTCCCCGCCGCGCCGCCCTCATGGCCGCCACCTGTCTCGCGCTGGCCGCCCCGGCGCTGGCGCAGGCGCAGGAGGCGCCGCTGCCGCGCATCACCGTGACCGGAGAGGGCGAAGTGGCCGCGGCCCCAGACATGGCCACGGTCTCGCTCGGCATCACCGCCGAGAACGCCGAGGCCGGCGCCGCCATGGACGAGGCCTCGCGCGTGGCCGAGTCGCTGCTTGCGCGGCTCGACGAGCTGGGCATCGCCGCGGCGGACCGCCAGAGCTCCGACATCTCGCTGCGGCCGGTCTGGTCGAACGGCGAGGACGGCACCACGCGCGGCATAACCGGCTACGAGGCGGGCAATATGTTGACCGTGCGGGTCCGCGACCTGGACCGGATCGGCGAGGTGCTGGGCGCGGTTCTTGACGGTGGCGCCAACCAGCTTTCGGGCCTCAGCTTCGGTCTGCAGGAGCCGAAGCCGGTGATGCAGGACGCGCGCCGCGCCGCCGTCGCCGACGCGATGGACAAGGCCCGGGTTCTGGCTGAGGCCGCCGGGGTGACGCTCGGCCCGGTGATCTCGATCGCCGAGGCGGGCGGCGGTTTTGCCCCGGCGCCGATGATGGAGATGGCCCGCGGCGCCAAGGTGCCCGTCGCGGCCGGCGAGACGGTGGTGAGCACGCAGGTCACCATGGTCTTCGAGCTGGGCGGCGCGCCCGAGTGAGCCCTGTCCCCGCGGGGACGCGGGCTCTCCGTCCCCGCGGGGACGCCCGACCTCTGTCCCCGCGGGGACAGGGGACGGCTCAGGCGCGTGGCATGACCTCGACGCAGAGCACCGTCGGCAGGTGGCGCGCCAGCTCGCTCCAGCTGTCGCCCTCGTCGAATGAACCGAAGACCGAGCCCGAGTTGGTGCCGAAGAACACCCCGGCGGGCTCGGCGGCATCCACCGCCATCGCCTGTCGCAGCACGGTGAAGAAACAGCCCTGCTGCGGCAGCCCGTCTCTGCAGGCCTCCCAGCTTTCACCCGCATTGCGGGAGCGCCAGACCGCGGCCTTCGCGTCGGGCGGGTAGCGCCCCTCGGTGTCGCCGTTGAGCGGCAGGGTCCAGATCGTCTCGGGGTTGCTGGGGTGCAGCCCGATCGGAAAGCCGAAGGTCGAGGGAAGCCCCTCGGTGATCTCGTCCCAGCTGCGACCGCCGTCGCGCGAGCGGTACACGCCGTGGTGGTTCTGCTGGTAGAGCACGTCACCGCCCCCCGCGGCGCGGCCCATGTTGTGCACGCAATGGCCGGTCTCCTGCCCGTCGCCGGCGGCGGGATGAGAGCTGGGCGTGGCCGGGGCATTGGACCGGCGGTTGCGGCGCTCCCATGTCTCGCCACCGTCTTCGGTGGCGAAGACCCCGGCAGCAGAGATCGCCAGCCACATGCGCTTGGGATCGGCCGGATCGGCGACGATCGTGTGCAGGGTGAGCCCCGCTGCCCCGGGCATCCAGTCGTCGGCGGAGGGGTGATTGCGCAGGCTCTCTATCTCCTCCCATGTCTCGCCGCCGTCCTTGCTGGCGTAGAGCGCCGCGGGCTTGCCGCCGGCGTAGAGCGTGCCATCCGCGGATTTGAGCGACCAGACCGCCTGCAACTGGCCGGTGTAGGGAGCGGGGCCGGAGGCCGTCATCCCGAGCCGGGCAGCGAGCTCGGGGTCATTGGATATCCAGTCGTCCATCTGACCGCCAGCGAGCTTCGCCAGCTCCCAGCCGTCGCCATTCGCGCTGCCATTCGCGCGGCCGTTCCTGCGCCAGACCCCGGCACCGAACCACTCGTTGCCGCCCCCTGCCCAGATCGTGCCGGTCTTGGCATCGCCCGCCATGTGGTTGATCGGCCAGCCGTTGCAGAAGGGGCCTTCGGCGCTCCAGCCGTCCTCGCCCTTGGCGAGCAGGAAGGCGCCCTTGGTGGTGCCGACAAGAAGCGTGGGGGCGGTGCTCATGGGACTTCCTCCGTCCTTTGGGTTGATATCAACCTAACATGAGTCTTGGGGCACCGCGAAGAGGCTTTTGCGAGGGGGTGCAGGTTTCCGCGCGTGGCAAGTTGGGGCGGGCTTCAGCGCATCCAGAGCCCGGCGCGCTTGAGCGGGTTGCGGATGCCCTGCTCGCGCCGCGGCAGATCGTTGCGGTCGAACATCGCCCGGACCTTGGCGCCGCGCCCCTGGTAGATGTAGCGCAGGAAGGGCTCGTGGTCCTTGAGCAGTTTCTTGATGCGCTTGGGCGCGGCGATGGCCTCGAGAAAGGCGATGAGCGCGTCGCTCTCGCGGGCATAGAGCAGCGGCATGGCGCGGTAGTGGCAGCTGTGGCTGCCGTCGAGCATTCCCTCGGGCAGGGTGTCGCGCCCACCGCCGAAGCTGTGGATCACCAGCGGCAGCACCACCTGGTCGAGCCAGGGGTCGAGGCTCTGGCAGACCAGCGCCTCGGGCGGGTCGTCCCTGATCGAAAGGGCGTAGTCGAGGAAGCGCTGCCCGAAGTCTTGCGGGCAGGCGTGGAAGAAGAAGCCCGCGTTGAAGTAGAGGTAGCGCTGCCAGTATTCGTCGGGCCACGAGCGGTCGAGCGAGCTTTCGAAGTCGAGCCCGAAGCGGTCGTAGAGGGCGCGCCATGTCTCGGTGTAGCCCGGCCCGTAGAGCTCGATCTTCGGCCAGGTGTCCTCGCGCCTCATCGAGGCGGTGGGGCGGGCGAAGTCGAAGGGCACCTCTGACAGATCGCCGGTGATCAGCGTGTCGGTGTCGAAGAAGACAAAGGGCTCCTTCGCAGGCAGGGCAAAAAGTGCCTCGATCTTGTTGCCGTAGGGGTAGGCCTGCCCGAAGTGGCGGCTCTCGAAGGGAACGATGCGGGCACCGAGGTCGCGCAGGATGTCGCAGGCCTCGGGGGTCATGCGCGGATCATCGTCCCAGAGCGGGCCCGGCTGCGGTTCGGCGACGAAGAGGCGGGCGCGGCCCTCGGGGGTGGCGGCATCGAGCGAGAGGGCGAAGAGCACGGCCTCGTACTGCAGCCGCCCGTGCTGCCCGACGATCAGGATGTTGAGCGGGTGGGGACCTGTCATTCTGCCCGGTTTTCGCCTGTGGTGCCATGCTTGGGCGGGACTATAGGCGGGACCTTAGGGGGCGGGAAGCGGGTGGCGGTGCGGCGGGGGCGCGCTGTGACATCGGAAGCAGCACGCCGATCCGCCGGACTGAGGTCGACAGCGCCGGACGAGCGCCTGCCCGCCTCGGCAGGCTGGCCTCGCCCGGCTTGGCTGGGCCGTCTAGAGCGAGATTGCCGTCAGCACTTCGGGCTCGATCACCTGCACGCCCGGCAGGCCCTCGGCCAGCTTGGCTGCCGATTGCTCTAGCGCCGGGAAGGTGCGGTAGTGGCAGGGGATGACCGTGTCGAAGTCGAAGTAGGTCTTCGACGCCCAGGCTGCCATCTCCATATCCATCGTATAATAGCCGCCGGCGCTGAGGATGCCGATGTCGGGCTTATAATACTGTCCGATCCAGGCCATGTCGGCCATGATCGTGGTGTCGCCCGAGAAGTAGATGGTCTTGCCTTCGCCCTTGATGATGAAGCCTGTTTCCATGCCCGCATACTTGGGGCCTTCGTCGGTCGGCAGGGAGGAGCTGTGCGAGGCGGGCACCATGCTGACGCTGACATTGCCGAAAGAGATGGTGCCGCCCTTGTTGAAGGCGTGGCCCTCGATCGCGCCCTTGCCGTGCAGCTGCCCGGCAAGCTCGACGATGCCCGAGACCGGCGCCCCGGTGCGTTGAGAGACCTCGACGACATTGTCGGTGTGATCGAAATGGCCGTGCGTGATGAGGATCTGCGTGACGTCCTTCAGGGCGTCCTCGATGCGGTCCTCGGGGAAGGCCGGGTTGCCCTTGACCCAGGGGTCGATCAGCAGGACCTGGTCCTCGATCTCGATGCGGAAGGAGCCGTGTCCGAGCCAGATGATGTTCATGCGAGTGCCTCCTGAGCCTTGCCAATCTTGGATTGAGGCGGAGGGTAGCACGCGGAAAATGACGGGCAAGCGATGGCCTGGAGGGGCATGGGTGCGAAAAGAACCACCGGCCAGGCGGGAGGGCCTGGCCGGCGGACCCCTTGCCGACGCGCGCTTGGGGATACGCCCGCGCCGGCCAGGTGGCTGGGGATCAGGAAATTCTGATCAGAAGAAGCCCAGCTTGTTGGGGTTGTAGCTGACCAGCATGTTCTTGGTCTGCTGGTAGTGGTCGAGCATCATCTTGTGGTTCTCGCGCCCGACGCCCGACTGCTTGTAGCCGCCAAAGGCCGCATGGGCCGGGTAGGCGTGGTAGTTGTTCACCCAGACCCGGCCGGCTTCGATGTTTCGGCCGAAGCGGTAGGCGCGGGTGCCATCACGGGTCCAGACGCCGGCGCCGAGCCCGTACATCGTGTCATTGGCGATGGCGAGCGCCTCGGCCTCGTCCTTGAAGGTGGTGACAGACACGACCGGGCCGAAGATCTCCTCCTGGAAGACGCGCATCTTGTTGTGCCCCTTGAGGATCGTCGGCTCGATGTAGAAGCCGTTCTCCAGCCCCTCGATCTTTGCCGCCTTGCCGCCGGTGAGCACCTCTGCGCCTTCCTCAACGCCGATGGTCAGGTAGCTCAGGATCTTGTCCTGCTGCTCCTGGCTCGCCTGCGCGCCGACCATGGTGGACATGTCGCGCGGATCGCCGCGCTGGATCGCCTCGACCCGGGCGATGGCGCGCTTGATGAACTCCTCGTAGATGTCCTCTTGGATGAGCGCGCGGCTGGGGCAGGTGCAGACCTCGCCCTGGTTGAAGGCAAAGAGCACGAAGCCCTCGACCGCCTTGTCGAGATAGGCGTCATCCTCGGCCATCACGTCCGAGAAGAAGATGTTGGGAGACTTGCCGCCCAGTTCGAGCGTCACCGGGATCAGGTTCTCGGTCGCCGCCTGCATGATCTTGCGCCCGGTTTCGGTGGAGCCGGTGAAGGCGATCTTGGCGATGCGCGGGCTGCGGGCGAGCGGCGCGCCGACCTCGGCGCCCATGCCGTTGACGATGTTGAGCACGCCGTCCGGCAGCAGATCGGCGATGCACTCCATAAGGACCATGATCGCGGCGGGGGTCTGTTCGGCCGGTTTCAGCACGACGCAATTGCCGGCGGCAAGGGCCGGGGCGAGCTTCCAAGCCGCCATCAACACCGAGAAGTTCCAGGGGATGATCTGCCCGACCACGCCGAGAGGCTCGTGGAAGTGGTAGGCCACGGTGTCGTGGTCGATCTCGGACATGCTGCCTTCCTGCGCCCGGAGCGCGCCGGCGAAGTAGCGGAAGTGGTCGACCGCCAGCGGGATGTCGGCGGCCATGGTCTCGCGGATCGGCTTGCCGTTGTCCCAAGTCTCTGCGGTGGCGATGAACTCGAGGTTTTCCTCGATGCGGTCCGCGATCTTCAGCAGGATGTTCGAGCGCTCGGCGGCCGAGGTTTTGCCCCAGGCCTCGCGCGCGGCATGGGCGGCGTCGAGCGCCAGCTCAATGTCCTCGGCGGTGGAGCGGGCCACCTCGCAGACCTTGGCGCCGGTGATCGGCGTGATGTTGTCGAAGTACTGGCCTTTCACCGGGGCGGTGAACCTGCCGCCGATGAAGTTGTCGTAGCGGGTGCGGAAGGGCGATTGGTAGCCAGCCGCGACTTGGGTCATCTCGTTCATGTCTGTCCTCCTCAGGGCCCGGTCCTCCACCGGGGATGAGGAGAGTGTGGCGAGGCGCGAAGGCCGCGTCAGCCCGGGGGAAGTCGCGGGACGGGCGGATCTGTCTCAGCCCTGAGACAGGTTTGGGCAGGGAGATGACGCGCGGCGGCGCTGGGCGCTACGACAGCCCGAGCTTTTTCATCCGCCGGTAGAAGGTCGCCCGACCGACGCCAAGCGTGCGCGCGGCCTCGGAGACATTGCCCCTGGCCCGCGCCAGCGCCCGCACCATGGCGGCGCGCTCGGCGCGATCAAACCCCGAGGGGCCATCGTCGCGGCCGAAGAGGTCGCTGGCCGGGCGGGCGACGAGTGGCCCGCTGCTCTCCAACCCGAAGGAGCGGCGCGCGGCGCGGGTGGCACCCTGCACCAGGTCGTCGCCATCGACCGCCAGAAGCACCGAGGCCTCGCTCTCCTCGGCATCGGCGACGATGATCCGCGCCTCGGGGAAGGCGGCGCGGAAGGTGTCGGCCTCGATCTGCCGGGCGGTCTGGGAGACCATGGCGGCGATCAGCCGGTTGAAGGCCTCGGTTTGGTCGGCGCGGGCCGAGGAGACATCGAGCGCGCCGATGAGCTCGCCCTGGGGGCCGAAGATCGGCGCGTCCATGCAGCTCATCGCGGTGTTGCGGGCGTGGAAATGCTCGTCGCGGTGGATCACCACCCGCCGGGCCTCGGCGATGCAGGTGCCGATGCCGTTTGTGCCCTCCGAGGCCTCGGACCAGTCCGAGCCCGGGCAGAGACCCCAGGCGCGAAACACCCCGAGATCGCCCGAGCCGGCGCGCAGGTCGAGCACCACGCCCTCGGCATCGGTCAGAAGCACGCCGCAGCCCGAGCTGCCGACCATCTGGTAGAGCGCGTCGAGTTTCGGCGCGGCGATATGCAGAAGCCGCTCGGCCTGTTCGCGCCGCTCGGAGAGCGCCTGGTCCGTGATCCGGTGCACCCCGTCTTGCCGTGCCGGGTCGAGCCCGTGATGCGCCAGCGACCGCCGCCAGGAGGCAGCGAGACGCGAGCGTGCCGCGGCGGCCGGGTCGGTCGCCGTCTCGACGACGCGGGCGGCGTGGCGGTCGGCTGAGGGCCGGGATCGGGTCATGCGGGTGTCCTCCGGAGGCCGACGATACAGCAATTCGCTTCGGCGCCAAATCCTTCGTTCGTGCTTGGCTGGAGAGGCGGGCGCGGGGGCTTCTTTCGTTTCCCGATAGGCCCGCCGGAGGTCGTCCAAGCGGCCCCGCGGCCAGTATGACGCGGCACCGCCAAGCCTTCGGCCTTGATCTGCGGAGCCTGCGGGTCTATATCGCGCGCGTCAAGCAAGGCAACCAACGCCGCGGACATCGAGACGGGCAGGGTCGGACAACCGGCCCTCTTTGTCATATGCGGAGCGCCCGAAAGACCAATCCGAAGACCGGTGGAGACAACCACCCGGCCAGAAAAATCGATGTAAAGGACATATACGCCACATGGCAAACGCAACCATGGAGGAGTTCGAAGCCCTCCTTTCCGAAAGCTTCGAAATGGACACCCCCGAAGAGGGGTCCGTTGTTAAAGGCAAGGTCATCGCGATCGAAGCGGGCCAGGCCATCATCGACGTCGGCTACAAGATGGAAGGCCGCGTCGAGCTGAAGGAATTCGCAAACCCCGGCGAAGCCCCCGAGATCTCGGTCGGCGACGAAGTCGAGGTTTACCTGCGCGCAGCAGAAAACGCCCGCGGCGAAGCCGTGATCAGCCGTGAGATGGCCCGCCGCGAAGAGGCATGGGACCGTCTCGAGAAGGCCTATGCCGACGACGCCCGCGTCGAAGGTGCGATCTTCGGCCGCGTCAAGGGTGGCTTCACCGTCGACCTCGGCGGCGCCGTGGCCTTCCTGCCCGGCTCGCAAGTCGATGTCCGCCCCGTGCGCGACGCCGGCCCGCTCATGGGTCTCAAGCAGCCGTTCCAGATCCTCAAGATGGACCGTCGCCGTGGCAACATCGTTGTCTCGCGCCGTGCAATCCTCGAGGAATCGCGCGCCGAGCAGCGTGCGGAAGTCATCGCCAACCTCACCGAAGGCCAGACGGTCGACGGCGTGGTCAAGAACATCACCGAATACGGTGCGTTTGTAGACCTGGGCGGCGTCGACGGCCTGCTGCACGTCACCGACATGGCATGGCGCCGTGTGAACCACCCGTCCGAGATCCTGTCGATCGGCGAGACCGTTAAGGTCCAGGTCATCAAGATCAACAAGGACACCCACCGTATCAGCCTCGGCATGAAGCAGCTGCAGGAAGATCCGTGGGATCTGGTGGCCGTGAAGTACCCGCTGAGCTCGGTGCACACCGGCCGCGTGACCAACATCACCGACTACGGCGCCTTCGTGGAGCTGGAGCCGGGCGTCGAAGGTCTGGTTCACGTGTCGGAAATGTCCTGGACCAAGAAGAACGTCCACCCGGGCAAGATCGTGTCGACCTCGCAAGAAGTCGAAGTCATGGTTCTCGAGATCGATCCCGCGAAGCGTCGCGTGTCGCTCGGCCTCAAGCAGACCATGCGCAACCCGTGGGAAGTGTTCTCCGAGACTCACCCGGAAGGGACCGAGGTCGAGGGCGAGGTCAAGAACATCACCGAATTCGGTCTGTTCATCGGCCTGCCCGGCGAGATCGACGGCATGGTTCACCTCTCGGATCTCTCGTGGGATCAGCGCGGCGAGGAAGCCATCCAGGAGTACCGCAAGGGCGACGTGGTCAAGGCCGTTGTCACCGAAGTGGACACCGACAAGGAGCGCATCTCGCTCTCGATCAAGGCTCTCGGCGGCGACAAGTTCGCTGACGCGGTTGGCGGCGTGAAGCGCGGCTCGATCGTGACCGTCGAAGTCACCGCGATCGAAGACGGCGGCATCGAGGTGGAATACGAAGGCATGAAGTCCTTCATCCGCCGTTCCGACCTGTCGCGTGACCGCGCAGACCAGCGCCCCGAGCGCTTCTCGGTCGGCGACAAGCTGGACGTCCGCGTCACCAACATCGACAGCAAGACCCGTCGTCTGGGCCTGTCGATCAAGGCACGCGAGATCGCCGAAGAGAAGGAAGCCGTGGAACAGTACGGTTCCTCCGACTCCGGCGCATCGCTGGGCGACATCCTCGGCGCAGCTCTGAAGCGCGACGAGTAAGCCTCGCGCTTGCTGAATTGAGGAAGGCCCCGGGAGACCGGGGCCTTTTTCGTTTGTCCCCTCCGGTCCTGCGCCTTTGCTCTGACCCGCGCGGCAGCGCACAGGGGATTGTGCAGGGCGACCCGCGCTCTTGCGCGGAACTGGTCTCAGGGACGATATGCGGAGCATGGATAGAGAGCTTCACCTTACCGAAGAGCATGTGAGCCGGGTGTTTCGCGACGTCCCCGAGGGCGACGATGCGCTGCATTGGGGCTGGACCCGCCTCGACGAGGCCGCCGTCTCCGCCAAGGCGCGGGAGATCCTCGCGCAGCGGCCCGAGGGGCCACTGCAGGTCTTTGCCTATGGCTCGCTGCTGTGGAAGCCGGAATTCCGCCCGGTGGCCTCGCGGCCGGGGCGGGCGATCGGCTGGCACCGCGCCTTTTGTATCGAGCTGACCTCCTGGCGTGGCACCCCCGAGGCGCCGGGGCTGATGATGGCGCTGATGCCGGGCGGCGACTGCACGGCGCTGCTGCAGGAGATCGCAGAGCCGGAGGTGCTGCCGGCGCTCGAGGCGCTGGTGCGCCGCGAGGTGCCCTTTGCCGAGGTGGCGGAGTCCTACGCCTGGATCGAGGTGGAGGCCGCCGAAGGCCCGGTGCGGGCGCTCACCTTCTATGCGCCGCCGAAGGGACAGGACCTGCGCCGCGACCTGTCGCTCGAGCAGACCGCGGCGATCATCGCGCGCGCCTGCGGTCACGCCGGGTCAAACACCGAATACCTGCACCGCACGGTGACCGCGCTGGCCGCGCAGGGCATTCACGACCCGAATCTCTGGCGCCTTCAGCAGCTTGTGGCGGCGGAGATCGACGCGCTGGACTAGCGCCGGTCCGGGCGGCTTCGAGAGGTATCTAGAGACCGCTCTGCCTCTTTGCGGACGCATTTGGGGGGCGAATCGCGGGGGGGTGCTTTCGCCTAGCCGCGACGCAGCAATGGGCCTGCTTTGGGGTATCGAAGGGGTTACACCGGCGTGAAGCCGCGCAATACGCTGCTTTCCATGGGTTTTTCTCTGATTCGCGCGGTTTGTGTTTGGCGCGCCCCGGGCAAAGGTCGTACAACGGGGGAGGCTCCGAAAATGCGATACAGGGATGGGCGAGGATGATCAGATCGGAATTGATCCAGAAGATCGCGGAAGAGAACCCGCATCTCTACCAGCGGGACGTCGAGAGGATCGTGAACACGATCTTCGAAGAAATCACATCGGCTATGGCGCATGGCAACCGCGTCGAGCTGCGCGGCTTCGGGGCGTTTTCGGTGAAACAGCGCGACGCGCGGCAGGGACGGAACCCCCGTACCGGCGAAGCGGTTGACGTCGAGGAGAAATGCGTGCCGTTCTTCAAGACCGGCAAACTCCTGCGGGACCGACTGAACGGGAAGTGACCTCGATGAAATACATTCGCTACGCCTTCTGGGCCGTGCTGGCCGTTGTGCTGATCTGCGTGTCTCTGGCCAACCGTGGCCCGGTGACGCTCAACCTGTTGCCGGCCGAGCTTGCCACGTTGCTCAATTTCCAGCTCTCGGCGACCGTGCCGGTGTTCATCGTCATCCTTGGCGGGATCATCGCCGGGCTGCTCATCGGCTTCGTCTGGGAATGGCTGCGCGAGCACAAGCACCGCGCCGTGGCTGCGCAGCGCAAGACCGAGGTGAAGCGTCTGGAGCGCCAGCTCAAGAAGACCCAGGACGAACGCGACAAGGACAAGGACGAGGTTCTCGCGATCCTCGACCAGAGCGCCTGAGGGCGACTCGCGCCGCATCGCTGGCTAGAAGGGAAGGGGGCCGTGTGCCCCCTTTCGCTTGCGCTCGCGTCCCCCGGGGATATTTTCGCGGTGGAACCGCAACGCGAGCCGGAGGGCCGACATGGACATTCAGGTGAAGATTTGCGGGCTGCGCAGGCCTGAGGACGTAGCTGTCGTCGCCGAGGCCGGGGCGCGCTACGCAGGCTTCGTCTTCTTTCCCAAAAGCCCGCGTTCCGTGAGCGTCGCAGAGGCGCGCGCGCTGGCGCTGCTGGCCCCCGTCGGACTCGCCAAGGTGGCGCTGGTGGTGGATGCGGACGACTCGCTGCTCGACGAGATCGTCGCCGAGGTGCCGCTCGACATGCTGCAGCTCCATGGCCACGAGTCGCCCGAGCGCGTGGCGCAGGTTCGCGCCCGCTACGGCCTGCCGGTGATGAAGGCGGTGGGCGTCGCCTCGGAGGCTGATCTGCCGGCGCTGGAGGCCTATGGCAAGGTGGCGGACCAGTTGCTGGTCGATGCCAAGGCGCCGAAGGAGTCGGCGCTGCCGGGCGGCAACGGGCTGGCCTTCGACTGGCGGCTTGTTGCCGGTCGCCGCTGGCCGGTGCCCTGGATGTTGGCAGGAGGGCTGACCCCCGAGAATGTCGCCGAGGCGGTACGGCTGACCGGGGCGCGCCAGATCGACGTCTCGTCGGGCGTGGAGCGCGCACGTGGCGAGAAATCGCCCGAGTTGATTCGCGCCTTTGTCGGCGCCGCGCAGGCCGCCGGGGCCGAGCCCGCGGTGCCGCGATTCTGAAGTCCGCCTGTTCCGGCTTAGAAACTGGAAAAGCCCCGCAATCTGCGGGGCTTTTTCTTGAGGCGCGGCAGGGGGGATGTGAGGGTCCCAGACAGCAAAAAGGCCACCCATTTGGGCGGCCCTCAGCCGGATCTCGTCCTGCGCTTCGTTTAGCCCTGACGGGCCTTGAAACGGCGCTGGGTCTTGTTGATCACGTAGACGCGGCCCTTACGACGCACGACGCGGCAGTCGCGATGGCGCTGTTTGAGCGAGCGGAGCGAGTTTGCGACTTTCATATCAAGTCTCTCCTCTTTCGCGGCGCGCGAGCGCCTGGCGTTGCGTTGTGCCCCGGGACGCATCCCGAAGCGGTGAATAGTGGTGGGCGGTACTGGGATCGAACCAGTGGCCACTACGATGTCAACGTAGTGCTCTACCGCTGAGCTAACCGCCCGTATGGCCTGCGCTTTTCTTTGCTTTCGCTCCGCTTTCCTCTGTGGAAGTCCGCGGTGAGCAGCGCCGGTGGAGGGCTCTATAAAAGGAGTCGGAGGGGGGATCAAGGGCTTTTGGCAGAAATCGGTTCCGGCTATCTTGTTTTCGCAAGGAGCCCTTATGCCCAAAGTCGCGTATCACCTCGACCTGCCTGAAACGCCCAGTTCGGTGGTGGTTTTTGCCTCTCCGCATTCGGGCCGGGATTACCCCTGGAGCTTCCTGCGCGGGACCATCCTCGACGAGACCTTGATTCGATCTTCCGAGGATGCCTTTGTCGATCGCCTGTTCGATTGCGCGCCGCAATTCGGCGCGCCCTTGCTGCGGGCCGGGGCGCCACGGGCCTTTCTTGACCTGAATCGGTCGTCGGACGAGCTTGATCCCGCGCTCATCGAGGGGGTGCGCCGCACCGGCCACAACCCGCGGGTGGCGAGCGGGTTGGGAGTGGTGCCGCGCGTGGTCGCCAACGGTCGGGCGATCTACAGTGGCAAGTTGCCGCTGGCCGAGGCCGAGCGGCGAATCGGGCTCTACTGGAAGCCCTACCACACCCGTTTGCAGGCGCTGCTCGACACCGCCAAGGCGCAGTTCGGAGAATCGATCCTGATCGATTGCCACTCGATGCCGCACGAGGCGGTGGAGAGCATGTTGCGCAAGGGCGGGGCGCGCCCGCAGATCGTGCTGGGCGATCGTTTCGGGGCCTCTGCCGCGCCGGAGATCGTCGAGCTGGTGGAGCAGGCCTTCAGCCGGGCCGGGCTCGTGGTGGCGCGCAATTCGCCCTTTGCCGGGGCTTACACAACGATGCACTACGGGCGCCCCTCGCGGCGTCAGCACGCGATCCAGATCGAGATCGACCGGGGGCTCTACATGGATGAGGCGGCGATCAAGCCGAACGGCAACTTCCACGCCTTCCGCAGGCTGCTGCGCGGGGTGATCGCCGAGATCGCCGCGATCGGGCACCGCGAGCAGCGGCTGGCGGCCGAGTGACCCTCTGCCGCCGGTGCGCGGCGTCCAGCTCCGTCGGTGGGTATCTTCACCTCGAAGACGCGTTTGGCACCGTGCTCAGAACGGGGCGGGGGCGCGGAACTTGAGGCCGAGGCCGCCGTCGGGGTGGCGCAGGCGCAGCTCTTCGGCGTGCAACATCATGCGCGGATAGTTGGCCGCGGTCTCCGGCGCGTAGAAGGGATCGCCGAGAATCGGGTGACCCTGCGCCAGCATGTGCACCCGCAGTTGGTGGCTGCGGCCGGTGAGTGGCATGAGGTGCACCCGGCTCTCCTCGTCGCTGCACTTGATCACCCGCCAGTCGGTCTGCGCCGGCTTGCCGGTCTCATGGCAGACCATCTGCTTGGGGCGGTTGGGCCAGTCGACGATCAGCGGCAGGTCGATATGGCCGGTCTTCGGCTCGAGCTTGCCGGCGACGCGGGCGAGGTAGGTCTTCTTGGTGCGCCTGTATTCGAACTGCTGGCCGATGTGGCGCTGCGCGTGCGGCGTCAGGGCAAAGACCATGACCCCCGAGGTGTCGCGATCGAGCCGGTGCACCAGCAGAACCTGCGGGAAGGCTTGCTTGAGCCGTTCGATCAGGCAGTCGGCCAGCTCCGGGCCCTTGCCGGGCACCGAGAGCAGCCCGGCGGGCTTGTCGACCACGAGGATCTCGTGGTCCGCGTGCAGGATCGGGATCTCGCCCTGCGGAGGGGTGTATTCAGCGCTCATGGGGCCTGCTCATGGCAGGCGGCGGTGCTGGCCGCAAGGGCCCGCGCCGTCGCAGAAGGCCGCGCAGGGCGCGCGCTGGGGGATTAGAGCCGCTCGATGGCGATGGCCGTGCCCTCGCCGCCGCCGATGCAGATTGCCGCCACGCCGCGCTTCAGCCCGCGGGTTTCGAGCGCGTTCAGCAGGGTGACCATGATCCGCGCGCCCGAGGCGCCGATAGGGTGGCCGAGCGCGCAGGCGCCGCCGTTCACGTTCACCACGTCGCGCGGCAGGCCCATCTCCTTCATGAACGCCATGGGCACGACCGCGAAGGCCTCGTTCACCTCCCAGAGATCCACGTCGGAAGGCCGCCAGCCGATGCGCTCGAGCAACTTGCGGGCGGCGGGAATCGGCGCGGTGGGAAAGAGGCCGGGGGCCTGCGCATGGCTGGCGTGCCCGAGGATGCGGGCGCGGGGCAGGGCGCCGGTGCGTTCGACATTGGCGAGGGTGGTCAGCACCAGCGCCGCGGCGCCATCCGAGATCGAACTGGAATTGGCGGCCGTGACCGTGCCGCCGGGGCGGAAGGCGGGCTTCAGATGCGGGATCTTCTCGGGGCGGGCGCGGGAGGGCTGCTCGTCGCGGGTGATCACCTCCTCGCCGGTGCGGGCGTGCACGGTGACCGGGGTGATCTCGGTCTCGAAAGCGCCGCTGCGCTCGGCGTCGAGCGCGTTCGACAGCGAGGCGAGCGCGTATTGATCCTGCGCCTCGCGGGTGAACTGGAAGGCCTCGGCGCAATCCTCGGCAAAGCTGCCCATGAGGCGGCCGCCGCCTTTTTCTCCCCTGTCGTAGGCATCCTCGAGCCCGTCGAGGAACATATGGTCGATCACCTCTCCATGACCCAGACGGGCGCCGCCGCGCATCTTGGGCAGAAGGTAAGGGGCATTGGACATGCTCTCCATGCCGCCGGCGACCATGACCTCGGCTTGGCCGAGCGCCAGCCGGTCCCAGGCCATCATCGCCGCCTTCATTCCCGAGCCGCACATCTTGTTGAGGGTCGTGGCGGGCACCTCTTCGCCAAGACCGGCCTTGAAGCCCGCCTGGCGCGCCGGGGCCTGGCCCTGGCCGGCGGGCAGCACGCAGCCCATCAGCAGCTCGTCCACCGCCGGACGCCCGGCCTCGGCCAGCGCCGCGCGGATCGCGGCGCCGCCGAGCTGCGCCGCGCTGAGCCCGGAGAGCATCCCCTGGAACCCGCCCATCGCGGTGCGCGCGGCACCGGTTATCACCACATCCTGCATGCTCTCTCCTCCCAGGGTCACGACACCTGAATACCGAATGGTAAGGATTGCCGTCTAGCGTGCTGAGAATATGGGCGCTTGTCGCCGCCTCGGCAATGCGTCGGCGGTGTCGGCCCGGCACCGCGCGCGGATCGGGCAGGGTGGCAGAGAGCTGGCAGGGCGGCCGGTGATGCGTTGTGATGCGTGGTGAGGGGCCGTGAGCGGCCGTGGCAGGCTGGGCCGGTCACCTGCCGGAGGCGTTGCCGCCCGCAGAGGGGCGAACTTCAGGAGGCAAGGACGTAATGAAGTTGACGTGCCGGGGAACGGAGCCGCAGATCATCGCCGTTGGCGAGCCGCGCATCGATGCGGCTGTGGCGATCCAATTCAAGGACGCCATGCGCGCTGCGCTCTCATCCGAGGCGGGCCGGGTGATCCTCGACCTTTCGCAGGTGGAGTTCATCGATTCCAGCGGGCTCGGCGCCGTGGTCGCGGTGAAAAAGGCCATGCCGCCGCCGCAGCGGCTCGACCTCGCCGGGCTCACGCCGATGGTCGACAAGCTGTTCCGTCTCACCCGGATGGACACGATCTTTGCACTCTACCCGACGCTGGCCGAGGCGGAGGTCGCGCAAGCCCCGCTGGGCGCCCAGCGGTCCCCGGTGGATGGCTCCGAGGGCTGAAGGGAGATGGGTTCCATGGCGCTGCGCTCGGTCATGGGGGCCGACGGGCCGGAGCCGGGCGGCGCGGGGCTGAGGCTGCAGATCTCCAGCAGCGCCACGGAGGTGCGCGCGGCGCTTGGGCAGGTGACGGAGGCGCTTGGCCGCGGTGGTCATGATGCCCGCGCGCGAAGCTGCGCCGAGCTGGTACTGGCCGAGGCGCTCAACAACATCGTCGAACATGCCTATGCCGGGCAGGACTTGGGGCGCATCACGTTGCGGCTGCAGGGGGCGCCCGGAAAAATTCACCTGGAACTGCGCGATCGCGGACGGCCGATGCCGGGCCTCGCCCTGCCCGAGGGGCGGTTGAAGCCTCTGGGCCATGACGGCGATCTGGCCGAGGGCGGCTTCGGCTGGTATCTGATCCGGCGTCTCGCGACGGAGGTCAGCTACCGGCGGGACGGCCGCGAAAACGTCCTGCGTCTGGTTCTGGTCAGCGGGCCGGAGCCCGGCGAGCGCGGCTGAGCGCGATGCCCCGCCAAGCCGGGGTCTCAGTGGCTGCGCATTTTTGTCCCAGTGTTGATGGCCGTGGGCGCACGGGCGGCAAAAACTGTGCCCTGCCGCCGCAGCGCGCTGTGCCGGTTCGGCGGGGGGGCGCGGCGTTGACGCGGTCGCGTGGAACTTCCGGTAAGTCCTGACGCTTTCCGGGGTTTCCGTGCGATGGGCGTCTTTCTGCCGTTGAAGGGGTGATCTGCGCGGGCTTTCGCCGACCCGGGACAATCTGCCCGGCCTGCTGCACTAAGGTCTCAGAGCGACCTTAGTATTGCCTGATTTGAGCGGGATACATGGAACTGTAGCTGCATATGGCTTCCCTCGGCGCCACGCCGTTTCAGCCCCCACCCAGTGCGTGGCGTCGAGGACTCTAAAGCGCAGCGATTTCCCCGACCTCACAGATCCGGTCCGCGCAGATCCCGACCGCGCAGATCCCGACTGCACAGATTGCGACATGGCAGAGCCCGCCGCCGAGCCGCGCCCCTGTCCGTGTCGGCACGCGGTCGCCCTGACGCAAGCCGCCCGGTCTTTCGGACCGGGCGGCTTGGGATCTCGGTGGCAGGGGGCGGGCCTCAGTAGCTGTAGGCGCCGTAGATCTTCGAAAGATCGCCGCCCCAGTCGCCCTCGTAATGCGCCAGCATCTCGTCGGCCTGCACCGTGCCGCTCTCGATGCTTTCCTTCAGCGCGTTGAGGAAATGTGTCTCGTCCGGCAGCAGGCCACCCGCGCCGGGGCGGGCGCGGGATTTGAGCCCGGCCTCGGCGATCTCCAGCACCTGCGCGGCCAGATCGTGCATCCGGATGCCGTTCACCTCGGCCTGCAGCGCCTGTTCGGAGGCGGCAACGCGCAGACCCTCGCGGGTTGCGTCGTCCCAGCCTTTCACCAGGTCCCAGGCGGCGTCGAGCGCACCCTGATCGTAGGTCAGGCCTACCCAGAAGGCAGGCAGGGCGCAGAGCCGGCGCCAGGGGCCGCCATCGGCGCCGCGCATCTCGATGAACCTCTTCATCCGCGCCTCTGGGAAGAGCGTCGTCAAGTGGTCGGCCCAGTCCGAGAGCGTCGGTTTTTCGCCGGGCAGGGCGGGCAGGCGTCCGGCCATGAAGTCGCGGAAGGACTGGCCGAGTGCGTCGATGTACTTGCCGTCGCGGTAGACGAAGTACATGGGCACATCGAGCGCGTATTCCACGTAGCTTTCGAATCCGAAGCCCTCGTCGAAGACGAAGGGCAGCATGCCGGTCCGCGCGGCGTCGAGATGCCGCCAGACGTAGGCGCGGTAGCTCTTGAGGCCGTTCGGCTTGCCCTCGAGGAAGGGCGAGTTGGCAAAGAGCGCGGTGGCGACCGGCTGCAGCGCCAGCGCCACGCGCATCTTCTTGATCATGTCGAGCTCGGAGCCGAAATCGAGGTTCACCTGCACGGTACAGGTGCGGCGCATCATCGTGGTGCCGGTGGTGCCGACCTTGCCCATGTAGGCGTCCATCAGCTTGTAGCGGCCCTTGGGCATGAGGGGCATTTCCTCGTGCTTCCATTCGGGCGCGGCGCCGAGACCGATGAAGCCCACGCCGATCTCGTCGGCGATGCCCTTCACCTCGCGCAGGTGCTCGTTCACCTCGTCGCAGGTCTGGTGGATGGTCTCAAGCGGGGCACCCGACAGCTCGAGCGCGCCGCCGGGCTCAAGCGAGACGTTCGCCCCGTCCTTGGTCAGACCGATGAGGTTGCCGCCCTCGGTGACCTCGGCCCAGCCATGACGGTCGCGCAGACCTTCGAGCACGGCCTTGATCGAGCGCTCGCCGTCATAGGGCAGCGGGGCATGCGTGTCGGTCAGGTAGCCGAACTTCTCGTGTTCGGTGCCGATGCGCCAGTCGTCCTTGGGCTTGATGCCCTCTTCGAGGTACTCGGCAAGCTGCGCGTGATGCTCGATCGGCCCGCCGCCGGATTGAGGGATGGACATGGCTTGGGCTCCGATCTTGCTCGCCTTTGGTGTCGAAGGTCAGGGATGGGCGCAACCGAAGCCCTTGTCAATGCAGACGGAGGGGGTGGTTTTGTGCGCTGGCGCGCTGCCAGATGAGCACCGGTGCGGAGCCACGCGCCTGCATCTTCGACAGCATCCGCTCGGTCTGCAGCCCGGGCAATTGGGCGAAAATGTCGAAGAGCTGCTCCGAGCCCTCGGCGGTGAGGGGAATCGCCAGCATGGTGCCGTCTTCGCTGCGCAGCAGCCAATGCGGCGGCCTGGCGGAGGGATCGAGGCTGAGGGCGGTGAGGCTCGACAAGTCGGCGAAGCCGCCGGTGAGCGGGCCGAAATAGCTGATCCGCCCCTCGACCACCTGTACCATGCCCGGCCCGCCAGTGCCGGTGCGGAAGCGCGCGCGCTGTACCCCGGCGAAGGTGAGCGCCGCGCCGGCCAGCGCCACGGCCCATCCCAGCAGCGCCAGAAGCCCGCCGGTGAAGAGCGCCCAGTAGAGGCCGAGCGCCACGGCACCGGCCCCCACCAGAACCTCGCGCCAGCGCATCAGCGTGGCCTCGGCCTCGGGGCGCAGGAAGCTCATGCGTGCGTCCTCGCCGTTTGCGGCACACGCAGCACCGCGACGCGGTAGCCGCCGATATGCTCGAAGCCGAGCGCCTCATAGGCGCGCGCCGCCGCCGGGTTATTGGCGAAGAGCACCGCGGTGCGAATGCCGCGGTCCTGCGCCTCGCGGAGCTGGGCGTGGACCACCCGGCGCCCGCGCGCAGCATTGCGCAGGGCGCGCGGCACGAAGACGCCGCCGAGTTGAACGAGATCCGCAACCTCGGCATTGAAATCGCTCATGGCCACGGGCCGGCCCTGGTCGATGAGCAGGCGCAGCGAGCCCTTGGTGATGCAATAGTCGGCGCGCTCGCGTGCGGCCTGACGGGCCGGTTCGTCGGCGGCCGTCGCCTTGATGTCGACCCCGTAGTCGAAGAACCAGTCCGCCAGCAGCGACGCGTCCTGGGGGCCGGGCGGTCGGATGACATCCGCGCAGTCTGGCAGCCTGGCCAGATCGAGCCTGTAGAGCGGCTCCACCTGGTTCAGCCTGAAGGCGGCGTCCCCGAGCCCCAGCGCCGAAATGAGCGCGGCGGTCTGCTCCGGGGGGCCGCTGATCACGGTCACCGGCAGGGGGGCGATGATCTCGGCATAGGCACGGAACGCCTCTGTGGGAGCGCCCTGCGCTTGGCAGATGACGTCGCCACGCCGTGTTCGGCCAAAGACCGCCCGGATCGCGCCGCGTTCGGACCAGATATGCACCGTGGTGGCAAGCCGGTGACCACTGTCGCCGAGTCCGTGCGCGGCGATATTGCTGCGCAGGAACATCGAGGTTTCAGCATGGGGCGCGAGGAAGGCGTCGAGCGCTGCGACATCGCCGGGCAGGGCGCGCCGGATCATGCCCAATCCCCGCAATGCGCCTGCCAGAGCGTCAGCGCAGCCACGGCCGCCGTATCGGCGCGCAGGATGCGCGGACCGAGGGCGATGGACGTTGCCTGGTCCATGCCGTGCAGCTTCTTGCGTTCGGGCTCCGAGAAGCCACCCTCGGGGCCGA
The DNA here is from genome assembly GCF_010500785.1 of Salipiger sp. PrR003. NCBI lineage: Bacteria > Pseudomonadati > Pseudomonadota > Alphaproteobacteria > Rhodobacterales > Roseobacteraceae > Salipiger > Salipiger sp. PrR003. The sequence goes on from NZ_JAAGOV010000021.1 coordinate 20,679, forward strand.
TCAGCACGGCCCAGGGAGCGGGATCGCCCGACAGGGCGGCGGCATAATCGGTGCCGGCCCCGGCAGAGGATTCGTCGCAGAAGAGCAGGCGGCGCTCGGTCCAATCGGTCAGCAGCCGGTCCAGCTTCTGCAACTCGGCCACCTCGGGCACGAAGGTGGCGCCGCATTGCTCTGCCGCCTCGACCGCGTGGGCCTGCAGCCGGTCCTGCCGGATGCGCTCGGAATTGGTGAAGGCGGTCTGCACCGGCACGATGCGCCGCACGCCCAGTTCCACCGCTTTTTCGACAATGAAATCGGTGCGCGCCTTCTTGATCGGCGCGAAGAGCAGCCAGAGGTCGGGCGGCGTGCCCTGCGGGCGGGTCTGTTCCACGCAAGTCAGCGTGCCGCCCTTCTTGCCGGCCTCGGCCACCTCGGCCAGCCACTCGCCGTCGCGGCCGTTGAACAGGGCAACCGGCGCGCCGACCGGCAGCCGCATCACGGAAAAGAGATAGTGGGCCTGCTCGCGTTCGAGAGCGACCGGTTGTCCCGCGCCCAGCGGGTCGTCTACATACAGGCGTACCTTAGCAGTCATGAGGCGGACCATATGACCCATCCCGGCGCAGCGCCAGATCCCGAAGGACAGGTTTCCGACGCCGTCCGGGGCAACTGGGTGGATCACCACGCCCCGGCCTGGACGCGCCCCTACCTGCGCCTGTCGCGCGCCGACCGGCCGATCGGGACGTGGCTGCTGCTGCTGCCCTGCTGGTGGGGCCTGCTGCTGTCGATGGTCGCGGACGGGCAGGCGCGCTGGTTCGACCTGTGGATCTTCGTCGGCTGCGGCATCGGCGCTTTCCTGATGCGCGGCGCGGGCTGCACCTGGAATGACATTACCGACCGCGATTTCGACGGCTCGGTGGCGCGCACCGCCTCGCGGCCAATCCCCTCGGGGCAGGTCAGCGTGAAGCAGGCGCTGGCCTGGGCGGTGGTCCAATGCCTGATCTCCTTCGCGATCCTGCTGACGTTCCCGCCGATGGCGATCCTGCTGGGGGTCGTGGCGCTGGGGACAGTTGCGATCTACCCGTTCGCCAAGCGGTTCACCTGGTGGCCGCAGGTGTTCCTTGGCATCGCCTTCAACTGGGGCGCGCTGCTGGCCTGGGCGGCGCATAGCGGCAGCCTCGGCTGGCCCGCGGTGGCGCTTTACTTCTCGGGCATGGCCTGGACGCTGTTCTACGACACGATCTACGCCCACCAGGACAAGGAAGATGACGCGCTGATCGGGGTGAAATCCACCGCGCGGCTGTTCGGCGACGCACGCACCCCGGCGATGCTGGCGCGTTTCCTGGTGATCTCGGTCGCGCTGATGGGGCTTGCAGTGGTACTGGCCGCGCCGCGCGGCGAGATCCTGCAGCTGGTGATCCTGATCGCCGGCCCCTGGGCCTTTGGCTGGCATATGCTTTGGCAGATGCGCAAGCTCGACGTGAACGACAATGCCGTGCTGCTCAGGCTGTTCCGGTCCAACCGCGACGCCGGCCTGCTGCCCGTGCTGTTTTTCGCCGCCGCGCTTTTGGCATGATTGCGCCGACCCGGGGGCGGGCGTATCAGAGATGAAAAATTGATCAAGAAAGGGACGCTTTGATGCGCCTTTCCGGCTATCTCCTTCCGGCTACCGCCTTTGCTGCCGCTGCGGCGCTCTGTGCCGGGACCGCCTATTTCTCGATGCAGATGGTCGAGACCGCCTCGCGGCAGGATGTCGCCGATGCGCTGCTGCGCGATGGGCAGGACTGGGCCGAGGTCGATGTGAACGGTTTGCAGGTCTTTCTCATCGGAACCGCGCCCGACGAGGCGGCGCGGTTCCGGGCGATGACAGTGGCAGGCTCCGCGGTGGATTCAGCGCGGGTCATCGACCAGATGCTGGTCGCCGATGCCGAGGAAATCCAGGCGCCGCGCTTCTCGATGGAGATCCTGCGCAACGAGTCCGGCATCTCGATCATCGGGCTGGTGCCCGGCGAAACCGACCGTGAGCGTCTGCTGGGCGTGCTTTCGGAGATGACCGAGGGTGATCAGCAGGTGGCCGACCTGCTCGAAGAGGCCGATTTCCCCAAGCCCGAGGGTTGGGGCGCTGCCGTGGACTTCGCCGGCCGCGCGCTCGAGGATCTGCCGCGCTCGAAGATCTCGGTCTCGGCGGGTCGGGTGCACATCAAGGCGATGACTGACAGCGAGAGCGACCGGCGCGAGATCGAGCGCACCCTGCGCCGCCGGGCACCGAATGGCGTGGATCTGACGCTTGATCTGTCCGCGCCGCGGCCGGTGATCACCCCCTTCACCCTGCGCTTCCTGATGGACGAGGAGGGGCCGCGCTTCGACGCCTGTTCCGCCGATACCGAGGCTGCGCGCGAGCGTATCCTCAAGGCGGCGCAGGACACGGGTTTCGAGGGCACGGCCAACTGCCGCCTCGGACTGGGCGTGCCCTCGCGGCGCTGGGGCGAGGCCGGGGCAATGGCGATCTCGGCAGTGAAGGAGCTGGGCGGGGGCTCGGTCACCTTCTCCAATGCCGATGTCTCGCTTGTGGCGCTGGAAGGCACCAGCCAGGGGCTTTTCGACCGGGTGGTGGGCGAACTCGATACGGCGCTGCCGCAGGTCTTTGCCCTGCACGCCACGCTGCCCGAGACGCCGCAGGAAACCGACCAGGGCCCGCCCGAGTTCACCGCCACGCTCTCGCCCGAGGGCTCGGTGCAGCTGCGCGGCCGGATCAACTCGGACCTCTCGCGCGAGACCGCGGACAGCCTGGCCAAGGCGCTCTTCGGCTCGGACAGTGTCTATACCGCCGCGCGCGTCGTCGAGGGGCTGCCGAATGGCTGGTCGACCCGCGTGCTGACCGGGCTCGAGGCGCTCGGACAGCTCAGCAACGGCGCGCTGCGGGTGACCCCCGAACTGGTCCGGGTCTCGGGCAATACGGGCAATAAGGACGCGAACGCCGAGATCGCCGGGTTGCTCTCGGACAAGCTGGGCGAGGGCGCCGACTACGAGATCGACGTCACCTACCAGGAAAAGCTCGACCCCGAGCTGGGCATCCCAACCCCCGAGCAATGCGAGGCGCAGATCGTCGAGATCATCGGCGACCGGAAGATCAGCTTCGAGCCGGGCTCGGCCAATCTCGACTCCTCGGCCAAGGACATCATGGACGAGCTCGCCGATCTGCTGAAGCTTTGCGGCGACATCCCACTGGAGATCCAGGGCCACACCGACAGCCAGGGCCGCGAGTCGATGAACGAGGCGCTGAGCCGCGACCGGGCGCAATCGGTGCTCGACGCACTGCGCAACCGCCGCGTGCTGACCTCAAGCTATCGCGTGAAAGGCTATGGCGAAACACTGCCGATTGCGGATAACAGTACCGAAGAGGGACGCGAGGCGAACCGCCGGATCGAATTCAAGCTGATCCGCCCCGAGCCGACCGAGGAAGAGCCGACCGCGCTCGAGCAGATCGAACAGGAAGGCGCCGAAGCCACCGGTGAGTCGGGGGCCTCGGAAGAAAGTGACGCCGCGCAGGACAACGCGGCGCAGGACGAGGCAGGGACGGGCGAGGCAGGCATGGAAGGGGCAGAAGAATGAACCGGACGGAATTCGTGATCGCGACGGCGGTTATCCTCTTCGTGGCCTTCTGCATGGGCTGGTTCGCCAACTGGCTGGTGCACCGGTTCAAGCGCGTCGCCCAGGCCGACGTCGACCAGCTGGAGAAGATGAGCCGCGAGCTGCACGAAGCCGAGGAGACCCGCGACCAGGCGATCACCTACTTGCAGCAGCGCGAGGCCGAGCTGACCAATCAGCTGGCGCAGACCGAGGCCGAGCTCTCTGCGGCTATGGAGGGTCTGCGCGAGGCGCGGCACGAGGCCGAGGACCTGCGCGGGCTGGTCGAACGCAAGAAGGGCATGGCCTGAGAGCCATCTCAGGCGCAGCTTGCGACAAGGCGAGGCTGTGCCTCGCCTTTTTTGCAGTGAATGAGGTTCCGCACCCGCCCTGCTGCCGTTCGCGGGATAAGCCTGCCTCTCAGAACGCGCGGGGTTGATCGGCTGCGGTTTGATCTGGGTCGGGCGGCGCCGTCGGCGCGCAAAAACCTTCGGCATTGCTGATATACTCAAGACAATTTTGCCTGATGGGACTTGCTGTTTCACAAATCGGGCCGTGATCGTTCGCGGCGCCTTAAACTTGTCGCATCTTGTCCCTATCCAGTCTTAATTCGGGGCGCAGACCAGCCCCCGTGTGCGATTCCCCGGGTGTTGGGGATCTATGTCAGGGTGTGTGCGATGACGGTCTACGCGGTGACGCAGGAGAACTGGAACGATCCGACCTTCTGGGCGGCGATCTCCGAAAGCTCCGCGGGGCACCAGCTCGACCTCGCGGGTCTGCCGGACGGGGTCGAGGCGGAGTTCGACCAGGCCAACCTTGTGCTCTTTCTCCATTACGAGGGCGGCAGCTTTCTGATCGGCGACACCACGGCCCCAGCGGTCTTCGACGCGCAACTCGGCGCGGGCACCGACTGGAGCTATTTCACCCTGATCACCGGCAGCGCGGGCGACGACAAACTCGGTGGCGGCGAGGGCGATGACACGCTCTGGGGCGCGGCGGGGGAGGACAGCATTCTCGGCTATGCCGGGGACGACCTAATTTACGGCGGCGACGGTGGCGACACGGTGCATGCCGGCATCGGTGCCGACACGGTGATCGGCGGCGAGGGCGATGATTCCCTGTCCGGCAACGAGGGGAACGACGTGCTGGAGGGCGGCGCGGGCAGCGACTCGCTCTACGGTCAGGAAGGCGATGACTATGTCAGCGGCGGCGACGGCGACGACACGCTCGAGGGCAACGAGGGCGCGGATACGATCGTTGGCGGCGCGGGCAACGACTGGATGCGCGGCTCTTACGGCAACGACGCGCTTTGGGGGGGCACCGGCGACGACAGCTACTGGGGCGGGTGGGGTGACGACACTTTCCACATCGAGAACGGTTTCGGCAACGACACGGTGGATGCCGAGGGCGTGGACGAGGTGCTGGGCGACACGCTCGACCTGTCGCTTGTCACCGACGCGCTGCGCCTCGACCTGGGCGACATCAACCCCGAAAACGGACGTGTCTCTGACGGAACGAGCACGCTGATCTACGACGAGGTCGAGCACATCATCCTTGGCGCCGGGGAGGATACGCTGGCGCTGTCAAACGGTGGTGGGCACGATGCGGTGGAGGGCTTCGCGCCGCCGAGCGCTCTTGGCGATGGCACCTACGCGGGCAACGACCTGTTGGACGTCTCGGGGCTGACCGATGCCGAGGGCAATCCGCTGGACGTCGGCGACGTCGCGGTGAGCGATACAGTCGGCGACGGCACAGGCGACGCGGTACTAAGCTTTCCCGGAGGCGCCTCTCTGACACTGGTGGGCGTGCTGGCCTCCGAGGTTTCCTCGGCGGCGCAGCTTCAGGCTATGGGCATTCCGGCGGCCAGCGAAGGGGCCGATCCGGTGGAGCCGGGTGATCCTGTCGATCCGGTTGACCCCGTTGACCCGGTCGAGACCACGGGGGAGCTGCCGCAGATCGACGGGGCTTTCGAGTTCGAGGCCACGGTTCGCTTCGATGATCTGTCCGCCGCGCCGGGCCAGAAGGTGTTTGAATTCGGCGGTGCGGGCGAGGACCGGCTGAGCTTCGGCCAGCTCGGCCCGAGCACGGCCGTGCTTTTCGAGATCGTGCAGGACGGGGCGAGCTGGCTCATCGTCGCCGAGGACGCCATCGTCGAGGGCGAAAGTGCCACCTGGACCGTGGGCGTCGACGAGACCGGCTTCATGTATGTCGAGAAGGACGGGCTGCAGATCGCGGAAGGCGACGGCGTCGTGCCAGCCGACAGCGAGCGTCTGACCAACATCCTTGGCGGCAGCGACGGGACGGCACTGGTCGGCGCGATCTCGGGGGTGTCTGTCACCCAGGCGAGCGGCACCTGGGTACCGGCCGGCGGCAGCGGGGCGGATGCGGGCGGTGACGGCGGAGAGGCTGGGGGAGAGACTGGTGGCGAGACTGGCGGCAGCACCGACCCCACGGACCCTGACCCTGCCGATCCGACCGATCCAGCAGGCCCCGATCCGGACAGCGACGCGATCCCGCAGATTGGCGGCGCCTTCGAGTTCGAAGCGAGGCTGCGGTTCGACGACATCACCGGCGCGCGCGACCAGCGGATCTTCGAATTCGGCGGGGCGGGCGAGGATCGCATCACCTTTGGCCAGCTCGGCCCAAGCAGCGCGGTGCTCTTCGAGATCGTGCAGGACGGCGTCACTGCGCTCATCGTCGCCGAGGATGCGATCTCCGAGGGCGAGACCGCGACCTGGACCGTGGGCGTGGATGAGACCGGCTTCATGTACATCGAGAAGGACGGGGTGCAGATCGCCGAGGGCGACGGGATCGTGCCGGCGGACAGTGACCGGCTCGAGAACCTGCTCGGCGGCTCCGGCTCCACGACGCTGCAGGGCGAGATGAGCGACGTCAGCCTGGTGCAGGGAAGCGAGATCTGGACGCCCGAAGAGGGCACGCAAGTCTATGACCCCGGTGAGACGGAGGCGGAGGACGGGGGCGGCGCGGTCGATCCCGTGCTTCCCGAGCCAACCGACGACGACCTGCCGCAGATCGGCGGGGCCTTCGAGTTCGAAGCAGAGCTGCGCTTCGACGATCTCACCGATGCGCGCGGCCAGCAGGTCTTTGAATTCGGCGGGGCGGGCGAGGACCGCATCGCCTTTGGCCAGCTCGGGCCGAGCGATGCCGTGGTCTTTTCGGTCAGCCAAGGCGGATACACCCATTACATCGTGGCCGAGGATGCGCTTACCGAGGGTGAGACGGCAAGCTGGACGGTGGGCGTGGATGAGACCGGCCTTATGTACGTCGAGAAGGACGGGGTGCAGATCGCCGAAGGTGAGGGCGTGGTGCCAAATGGCAGCGCCCGGCTCAGCAACCTGCTCGGTGGCAGCGGCGACCGCGCGCTGCAGGGGCAGATCAGCGACGCCAGCATCACCCAGGAGGGCAGCCATTGGTGGCTCGACGAGGCGGGCGATGCGCATCTTGAGCTGCACGGCACAGAGGAAGACGAGCTGCTCGAGGGCGGCAGCGGCGACGACACGCTCTGGGGGGGCGGGGGCGATGACACGCTGACCGGCGGCGACGGCGCCGATGACTTCGGCGTGAGCGCGGCGGCGGGGAATGTCACCATCACCGATTTCTCTGGGGCCGACCGCATTGACCTCTCGCAGCTCGGGCAATGGGCGGATGGCGAGGCGCTGATGGCGGCGCTGAGCCAGGAGGACGGGACCGCCAGCCTCAGCTTCGACGTCGACGGCGCCGCGCAGACCCTGCTGATCCACGCGGACGAGGAGCTGACCGAGGACGACTTCCTGCTCTGAGCCGTCCCGCCCGGCCAACGGCTTGGCAAGGGGCGGGGCGCGTGGTTCACTCCGCCGACGCCGACAGCCCCTCGAAGGACCGCCATGCCCGGACTGCCCCATCTGCGCGCGATGCAGGCCTTCGAGGCCGTGGGCCGCTGCGGCTCGGTGCGCCGCGCCGCCGAGGACCTGGGCGTCTCTTCCGGCGCGATCAGCCAGCAGGTGCGGCGGATCGAGGAGCATCTGGGCGTCGCCCTGCTAGAGCGTCGCGGACGGCAGCTCGAGCTGACCAGCTGGGGCCGGGTCTACCATGCCGAGGTAAGCAAGGGGTTCGCGCAGCTTGCCCACGCGGGCGAGGCGCTGGCGCGGGCGCGCAACAGCAGGGGCTTCGTGATCAGCTCGCTCACCACGGTGACCAACAAGTGGCTCGGGCCTCGGCTCTTCGAATGGACCGCCGACAACCCCGGCGCGCCGGTGCGGCTGGTCGGCACCGAGATAGAGCCGGATCTGACCCGCGACAACGTCGACTTCCGGCTCTACTTCGACGACAGCCCGCCACATGGCCAGTATGCCGAGCTTTTCACAGACTGCATCCTGCCCGCCTGCGCGCCGTCGCTGCTAGAGGGGCGCAAGCTGCAGCGGCCCGAGGAGGTCTACGACTACCCGCTGCTGCAGATCTCCTGGATGGAGAGCTTTGCCGCGCATCAGGTGCCGGGCTGGGCAGATTGGGCGGCGCAGTGCGGCGTCGCCCCGCCGCCGGACCCGGGCGGCTCGGCGCTCAGCTTCGCGCTGTCGTCTAGCGCCATCGACGCGGCGGTGGCGGGGCGGGGGTTCGTGCTCGGGCAGCTGGCGATGATCGGCGAAGAACTGGCCAGCGGGCGGCTTGTTGCGCCGTTCGATCTGCGCATGCCGCTCTCGGTGCCCTACGGGCTGGCGTGGGACCGCGCGAGTCTCGAAAAACCCATGGGCCGGGCGCTGCGCGACTGGCTGGTGGCGCAGGGGCGGCGGCAGGCGGCCCTCTGCGCCCGCTGAGCGGCGGCATCAGATCGTTGCGAAGGAACTGCTTTTGGCGGTCTTGCGGCAGCCGAGGCGGCCGAGCAACGCCTGCCAGCCCTGCACCGTGGGCTCGCGCGCGGCCGCCACGGCGAGGCGCGGCACGGCATCGGTCTCGGCCAGAACGTCACTGAGGGCCCGGCTCCAGGCGGCGACCGAGAGGTCGGCGACGGTCACCAGCCCAGGTCCCTGGATCTCGGAAAGGCTGTCGCGGCCCGAATGCAGGACCCGGCGCCCGGCGGCCAGCGCCTCTTGCGCGGCCAGCGGGGAGGGTTGCCAGCGGGCCGGGATGGCGATGGCGTCGGCCCGGCGCAGCGCCGCCAGCCGGGTGGTGCTGCCATGTACGCGGATGCGCAGGTCGTGGCGGGCCAGCGCGCGCAGCTCGCCGCGCTGCGGACCGTCGCCGAAGATGTCGAGCCGGGCGTCGGGGTTGGAGACGACGCTGAACGCCTCGATCAGCATATCGAGGCCGCTTTGCCGGTGCAGGCGGCCAATCGCGGCGATGTGCCGGACCGGGCCCCGGGGGTCGGGCAGGGCGGCAAAAGGCGCGAGATCGGCGCAGGGCGGTATCACCGAGAGCTGGCCCGGGTTGACGAGGGCGTGCCGGCGCATCCAGTTTGCCTGCGGGGTGCTCAGGGCGACGACGTGATTGAACAGCGCATAGGCGCTGCGCAGAATGGCGCGCTGCCGGCCGCGGTTCCGCGCCGCCGCCGCCGACCCCTCGCAATGCAGATGCTCGACATGGATCAGCGTGGCGCGCGGGTGGCGGGCGCGCAGGGCCATGAGACCCGGCAGGCTTTGCAGGCGCAGCGGCAGGTGCGAGACGATCACCTCTGCCCTGAGGGAGACCGCCCCCGCGGCAAAGCGTGACACGCGCACCGCGTGGTGCTCGGCGGTGGCGCCAAGCGCGGCATCGCGGCCCAGAAACGCAAGATAGCGAGACAGGTCGCCCGACGTGTGGTCGTCGTGAAGATGGGCGATGCGCGGCATTGGCTAAATCTCCATGCGATGAGGGGTCACGCCGAGCGGCCGTGCCGACGCGAAAGCCGGCTCAGCAGCGGGATGCTGGTCATGGAAAGAAACAGGCTAGTGGCGCAAATCGCCAGCGTCCGGCCGGGCTCTTCGGTCAAGGGCCTCCGCGAGGAGACAAGCGCCCCGCGCAGAAGCTGGGCAGCACCCGGCGCATCACCGCTGGCGATGGCACAACGCGCGAGGTGGCGCAGGTGGTAGGCGCGGGCGGCGGCCGCGTACCGGCCGAAGAACTGCCGATCCTGTGCCGAGAGCTTGGTCACCATACGCTCCCAGGCGGCGAGCTGCTTGCCCACCGAGGTGTGGGGCTCGGCGCGGCGGCAGCTGCAGAGCGTGCGCGGGATCGCGGCGATCTCCCAGTCGGTGACCAGCGCGAAGCGCAACCAGAGCTCCAGGGCCTCGCCCTGCAGAAAGGTCTCGTCGAACCACCAGTCGCGCTCGGTCTCCTGCGGCGGACGGAAGGCGATGCGCTGCAGGGCGGCACGGCGGAACAGGGCCGTGGAGACGGGACCGATGGGGTTGCGCTTGAAGATCGCCGCTGCTCCGTAAAGGCGCTTCCGGGGCGTTTTCCACAGGCTGTACCGAGGGCCTTCGTCGCGGATCATGTCGCAGGCCGAGAAGCTCAGGCCGACGCTCGGCGCGGACTGCATCAGTGCCATGTGCTCGGCCAGCTTCTCCGGCGCCCAGAGATCACCTGCGTCGCAAAAGCCCACCAGGGACCCGCGCGCGGCGGCGATGCCGGTGTTGCGCGCGGCCGGGAGCCCGCGGGTGCGCTGGCGCAGCACGCGGATGCGCAGATCGCCGAAGTCCTCTGCCAGCTCGGCGCTGTGATCGGCGGAGCCGTCGTCCACCACGATGATCTCGAAGTCGGGAAAGCTCTGCGCGCAGAGGCTGCGCAGGGTCTCCTGCAGCCGCTGCGCGGAATTATGTGTCGCAACGATGATAGAGGCGCGGGGCATTGGGGGACCTCCCCGGGGTTCAGCGCGAGAAGAGCGCGTTGCGCAGCAGGCGGGGCAGCAGCGTGGAAAACAGCGCGGCGGTCAGCACGCGGGCACCGTGGCGCGGGTTCGAGAACCAGCCCCTGGGGCTGGTGGTGCAGCCGATGAGACCAAGGCGCAGCACCTGCCGGCCCGAAGCGCCGATGCGCAGGGCTCGCGCGGCGAGGAAACGAAGATGCGCGGCTTCGCTGCGGGCGGTGCTGCTGAAGCCGTAGCGCGCGGCGCTGATCAGCGCGATCGCGCGGCCGGCCTTCATGCCTTCGAGATCGGAGGACAGGCCGCGGTCAGAGACGCGGTAGGTGACCAGCGGGGCGTCGATGCCCACGACCTTGGCACCGTCGCCGATCAGCCGGACCAGCCACTCGAGGTCGGCGTTATGGGTGATGTCGGTGTTGAAGCCGCCGCTGGCAAGGAAGCTCTCGAGGCGGATCGCGAAGTTCGACATGGTGCAGACCGGATTCTCGGACAGCAGCGCATCCAGCGTCAGCGTGCCCTCGAAGGGACCGGTGGGGGTGCCCACGGTGCGCCCATCCGAGAGGGTGACGCGGCCGAAGCAGGCGTCGGCGCTCTCTTCCTCGAAGAAGGCGTCGAGCCTCTCGAGCTTCTCGGGATGCCAGGTGTCATCGGCATCAAGGAAGGCTATGATCTCGCCATCGGCCTCTGCCAGCGCCATGTTGCGCGCCGCGCTGGGGCCGGTGCCGTTGCTCTTCATCAGGCGGAACCGCATATCGATCCCGGCCATGGCGGCGGCGATCAACCGGGTGTCGTCGCTCGAGCCGTCGTCGATGATCAGCACTTCCCAGTCCTGCTCGGTCTGCGCGAGTAGGCTCTCGAGCGTCTCGGCGAGGGTGTCTTCGGCGTTGTAGCAGGGAATGACGACGGAAAAGCGGGGCATCTTCGGGCATCCTTCTCTGCCGGGGACAGGATCGAGGAACGTTGGAACGGGATCGGCGCTTGGCGTCCGATACACCATTTCTACCTGCGCTCCCGCGACCCTGTCGCCCGCACCAGAGGGGAGTCGGATGGGGCAAGCGGCGAGAGACCTATCCAGTAGGATAGGCGCACTAATCCGCGCCCGGGGCGGGCGCGGCAAGACTGTGACAAAGCGGGGCGGAAAAGCGGCGCGGAGGCCCGAAGCGGGCTGCGGAAGGACCTTGCCGACTCGGTTTTCAGGCGCTGCGCAAGGCGGTTAGGCCGCCTCGAGTCGGCTCTCCAGCGCGCTGCGGCTCTGCTGCCAAAGATCGGCCAGCGCGGCGAGTTCGGCCCTCGACGGTTGATCGCCGCGTTTCACCTGCGTCTCGATGCGTCCCAGTGCGCGGCGCAGCGCTTCGACGCCGAAGGGACCGCAGGAGCCGGCGCATTGATGCGCGACCGGACCGAGATCGGGATCGTCGGGCGCGGTTTCCGCGAGTGCGGCAATGTTGCGATCCATCTCGGCGTAGAACCGCTCCAGCAGCTTGTCGACCGTGGGACGCGGCACCTCGGACAGGAAGGCACCGAGGCGCTCCTCGTCGAGCAGTTCCGTGTCGGGCGCGCCTGCGCCCTCCGGCCGCGGCTTGACCACAGTGAGCGAGGGGGCGGCGGCAGCCGCGGCGACGATCTCCGGCGGGATCGCCGGGATGGCCCCCGAGGTTACCTCGGCCAAGGTGCGCAGCAGCAGCGGGCGCTCGATTGGTTTGGTCAGGCAGGCGGTCATCCCGACCTTGCGGAAGCGCTCGCGCTCCTCGGGCAGGGCGTGGGCTGTGAGGGCGATGATCGGCACCTCGGCGCAGGCGCCGGTGCCGCCGCGAATGTGAGCCGACGCGGTGGTGCCGTCCATGACCGGCATGGAGATATCCATCAGGATCACGTCGTAGCGGTGCAGGGCCGCCGAATCCACGCCAGCCTCGCCATTCTCGGCTATGGTGACCTTGTGGCCCTCTCCCTCGAGCATTTCGCGAACGATGAAGCGGTTGATCTCGTTGTCCTCGACCAGCAGAACGTCGAGCGGCCGCTGCGGCTTCTCTGGGCAATCGCGCGGCTCTTCCGGCTCGATGCCGAGGTCCTCGGAGGGGCGCAGCGGCACGCGGATCCAAAACAGGCTGCCTTCGCCGGGTTCGCTTTCGGCGCCGATCTCGCCACCCATCAAGCGCATGAAGCGCCGCACGATGCCGAGCCCGAGCCCGGTGCCGCCCGCTTCGCGCGCGTAGGAGGAATCGAGCGTCTCGAAGTCTTGGAAGATGCGGGTAAGGTCTTCCTCGGCGATGCCGATGCCATTGTCGATGACGCGGAACTCGACCTCGGTCTTCGCGGCATTGACGTATTCCACCTCGATCTCGACGCTGCCGTTCCGCGTGAACTTCAGCGCGTTGCCGACGAGGTTGAGCAGCACCTGGCGCAGACGACGGGCGTCGCCGATGGCGCCGTCGCCCCTGGGGCCGGACCAGCGCCAGTTGAGTTCGTTGCCGTAGGTCTGCGCCAACGGCTGGGCTGTCTCGACCAGCCCGTCGAGAAGGCGGTTGATCGAGAAGGGGGCTTCCTCGACCTTCATTTTGCCCGCCTCGAACTTGGCCAGATCGAGCACGTCGTTGACCAGTTCGAGCAGCAGCCGGCCCGAGCTTTGCATGCGGTCGAGCAGTTGGCTCTGGCGCGCGCTGAGGCTTTGGTCGCGCATCAGCTGCATGGCGCCCAGCAGCCCGTTCAGCGGGGTGCGCATCTCGTGGCTCATCACCGCGAGGAACTCGGACTTGGTGCGCTCACCGGCGAGGGCCCGGTCGCGCGCTTCGGTCATCTGCTCCTCGGCCTCTTTCCAGTTCGAGATGTCGCGGATGTAGAAGACGTAGAGCGGGTTGTCGGCCTCGGCCCTGTCGGCGGAAATCTCCGCCGGGAAGAGATGCAGGTCGCGGGTCTGCAGGGTGATCTCGAAGTGCTGCTCCTCGGGGCGCGGGCGGCGGTGCTCGTCGAGGAAGGCCAGCGCGCCGAGCTGGTGGCGAGCGAGCGATTCAGTCGGGACCATGAGCTCCAGTGCCAGCCGGCCAACTGCCTCGGCGCGGGTGAAGCCGAAGAGCGCCTCTGCAGCGGTGTTGAACTCGCGCACCACGCCCACCTCGTCGGTCACGACGATGGCGTTGGGGGAGGTCTGCACGATGGTCTTCATCCGGGTGCTGGCGAACTGCAGCGCGTCGGCGCGCTTCTGCGCGAGACGGAACAGCCGGAACATCGCATAGGCCAGCAGGGTCAGGCCGATGAACAGCGCCAGAAGCACCGCGGCGATGTAGATCATCAGCTCGGTAATGCCCTCGCGGCGGGAATCCGAGACCTCGGCGAAGGCCGCCAGCGCCGCGAGCGAAAAGGCGCGAACATCGGCGGTGACCTGTTCGGACTGCTCCAGCAGCGAGGGCAGTTCGGCGAGGAAGTCCTCGTCCGGCCCGTCGATCAGCGGGACGGTCTGCTCGAGGAAGTCGAGCACCCGCATGCGCGGCGCAGAAGATTGCACCGACTCGCGCAGGGCATGGAACACCCGCCCGCTGCTCATCGTCACCATGCGGCTGTAGAAGATGTCGAAGCGTCGGCGTACGTCCTCCATCGCGGCGGGATCGTCCTGCGCCTCCTTCATCGAGAGACGGAACTGCAGGAATTCGACGTCCGCCTGCGCGAGGCTCCACTGAAGGTTGTCGGAGTTGGCGACGGAGAAGTCGTCGATCTCTCTCAGAACCAGCCACCCGAGCCAGACCACAAGGCCGACACAAAGCAGGAGCGCCGAGGCCGCGCCCCCGGTCTGCACCAAGGTCGCGCGGCTGTGGGTCGAATTTTCGTCGGGCAAGTTCAAGTTGATCATGCTTCCATGGGCATGAAGCGGGCGTGCTAGTCAAGCACGACGATGCGGTCCAACTGCCAGATTGCACGAGAGTAAATCTGCTCGGTCTGGTACTCGGGCCGCTGGTCGAAGGGATAGACGATCCAGAGGGGGCCCTTGTCACGCACGGCCATCTTCTCGCCGCTGTTGAGGAAGGCAACGATCGGTCCGCCGTCCACCCAATCCGCGCGGGGGATGTTCACCGCGTAGTCGTTGATCGCCGTCGCCTTGATCTCGTCGCCGGTGGCGCCGACCAGGTCCATCAGGTCGCTCAGCTGCACACCGGTGAAGGTCTGGTCGCCGTCCGTCCATATGGTCTTGGTGGTGAAGGTCACCGTGTCCAGCCCCTCGAGCATCTCGAAATCGAAGGAGGCGGTGTCGTCCACATTGGTGTTCGAGATCGCTCCACTGACCACAAGCAGGGGTTTCTCCTCGGGCACCGGCAGGTTCTGCGCCGCCGCAGCTGCCACGGGCGCGACGAAAAGAGCGAGGGCGATGAGCGTGCGCAGGGGCGGAAGACCGAGCATGTTAAGCGACTCCTTGGTAGCTGAACCCATAGTGTCACATACGCGACAATAGCGGTATCGGGGCAATCGGAGGGTCCCCTATCCGTCCGGGTAGGGACGGATCCGACGCCTGAATAGGTGGGAATTGCCGCAGGTGCAGCCTTGCCGTTGCGCGATCCGGGATGCGATACCGATACTCAGGCGGGCATTGGCGGCGAAAATGCACGTAAAACGAGAGGACTTAGGCCCGGCCAGGATGTGCAAGCGTGCCACAGGCCCTGTTTTGTCCATAATTTAACCGCAATCCGCCAATAACTTTGCTATTTGTTTAGAGAATGATGATCGGCGATTCGCCGTGAGGTTGCAGGGAGATGGACGATGATGGCACAGCAGGCGGCACAGGCGGTAACCAGACCGGCCAATATGCTCCGCGTTTTGATCGCCGACGACCATGATCTGCTGCGCGACACGCTCCAGATTTTTCTTGAAGGCGAAGGCACTTTCGAGACCGTCTGCGTCGCAAGCTACTCCGAAGCCGAAGCGCTGGTGAAGGCGGGGGAGCAGTTCGACCTCGTGCTGCTCGATTATTCGATGCCCGGCATGAACGCGCTTGAGGGCTTCAACAAGATGCGCGCGCTCGAGGGCTCGCAGCGGGTGGCGATCATCTCCGGCACTGCGAATCGCGACGTCGCTGAGCAGGTGCTCGAGGCTGGCGCCGCGGGCTTCCTGCCCAAGACGCTCTCCGCCAAGTCGCTGGTCAACGCTGTGCGCTTCATGGCGATGGGCGAGCAATACGCGCCGCTGGATTTCATGCGCCAGGAAGAGGCCACGCCGAGCCACCCGATGGCCGAGCGCCTGTCGCCGCGCGAGCTGGAAGTGCTCGAGGGCTTGACCCATGGCAAGTCGAACAAGGAGATCGCCCGCGATCTCGACATTCGCGAACCGACGGTGAAATTGCACGTCAAGACGCTCTACCGCAAGATCGGCGCGTCGAACCGCACCCAGGCCGCGCTGCTGGCCAAAGAGGCCGGCCTGTTCTGAGCGGCGCCTCCCGACGCTGACATCCGCGAAAGACGCGCCGGGTTTCCCGGCGCGTCTTTTCTTTTGGCAGGCGGTGTGGATTTGGGCGCCGGCCGGCTCGCTTTGTCTCAGTGAGATGTGGTGCCTCACCGGGGCGCCCGGCGTAAATTGAGGTGCAATTATGGCGAAGACCGAATATAATGGGCGCGCAAGACCTTGAAAAGGGCGGGTATTGAGCCGCCTTCATTTTGTGCGATGCATTTTTTTAAGGAATATTGATATGAGTCTTAAGATTATCGCCTTTGGGCTTGTAGCGAGTATTGCAATTTCTGGTTGTGCAAAGAAGTCCCAAGACATTTCAGCCCAATATGTTTCTCCAATGCAGTTCCAATCCTACTCCTGTCGCCAGATCACCGAGGAAGCGCAGCGCGTTTCCGAGTATTCGGCTCGAGCGATGCGTGTTCAGAACCAGACCGCAAGCACCGACGCTGTCGCGACCGGCGTCGCGATCGTGCTGTTTTGGCCCGCGGCCTTTTTCGTGAGCGGAAACGGCGCGAACGCGGATGAGCTTGCGCGTCTCAAGGGGCAGATGGATGCGCTGCAGAGTGCCAGCACGCAAAAGCAATGCGGAATCGAGTTTCGCAGGGCGCCATTGCCCGAGCCGACCTGAGCGCCTGAACAGACCCTGATCTGGCATCCTGCACTCACCCGGGTCCCTCCAGCAGGGGTCCGGGTTCTTGTGTTTTCGACAAGAGGGTGGTCCGGGATGCGGCCTGCGCTCCTCTGCCGGACCTGTCACCCTTGCTGCGGTGCGCGTGCCGACTTCCGAGGTCGAGCGTCGACGGCTCCGATCGAGCCGCGGTGGATTGCGGTCGCTTTCGCAGGGTCTGGTCGTCCTGAGGGGGATAAGGTGAGAGGCTGGACAACGACCCAAGCGGGGCTCGTTACGGCTGCTTCCTTCCGGACCTGACCGGGTTGGCGAGGCGCTCGCCCGCGCCAACCTCTCGACGCTGATATAGGCCGCCCGGTGGCAGGACTGCAAGGGGGGCAGGGCAGAGATTTTTTGTCCGGCCCTCTTTGGATTTTCGCAAACTTTACCTTGATCGGCATAAAGTCGTCGGACAGCGCGGCCCTTGTCGGGGCGCGGTCGCATTCTATCTTGCTTTATCGACATGGCTATAAAGGTGTCGGCGACACATGGGAATCCACAGATGACCGACAGGAGCAACCGCGGCGCCTTCTACGTCCCGCGCAGAGAGCTGGCGGAGACCATTGCCGGGCGGCTGTCGCTCGACCCGCTGATGGGCAGCCCTTCGGGGCTCATGCTGGCCGCCCCGCGGCGGACCGGCAAGAGCACCTTCCTGCGGCGCGACCTTCTGCCGGTGCTCAAGGCGCGCGGCGATCACGCCGTGCTGGTCGACCTCTGGTCGGATCGCAAGGCCGACCCGGGCCAACTCATCGCAGACGCGCTCGCCGCCGACATCGCCGGGATGCCGACCCCCGCCGAGCGCGTCGCCCGTGCCGCGAACGCGGTGCCGATCAAGTCGATCAGCATCGGCGGGCTGCGGGCCGAGATCGGCGGCGTCGCGGACGGGCGCAACCTCACGCTCACCGAGGCGCTGCTGGAGATCGGCGCGCGGGCGAAGGCGGACGTGGTCTTCATCATCGACGAGGCGCAGCAGGCGGTGACCTCCGAGGCCGGGCTCGACGCGATGTTCGCGCTCAAGGCGGCGCGCGATGCAATGAACCAGAGACCCGAGGGCGCGCGGCTCTTCGTGCTCTGCACCGGCTCCAACCGCGACGGGCTGGCAGGGCTGCTGTCGACCAACCAGCAGCCGTTCTACGGCGCGCGGGTCGAGGATTTCCCGACGCTTGGCCGGCCCTACGTCGAGGCGCTGGTGGCGGCGATCAACCCGCGGCTGGCCGAGGACAACAAGCTCGATCCCGAGGATGTGGCGCAGGCCTTCCGCTTGCTGGGTCACCGTCCCGAGAAGCTGGTCGAGGTGGTGCAGCAACATGCCGCCTGGTTGCCCGGCAGCGCCGGGCTGAAGCGCACGCTGCAGGAGCGCGCGGACGAATTGCGGGCGCGGGTCTGGGACCAATACGGTTCGGATTTCGACGGGCTGACGACGCTGCAGCGCGCAGTGCTCGAGGTGCTGATCCGCGACGGAGCGAATTTCGCGCCCTTCCACGAGAAGACCGTGCAGCGCATCGCCGGGATCGCCGGTCGCAAGACCTCTGCGCAGGCGGTGCAAAAGGCGCTGGACGCTCTGCGCGACAGGCAGCTGGTCTGGCGGCCGGGCCGGGGGCGCTACGCGCTCGAGGACCCGGACATGCGCGACTGGCTGCTGGCGCGGATGGAGACGGGCTGAGCGCTGCTCAGCCCTGCGGGCGTTCGGCCCAGCTCGCGAAGACCTTCTCGAGCGCGACCACCACGTAGTAGAGCACGATCCCGAGGAAGGCCAAGGCGATCAGCACCGCGAACATCAGCGGGTAATCGGAGTTGGTCTTGCCGCTGTCGAACAGCGCGCCGAGACCGCGCCCGTGCGGGCTGACGATCTCCATCAGGTTGGTGCCGATGAAGGCCAGTGTCACCGCCACCTTCAGCGCGCCGAAGAACTCTGGCAGGGTCTTGGGCAGCGCGATCTTCCAGAAGATGGTCGACTGGCTGGCGCCGAGAGAGCGCAGGATGTCGCGGTACTCCGGCTCCAGCGTCGACAGGCCGATCGAGACCGAGACGGCGATCGGGAAGAAGGAGATCATGAAGGCGATGAGCACGGTGTTGAAATCGTGCATGCCGACGAACATCAGCGCCACGATGGGCACGACGGTGGCCTTGGGCACGGCGTTGAACCCCACGAGCAGCGGGTAGAGCGCATCGCGCATGGTGCGCGAGAAGCCCATGACCATGCCGAGCGCGGTGCCTAAGACCACGGCGATCAAGAGCCCCACCACGGTGCGCCAGAGGGTCTGCCAGCCCATGGTGAGGAACAGGCTCCAGTAGCGCTCGTAGGCGGGCAGCAGATCGGAGGGCGAGGCCATCTTGTAGTTGGGCCAGCCCATGGCCCAGACCAGCGCCTCCCAGAGCGCGAGGAAGATCACGATGGCGAGGCAGGGGACGGCGAACTGGCGGAAAGTCATGAGGGGCTCCGCTGCGCGGCCTGACCGGCGGGGGCGCGGGTTTCGGCGGCGGGATATGCGTATTTGGAAAGAGGATAAGCGGGCAGGAAGACTCGCATCACGTGGAAGCCCCCGCGGGGGCCCGGCCCTGGGCGATCTCGATCTGGTGGCGCAGCGTGGCGAGCATCTCGGCAGCCTGCGGCGTATAGAGGTGCTCGATGTCGCGCGCGCCGCTTATCCCTGTGTCGAGGGTGAACTGGGTGCGGGCCGGGCGGCCCGAGAGCACCACCACCTGATCGGCGAGGTAGATCGACTCGCGCAGATCGTGGGTGATGAGAACGCCGGTGAAGGGCTCTTTCTCCTTCACTTGGTGCATGATCTGCCACAGGTCCTCGCGGGTGAAGGCGTCGAGCGCGCCGAAGGGCTCATCGAGGATCAGCACCTCGGGCGAATGCACCAGCGCGCGGCAGAGCGAGGCGCGCTGGCGCATGCCGCCCGAGAGCTCGGAGGGACGCTTGTCCTCGAAGCCTTCGAGACCGACGAGGGAGAGCAGGTAGCGGGCGCGCTCCTCCTGCTGCGCCTTGTTGAGTTTCGTCGGCACGATCTCGAGCGGCAGCATGACGTTCCGGAGGATTGAGCGCCATTCCAGCATCACCGGGTTCTGGAAGGCCATGCCGACGGTGGCGCGCGGGCTCTTCACCTTTTCGCCGTGCAGCCAGACCTCGCCCTCGTCGGGTTTCAGCAGGCCCGCCACCAACTTGGTCAACGTGGACTTGCCGCAGCCGGAGGGGCCGACGACGGCGACAAAGCCGCCTTCGGGCACCGACAGCTCCAGCCCGTCCAGCACCGGCAGAGGGCCATTGGCGGTCTTGTAGGCGTGGCGCACGCCCTTGATCTCGATGAGGTTGGTCATGTCTTGCCTTGCATGGGTGCGCCGGGGCGGTAGAGCCGTCCCGGCGCGGTCTTCGTCAGGGTCTCACTCGAGCGGGAAGCCGCCCTCGGGAAGGTAGTCGCCGGTGAAGTAGAGCGCGGCATCGGGCTCGTGCTGGAACTCGTAGGTCAGCTTGATCTGCTCGAGCGCGCTCTGCATGCGGGTGTCGTCGATCGGTCCGAAGCCGTTCGCCTTCGTCCAGTCGGTGACCACATTGGCGTCGAGCGCCAACTCGAGCCGGCGGGTTTCCAGCTCAGCATCCGCAGCGGGGTTGCGCGAGACGAGGCTTTCCACCGCGGCGGCGGGATCGGCCACCGCATCTTTCCAGCCTGTGGCGACGGCGGCGAGGAAGCCCTTGAGCAGGTCGCTGTTCTCGGCGGCCCAGTCGGTGTTGACGATGATCGCGTTGCCGTAGAGGTCGACGCCGTAATCGGCCATCAGGAGGGTCGAGATGTCGGCCTCATCCACGCCGAGGCGGGCGGTGTTGAGATAGGAGGTAAAGGAAAAGCCGGTGATAGCGGCCACCTTGCCCTCGGCCAGCATCGGCTCGCGGGTCGGGAAGCCGACGGGCTCGATGGTGATCTTCGAGGTGTCGAGATCGTTCTCGGCGGCAAAGATCGGGAACTGCGCCCATGCGCCATCCGGCGGCGGCGCACCCAGCACCTTGCCCTCGAGGTCCTTGGGGGCCTCGACGCCCAGCGACTTGCGGCCGATGATGGCAAAGGGCGGCTTGTCGTAGACCATCATGACGCCGGTCACCGGCGCACCGGGGTTCTGGTCGAGGAACTTGATCAGCGAGTTGATGTCGGCAAAGCCCACGGGGAAGGCACCGGTGGCCACTTTGGGGATGGCGTCAAGCGAGCCGGATCCGGCGGAGATCTCCACCTCGAGACCGGCATCGGCGAAATAGCCCTTGTCGATGGCGACGAAATAGGGGGCCGAGGGGCCTTCGAATTTCCAGTCGAGCGCGAAGGGCAGGGCGGTCTGGGCCGAAGCGGCGGTGGCGGCGGCCACGAGGGTGGCGGCCAGCGCGAAGGCGCGGGGGGTCATGGTGTCTTCCTCCGTGTTGCGGCGGTCGGGCCGCCAGGATTTTCGGCGTGTTCGTCACGTCTTGCGGCGAGCTTGCCCGGAAATGCGGCCGTGGGAAGACCTGATCGGAGGAAGTCGCGCGCCGGCCCTGCTGATTTTTAATCGAATGATCAAAAGTTAGGCAGAGAGGTCCTCGGCGCCCTTGCGCAGCGGCAGGCCGGCCGCCAGCGCGCCCTCGATCAGCGAAGCCGCGAGGTGGTGCGCATGGAGCCCGTCGCTGGGCAGCATGTCGGGCACCTGCACCACGCGCATGCCCGCGGCGCGGGCGCTGGCGGCACCGGTGTCGCTGTCCTCGAAGGCGAGGCAGAGCTCCGGCGCATGGCCGAGCGCCTCGGCGGCCAGGAGGTAGGGATCGGGCGCGGGCTTGGGGTTCTCGACGTGGTCGAAGGCGATCACCGCAGTGAAATGTGCGCGCAGCCCGGCGAGGGTGAGCTTGCGCTCGGCCTCCTCCGCACCCGAGCTGGTGGCCACCGCCATGGGCAGACCGAGCGCGGCGATCTCCTCGACCAACAGCTGCACGCCGGGCTTTAGCGGCAAGCCGCTGGCCGCGCGCAGGGCGATACTCTCCTCGCGGATCGCCTGCAGCAGCATCGGCTGGTCGAGGTGCCCGTAGGTGTCGCGCAGGGCGCTTGCCACGGCGTTTCGGTCGCGGCCGATCAGCGCTTCGAGAAACCCCGGCGCCACGGTCTCGCCGAAACGCAGGAAGGCGCGCCGCCCGGCCTCGAGCGCGACCCGTTCACTGTCCACGAGCGTTCCGTCGAGGTCGAAGATGACGGCGGCGAAGGGGAGTGGGGTGGTCATGGCGGGCCTTTCTGCATCGGGCGCCGCCATGTGACCCATCGCGCGGGGGAATGTCGAGGCCGCGGTGTCGTGCCATGCTGTCTGCCTTTGAGTCAGGCTTGAGTCAGGCAGGCACCACAGAAACCTCGTGGACCACGGAGGGTGGTTCGATGATCGCGCGTGTCTTCCAGGTCGTCGCGATCCCGCTGCCGCGCCGCATTAGCGGCTCGTCGAGGTGCTGCCGGGGGCGCTGCGAGGCGCCCCCGGCGGGATCCTCAGAGCTTGATGCGGAACTGCGCGTAGCCCTCCTCGGTGTCGCCCGCGTCCTCGATGTCGAGCGCGACGCTTTCCATGTAGTCGCGTGCCTTGGGGCCGGTCTCGAAGAGCACCGTGGTGCCGTCCATCGGGGCGAAGCTCCAGTTGTCGTCAGCGCTCGGGTTGATGGTGCCCTGCTCGACGATGTAGCGCACGATGACATCGCGATTGGTGTCCGGCGCCTCGAAGACGATGGTGTCGCCGGTGCCCGGGAAGCTGCCACCGCCCGAGGCGCGGTAGTTGTTCGTCGCGATGATGAATTCGGCCTCGGGATCGATCGGCTTGCCCTCGTAGGCGAGGTTGACGATCCGGTTGGTCTCCTCGTTCACCACATTGCCATCGCGGTCGAACATCGCCGGTTGCGACAGGTCGATCTGATAGGTCACCCCGTCGATCACGTCGAAGTTGTAGCTCGGGAAGTCAGGGTTGAGCAGCGGTGCATCACTGGCGCCGGGCTCGATCTGGTTGAACATGCCCGCAGACCGCTCCAGCCAGCCCTTGATCTGAGCGCCAGTGACCTTCACCGCGCGCACCGTATTGGGATAGAGGTAGAGATCCGCGACGTTCTTGATCGCCACCGGGCCCGCGGGCACGTCGGTGTAATACTCCGGCCCGCCGCGGCCACCGGCCTTGAACGGCGCTGCCGCCGACAGGATCGGCAGGCCCTCGTATTCGGTGCCCTTCATCATCTGCGCGATGTACCAGCTCTGCGCGATCGAGACGATCTGCACCGAGGGGTCATCCGCCACCAGCGCAAAGTAGGAATAGAGCGGCGCCGAGGTCTCGCCCACCGCGCGGCGCACGTAGTCCAGCGTCGCCTCGTGCTCGGGGCGGATCGAGTCGAGCACCTCCGCGTCGTCCTCGACCAGCGCCGTGATCGAGCGGTCTTCGCCGCGCTCGTAGATCGGGCGCGCTTCTGACGTGGTCGAGACCACCTTCCACGCGTTGCCGTCGCGCTCGAGCAGCAGGTCGATGAGCCCCATGTGCGAACCCCAGAACCCCCCCATGACGGCGGGCTTGCCGTGGATGGTGCCCGCCGAAAGGTCGATGGCGTCCTGCCCGTCGTAATCCGGCGAGGGGAAGACGAGGTGGCTGTGACCGGTCATCAGCGCGTCGATCCCGTCGACGGCGGCCAGCGGTACCGAGGCGTTCTCCATCCCGTCCTCGTGCTGCGCCGCGCCGATACCGGAGTGCGAGAGCGCAATGATGATCTCGGCGCCCTCTTCCTTCATCTGCGGCACGAACGCCTCGGCGGTGGTGACGATGTCGCGCGCCTCGACGTTGCCCTCGAGATGTTTGCGGTCCCAGTTCATCACCTGCGGCGGGGTGAAGCCGATGATGCCGACGCGGATAGGATGGGTAGTGCCGGCCCCGTCGGTGACCTCGCGGTCGAGGATCACGTAGGGCTTGAACAGGGTCTCGTCCTCGCGCGGGTTCGCGCCCTGCTTCTTGGCGATATTCGCAAGCACGATGGGGAAGTTCGCGCCTGCGGCGGATTTCTCGAGGAAGCCGAGCCCGTAGTTGAACTCGTGGTTGCCGATGGTGCCCGCGTCATAGCCCAGCGTGTTCATCGCGGTGATGACCGGGTGCATGTCGCCGTCCTTCATGCCACGCTCGTAGGCGATGTAATCGCCCAGCGGGTTGCCCTGAAGGAAGTCGCCATTGTCGACGAGCAGCGTGTTGGTGGCCTCGGCGCGGATGCTCTCGATGATCGAGGCGGTGCGTGACAGGCCCACGGTGTCGACCGGCTTGTCGGCGTAATAGTCGTAGGGGAAGACGTGCACGTGCAGGTCGGTGGTTTCCATGATGCGCAGGTGCGCCTGATTGGCCGCCGCCCGGGCCGAATAGGGGTGCAGCGCGATCAGCGCGCCACTCGCGGCGCTGCCAGCGAGAAAGCCTCGGCGGCTGATCGGGGTTTGGGGAAGTTTGCGCATCTTGCTCTCCTTCGAGTCTCGTCGCTGCGGGAATAGTGCAGCTTCAAGACGGTCTTGCAACGATTGCCTCGCGCGGCATCGCGTATTGGCAGATGACGCTGCGACATGCGCCGGGGGCTGTGCATCGCGCCTCCGGCACGGCTCGGAGGGCGCATCGGTTGCCAGTCCGCGCGCCGCGTGCCATCCCTTGCCCGACCCAGCAGGAGACACGGCATGCGGCAGGCGGAAGAGGTGACATTTGGCGGCTCGGGGCTCGATCGGGCGGCGGAGCTGCGCGGCGACGTCCCGGGCCTTGCGGCGTTGATGCAGCGCCCCGGCGCGCGCGGCGTGGTGTTCTGGCGCGGCAAACCTCTCATTGCCGATGAGGCGTCGCGCGGCACGTCCTGTGCCGGGCTGCTCCGGCTGCCGCTCGATCATCCGCTGCTCGGCGCGGCGCGGTCGCGGCCGGTGCTCCTTGGGCGCGAGGCGGGCGAGGTTGTGCTGGCCTACGACATTTCTGCCTGGGAGCCCGACGCGCCGCAGGAAGAGGGCTTTGTCGACCCGAGCGTGCAGGTCCACCCGGATGCGCCGGAGGGCGCGCGTTTCGTCGAGCTGCGCACGCTGCTGATGGCGCTCACCCCGCGCGACGCCGAGCTCGCCGCCACCGCCAAGGCGATCCTCGGTTGGCACGATACGCATGGGTTCTGTGCGCGCTGCGGGTCGGCCTCTGATGTGACGCAGGCGGGCTGGCAGCGGGTCTGCCGATCCTGCGGCGGCCAGCATTTCCCGCGCACCGATCCGGTGGTTATCATGCTGATCACCCGCGGCAATGCCTGCCTTCTGGGCCGGTCGCCGGGTTGGCCCGAGGGAATGTACTCCTGCCTTGCCGGCTTCATCGAGCCCGGTGAGACGGTCGAGGCGGCGGTGCGCCGCGAAGTGATGGAGGAGACAGGGGTCGAGGTCGGTCCGGTCTCGCTGCTCACCAGCCAGCCCTGGCCCTGGCCCTCGTCGCTGATGCTCGGCTGCCACGGCGAGGCGACAAGCGAGGCCATCACCATCGACCCGGTCGAAATCGAGGCCGCGCAATGGGTCAGCCGCGAGCGGCTCGCCGATGCCTTTGCCGGGCTCGAGCCGGGCCTCGTGCCGGCGCGACGCGGCTCGATCGCCAACCACCTGCTGCGCAACTGGCTTGCGGACCGCCTTGAATAGGCCAAGATGCGGCGGCAAATGGGGAAAACTGGGTAACGAGGCAGGCAATGGACATCTCCACCAAGGAAGACATCGCGGTTCCGGTCGAGCGGGTCTACGCGGAGGCGACGAATTTCGATCATCTCGAGCGGCAAATCATGCGGCGTGGGATCGAGTTGCGGCGGGTGAACCCGGAGGGCGCGGGCAGCCATGCCTGGCACGCGGTGTTCAACTTCCGCGGCAAGGCGCGGTCGGCCGATATCACGCTGGTCGAGGAGGATGCGCCGAACCTGCTGGTCTATCGCAGCTTGACGGACGGGCTCGAGGTGATGACGCGGATCGAGTTCGTGGCGCTGTCGCGCAGCCGCACGCGGGTGGCGATGGACCTCGAATTGAAGCCCAAGACGCTCTCGGCCCGGCTCATGGTGCAGTCGCTGAAGCTGGCGCGGGCCAATCTCGAAAAGAAGTTCCGGCTGCGCATGGCAGACTACGCGCAGGCGATCGAGGACCGACTGAATCGCGCCTGATCAGCGCGGGACAGCGAGCGGCTTCAGCACGCGGTAGAGCGCGCGCCAGGCTTCGAGACGATCCTGCAGTGCGGCAGTGGGGCGGGGGCCGAAGATCTCGCGCGCCTCGGGGCGCCGGGCCAGGTCGCTGCGCGACAGCGCGCCTGTGGCCAGCGCCGCGAGCTTGGCCGCGCCCAGAGAGGGCCCGCTGGTGGCACTTTCGGGACGGAAGAGGCTCAGTCCGCTGGCATCCGCGACGCTTTGCAGCAGCAAGTCGCTTTGGGCCCCGCCGCCGAGCGCGGGCAAAGGTGCCAGCCCCTGCGCGGCAGGCCCGAAGCTTTGCACCGCGTCGGCAAAGCAGAAGGCCACTGCCTCGACCACCGCGCGCATCATCGCGGCGCGACTGGTGCTGTCCTCGAGCCCGAAGAAGCCGCCGCGGATGTGCGGGTCGCCATGCGGGCTGCGCTCGCCGGTGAGATAGGGCAGAAAGAGCGGCACGCGGGTTTCGGGCACCTCTGCAGCTTCCTGCAGCAGCGCGCCGATCTCGGCCCCGGACACCCCGGCGAACCAGGCGATCGGGCGGGCACCGTTGAGCATCGCGGCCATCTGGTACCAGCGTTCCGGAAGGGTGTGGGCGAAGGCGTGCACGAAGGCCCCAGGGTTGGGGCGATAGGCGCTACCCGCCAAGAGGAACTGCCCCGACGTGCCGAGAGAGATGAGCCCGGTGCCATCCTCCACGGCGCCCACGGCAACCGCACCGGTGGCCGCATCGCCGCCGCCGGTGACGATCTGCACCTTGGGCGAGAGACCAAGCTCGGCTGCCATTTGCGGGAGCATTTCTCCGGCGACCTGTGCGCCCTCGAGCACCGGCGGCAGCCAGTCCGGATCGGTCGCGGAGGCGGCACAGAGGGCCTCGGACCAGCGCCTCTGCGCCTGGTCGAACCAAAGGGTTCCGGCGGCATCCGAGGGATCGGTGGCGTAGCCGCCGTGCAGGCGCAGGCCAAGGTAGTCCTTGGGCAGAAGTACATGGGCAATGCGGGCGTGGGTCTCGGGCTCGTGCCGCGCCAGCCAGAGCAGCTTCGGAGCGGTGAAGCCGGGCAGCGGTGGAACCCCCGCGAGGGTGCCGATCCCGGGCAGCGCCTCCTGCAGCGCGGCGCATTCGGCATGGGCACGGCCGTCGTTCCACAGCATTGCCGGGCGCAGCACCGCGCCCGCCGCATCGAGCAGCACGGCACCGTGCATCTGTCCCGACAGGGCAATGGCGCTTATGCTCCGGCGCTCGGCCTCGGGCAGGGGCGCGATCAGTTCGGCGAGAACCGCGCGGGCCGCCTGCCACCAGTCCTCGGCGTTCTGCTCGGAAGCGTAGGGCGTGGGCGACGCGGTGGTGAGCGGGCGGCGCGCTTCGGCGCGCGGCCTGCCTGCCTCGCACAGCAGGCCGATCACCGAGCTGGTGCCGAGATCCAGTCCGATTTCCAAGCTGCGTCTCCTCCCATGAGCCCCATTTCGCCCAACCTTTTCGCGGATCGGCGCAGGCCGCAAGGGGGCTCAGCCGAGGGTGATCACCCGTCCGCCAGCGGCCTTGGCATCCTCGGGGTCGTGGGTCACCAGCAGGACTGGCAGGCCCTGAGCCCGTGCCCGCTCGAAGACCAGCGCGCGGATCTGCCCGCGGCGGGCGGCATCGAGCTTCGAGAAGGGCTCGTCGAGCAGCAGCGCGCGGGGCTCGGCGAGCAGCATCCGCATCAGGGCGACGCGGGCCTTCTGCCCGCCCGAAAGCGTGGCGGGGTCGCGCGTGGCAAATCCCTCGAGGCCGATGTCGCGCAGCGCGGTGTCGATCTTTTCGTGCCGGGCCCTGCCGCGCAGCCGCGGCGGCAGGCCGAAGCCGAGGTTGCCGCCGACCGAAAGGTGGGGAAACAGCAGCTCGTCCTGAAAGAGAATGCCGGCGCGGCGCTGCTCGGGTGGCAGGTAAGTGATCTCGGTGCCGTCGAGCGTGATGCGCCCCTCCAGCGTGAACCCGGGCGCCAATGTTCCGATGACCGCGGCGAGCAGCGTGGACTTGCCCGAGCCCGAGGGCCCCATGACCGTCAGCACCTCGCCCGGTACGACGGTGGCGTCGAGCGCCAGCAGGGGGGCGCCGTGATGGAGGATGCGCAGGTGATCCAAGACCAGCCCCCTATCCATGTCGCATTCCCCGCCGGTTGCGCCAGGCCAGCGCCGGGATCAGCAATGCCAGACCGAAGGGCAGGAAGGCCGCGGCGGTCTGCGCCAGAGCGGTCACACCGATGACCCGCCGGTCGCCGCCGGACGCGAGGGCGAGCGCCTCGGTGGTCAGGGTTGGCACGCGGCCTCCGCCGATCAGCAAAGTCGGCAGGTATTGCCCGACACTGACGGCAGCGCTGACCGCGGCGGCGGTGAGCCAGGGTCGCAGCAGCATCGGCAGGCGCACGCGCCAGAAGGTGGCACCGGGGCCGCGCCCCAGCGCGTGGGCGACGGCGGCGTAGCGCGGATCGAGCGCGCGGTAGGGGTCAGAGAGCGACAGGAAGGCATAAGGCAGCACGAAGACCACATGCACAGCGATCACCGCCGCCAGCGTGCCATCGAGTCCGGTGAGCAGCCCGGCCACCTGCAGCCCTGGCAGAAAGGCGATCTGCGGCACCAGCAGCGGCAGATAGAGCAGCCAGAGCGCCCGCGCGCCGGGCCGTAGCCCGTGGCGTTGCTCGGCCTCGAGGCAGGCGGTCGTCAGGATCATGGCGATGCCAGAGGACGTGGCGGCGATCAGCAGGGTCCGCGCGAAAAGCGCCAGCAGCTCGGGTCCGTGGCGCATCCAGCTGCGCAGGCTCCAGCCTTGTGGCAGCAGTTCGGGAAAGCGCCACAGCCCGGCGAAGGACCAGACTGCCAGCCCGATGAGCCCCAGCAGCACCAGCGCCGCCGAAAGCGCGCCGAGGCCGAGCCCCAATGCGCGCAGTAGCCGTTCGCCGTGGCCGCGCCCTCCGGCCACCAGCCAGCGCGCCGCGAGCCGTGCGAGCGTGATCTCTGCGCCGCGCCAGAGCAGCAATGCGGCCAAGGTCAACGCCAGCAGCAGCAGCGCCCCGGCGGCGGCGCGGAAACGCATCGCGAGGTCCGGATCGTTCATCCATCTCAGCACCTGCACCGCCAGTGGCGGCGGCGTGCCCGGCCCGAGGATCATCGCCACGTCAACCACCGAAACCGAGAAGGCCAGCACGGCGTAAACCGGCAGGCGGATCTGTGGATAGAGGCGCGGCAGGATCACCTTGAACCAGGCGGCGACGCGGCCGTACCGCAGGGCCTGCGCGGTGGCGAGACTCTGTGCCGGGCGCAGCGCGGGCAGGGCGGCGAGGGTCATCAGCAACAGGAACGGCATCTCCTTCACCACCAGCCCGGCGATCAGCGACAGGCCGAAAGGGTCCTGCAGGATCAAGAGGTCCGGCGGGCGCTCCCACCCCAAAGGCTGCGCGATCAGCCGGGCGATCCAGCCCGAGGGAGCGATGAGGAAGGCCAGCCCGAAGGCGGCGGCGGCATGGGGAACCGACAAAAGCGGAGAGAGCGCGCGTTCGAGGGCTCTGAAGGCGCGGGTGCCCTGCCAGCCGGCGCAGATCAGCACCGTCAGCGCCAGCGAGACCAGCGTCGCCGCGAGGCCGGTGAAAAGCGACAGGGCCACCGCGCGGGGCAGCCCCGGCCACCCCAGCAAGTCGCCGAAGGGCTCAAGGCTGAGGTCGGTTCCGCCGAGGGCGGGCATCAGGCCAAAGGCCGGGGCGAGCGTGCCCGCCAAGCCCGCCGCCACCGG
This sequence comes from Salipiger sp. PrR003, assembly GCF_010500785.1. NCBI lineage: Bacteria > Pseudomonadati > Pseudomonadota > Alphaproteobacteria > Rhodobacterales > Roseobacteraceae > Salipiger > Salipiger sp. PrR003. The sequence goes on from NZ_JAAGOV010000021.1 coordinate 50,146, forward strand.
CCCGAGCAGTGCCAAGAGCGTCAGGACCGGCGCCGCGCGGGTCGGCGAGAGGCCCACTCAGGGGGCCACGCCGTAGCGCGAGGTCCAATCCTCTTCGAGCTTTTCCATCCACGACGGATGTGGCTCGGGCAGGGTGGGCCCCAGCTCTTCGGGGGTCAGCGTCGCGATGCCGACCGGGATCTCGTCGAAGAGCCGCACCTGATCGTCCGAAAGCCGGTCCATCGCCAGCACCGTGCCAAAGCCCAACTCGTCGGGGCTGGCCATGCGCGCCTGCGCCTGCGGCGAGAGCAGCAGGTTGGCGATCACCATCGCCCCCGCCTTGGCATTGGCGTTGTAGGGGATGGCGACGAAGCTGGCGTTGCCGAGCGAGCCGCCCTCGAGCACGAAGCTGCGGACCGTGTCAGGCAGCTGGAAGTTCGCGATGGCGTTGGAGGCGGCGTTGGGGTTGAACTCGAAGCCGATGTCGATCTCGCTGTCGGCCACGAGCTGGATCATCCGCTGGGCGTTCTGCGGGTAGGCTTTGCCCTGGCGCCAGAGATTCGGGGTCAGCGCGTCGAGCCAATCCCACAGCGGGGCGGTTGCAGAGGCGTAATCGGCCTCTTCGACCGGCTGCGACAGGGCATCCGTGTCCGGGGTCAGCTCGATCAGCGCCTGCTTGAGGAAGGTCGAGCCGAGAAAGTCCGGCGGCTGCGGATAGGTGAAGCGGCCGGGGTTCTGCTCTGCCCACTCCGCCAGCGCCGCCATGCTGCGCGGTGGCCGGGACAGGCGGGCGGTGTCATGGTAGAACACCAATTGCGCCATGCCCCAAGGGCTTTCCAAGCCCTCTGTCGGCACGGTGAAATCGGCGGTGAGCGCGGCATTGGCCTCGGGGTCGGTGAGCTGCCAGTTCGGCAGCGCCTCGGACCACGGGCCAAAGAGCAGCTCCTGCCGCTTCATCGCCGCGAAATTCTCCCCGTTGATCCAGATGAGGTCGATGGCCCCGCCCGTGTCCTTGCCGGCGCTCTTTTCGGCCAGCACACGGCTCACCGCCTCGGCGGTGTCCGAGAGCTTCACGTGTTCCAGCGTCACGCCGTAATTCTCCTGCGCGAGCTCGCCCATCCAGTCGATGAAGGCATTGACGTTCTCGGCCCCGCCCCAGGCGTTCCAGTAGACGGTCTGCCCCTTGGCCTCGGCCAAGACGGCGTTCCAGTCGGCGGGGTCCGCCTCGGCAAAGGCAAGGGTAGGAGCTGTGACAGTGAGGGCAGCGGCAAGGCCGAACGGCAGCCAGTTGCGCATCGGACGGCGGATCATCGCGCGGGTCTTTCCTGCTGTGCCGCAAGATGCGGCAATTTCGTGCTATAGGGAGTCATGTTTTCGCAAGTGCGCCGCCCCGGGGTCAATGGCAAAAGGCTGTGAACGATTGCCACGCGCTTGTCGCCTTCGGGCGCCTTTCTATCTGAGCCATATGTATTTTTGAGGAGCATCGCCCATGTGGGACGAACGATATGCCGTCGAGGACTACGTGTATGGAACCGAGCCTTCGGGCGTTTTGATCCGCCGAAACCACTGGCTGAAGCCGGGCGCGCGGGCGCTTTGCGTTGCCGATGGCGAGGGGCGCAACTCTGTCTACCTTGCGGGGCAGGGTCTGAAGGTCACCGCATTTGATGGCGCGGCGCCCGCGGTCGAGAAGGCGCGGCGGCTGGCCGTCGAGCGCGGAGTCGAGGTCGACTACGCGGTGCAGGATGTCTTCGACTGGTCCTGGCCGGTGGCGGAATTCGACCTTGTTGTCGGCATCTTCATCCAGTTCGTCGGCCCCGCCGGGCGCGCCATGCTGTTCGACAAGATGAAGGCGGCGCTGAAGCCCGGAGGCGTGTTGCTCCTGCACGGCTACACGCCGCAGCAGCTGCGCTACGGCACCGGCGGCCCGGGCGTGGCCGAGAACCTCTACACCGCCGGCATGCTTCGCAAAGCCTTTGCCGACATGCAGGTGCAAGTGCTCGAGGACTATGAGCTCAATATCCAGGAGGGCCGGGGCCACAACGGGCGCTCGGCGCTGATCGACATGATCGCCGTCAAGCGCTGAACACTGCGCGGCTCAGGCCTCTTGCGCGGCGAAGTGCTGCGCCACGATCCCGGGAAGCTGGTCCCAGTGGTCGAAGGCATAGGCGTGCGGCAGCTCCCCCACCGGGGATTTGCGATAGCCCTCGGTGAAGAGGACAAACGGCAGGCCAGCGCGCTCGGCGGTCTCGGCGTCGACTTCGCTGTCGCCGACGTAAAGCCCCGGCCCGCCCAGATCATGCATGACCTTGATCAGCGGCGCGGGATCCGGCTTGCGCACCGGCAGGGTGTCGGCGCTGGCGACGGCGCGCAGGTGGCGGTCGAGCCCGAAGTGCTTCAGCGCGATATGGGTGGGGGCCTCGGGCTTGTTGGTGCACAGCCCCATGGCGCAGCCGAGCAGCTCGAGCCGCGCCAGCGCGTCGATCACCCCGGGGTAGAGCACCGTCAGCGCCGGATCTCGCTCGTATTCGTGCATGAACTTGCCCAGCAGCCGGGCGTGGGCGTCGGGATCATCGCTGAGCCCCACGGCTTCGACCACCCGCTCGATGAGCACCGACGCGCCCTTGCCGATGAAGCTGCGGGCCTGCTCGAAGGTGATTTCTGGCAGCCCCTCGCTGCGCAGAACGACATTGGTGGCGCGGTGCAGGTCCGGGGCGCTGTCGATCAGCGTGCCGTCGAGATCAAAGACTACGGATTTCAGCATGTTGCGCGGCCTTCGGCGAAGAGGGCGTGAGAGAAGGGCATGGCGCAAGGCTCCTGTATCGGCGCCGCGGGAAGGCGGTGCGCGGCCATACTGGCCCCGCCAGGGCACGACGTCCAGCGCCACCGGGATCTCATTCGCCGAGCCATTCGGGCGGCAGCACCATGACCGTCGGTTGCGGGGGCAGGGTGTTCAGGCCGATGACCAGCTCGGAGCTGTCGCGGCGCTCGACCACGAAGGTGTCCGACACATCCGCGATGAAGCGCTCCAGCGAGGCGCCGGAGAACCAGTGCATCGGCAGGATCAGCGAGCTGCGCAGCCTCTCGACCACGCGCTCCATATCCTCGAGCGGCATCGTCATGCCGCCGTCCACCGGGACCATCAGCACGTCGATCCGGCCGAGTGCGGCGTATTGCGCGTCGCTTGGCTCGTGGTGAAGGTGGCCGAGATGGCCGATGCAGAGCCCCTCGACCTCGAAGACAAAGATCGAATTGCCGTTTTCCTCGGTTCCGCCGTAGGCCGAGCGGATGTCCGTCGAGACATTGCGCACCAGCATCTCGCTTAGGTCTAGGTGATGCTCGATGCCCTCGCCGAAGGGCCCCCAGCCCTCGAGGATGTGCGGGATCGCCGGATCGGGATAGGGGGTCCAGTGGCTTGTGTGCGCGTGGTTCATGGTGACGACGTCTGGGATCATCGGCACGTTGCCGATGTAGCCGGTGAAATCGGTCACCACGTTCAGCCCACCGCGGGTCTGGATCAGGAAGGAGGCATGCGAGAGATACTGGATGCGCACCGAATACTCGGGCACCGGGTCGGTCCAGGCCGCCTGGTGCAGATACTGTATGCCGGGTGCGGCGTCGGCGATGGCGATGCAGTGAGACGCGCGGCGCTCCTGCGCCTCGGCGGGCAGGGGGGCGGTCAGCAGAGGAATCAGCGCGGCGGCTGAGGCAAGGACAGGACGCGGCATGGCGGGGCTCCTTTCGGGAAGCAGCCTAAGCCGGATGGCCCCGCGCGAAGTTAAAATTTACGTGGGGTAAGCTTTGGGCGCTCTGCGAACGCGTGGCAGCGGCCTTCCCCGCGGGCCATCAGCCGACCTGTGTCCGCCCGCGCCGGTCCAGCCGCAGCGCGCTGTAAAGCACATGGGTGCGCCAGCGGCCATTGATCTGCAGATAGCTCTGCGCCACGCCCTCGTACTTGAAGCCCGAGCTTTCCAGCAACCCTCGCGAGGGAACGTTCTCCGGCAGGCAGGCAGCTTCGATGCGGCTGAGGTCCATCGCGGTGAAGGCGTGATGCACCAGCGCCGCGATCGCCTCGCGCATGTAGCCGTGACGGGAGAAAGGCTGGCCGGTCCAGTAGCCGAGCGTGCCCGACTGCGCCGGGCCGCGCCGGATGTTGTCCAGGGTGATCGCTCCGATCAGCAGCTGGTCTTCGCGCCGGACAATGAAGAGCGGCACCGCCGAACCTGCGTTGATCGAGCGCTGCGCCCAGTAGACACGGTTGGTAAAGGCGCGCCGCGACAGGTGATCCTCGGCCCAGGACGGCTCCCAGGGGGTGAGGTATTCCTTGCTCTGCAACCGCAGCGCGACCCAGGCGTTGAAATCGCCATGGAGCGGCGGGCGCAGGATCAGGCGCTCGCTGTCGAGCCTGAACTTCCGCCGCCGTCCCAGCATCACGCGGCTCGCTGCGCCTGCAGTTCGCCCAGCCCCGGCGCGCCCGAGACCGGCCCGTAGAGCGCCAGCGCCGCAGGCGCCTCGGCGGCGACGGTCTCGGCGAAGTCGCGCACGTCGCCGGTGGTGACATTGTCGATCTTCTCGACCGTCTCCTCGATCGGCGGCACCTCGCCCCAGATCTGCACCATGCGCGCCATGCGCTCGGCGCGGGAGGACGAGCTTTCCAGCCCCATCAGCAGCCCGGCCTTCATCTGCGCGCGGGCGCGGGCGACCTCCTCGGGGGACATGTCGTCAGCGGCGCGCTTCATCTCGTCGATGGTCAGCCGGGCAAGCTCGCCGACTTCCTCGCCGGAGGTTCCGGCGTAGATCGTGTTGAGCCCGGTTTCCGCATAGGCGCCGGTCTGCGAGAAGATCGTGTAGCACAGGCCGCGCTTTTCGCGGATCTCCTGGAACAGCCGCGAGGACATGCCGCCCCCGAGCGCGATCGAGTAGATCTGCGCGGTGTAGAAGGCGGGGTCGCGATAGCCCGGCCCTTCGAAGGCCAGCGCCAGATGCGCCTGCTCGAGCGTCTTCTCGCGGCGGAACTCTCCGCCGGTGAACCGCGCGTTCTCGGCAATCGGCGCAAGCCGCGGCGCCATGTGGCCAAAGAGCGCCTCGGCCTGCGCCACCAGCGCCTCGTGATCGACCGCGCCGGCGGCCGAAAGGATCATCTGGCCCGGCCCGTAGTGCTCGGTGACAAAGTTGGCGAGATCGTCGCGCCCGAAGCCCTTCACGTTGGCTGCCTCGCCGAGGATGGTGCGCCCGAGCGCCTGTCCACCATAGGCCTGCTCTTGCAGCCAGTCGAAGATCACATCATCGGGCGTGTCGAGCGCCTGGCCGATTTCCTGCAGGATCACGTGGCGCTCGGTCTCGATCTCCTTGGGCTCGAAGATCGGGTTGAGCAGGATGTCCCCGATCACGTCCATGGCGAGCTTGGTGTCGTTCTCCAGCACGCGGGCGTAATAGGCGGTCACCTCGCGCGAGGTATAGGCATTGATGTAGCCGCCCACGTCCTCGATCGCCTCGGCGATCTGCAGCGCGCTGCGGGTCTTCGTGCCCTTGAAGGCCATGTGCTCGAGGAAATGGGCAATGCCGTTTTGCTCGAGCCGCTCGTTGCGGCCCCCGGCGGTGACCCAGATGCCAAGCGAGGCCGACTGCAGGCCGGGGACGTTTTCCGAAACGACGCGGAAGCCGTTCGTAAGGGTGGTGAGTTGCACGGTCACTTGGAGATACGCTCCCGGATGAGGGTTTCGAGTGCCGCAAGGTCATTGGGCACGCGGGTGACACGCTCGGGGCGGTCAAAGAGATCGGCCATGCGCGCGGGTAAGGGCGGGCGGATGCCGCTGGCCTTCTCGACGGCGTCGGGGAACTTGGCCGGATGCGCGGTGGCGAGGGTGATCATCGGCACCGAGGGGGTGCGATGCTCCTCGGCGACCTTCACGCCGATGGCGGAATGCGGGCACAGAAGCTCGCCCATGGTCTCGCGCGCCTGCGCGATGGTGGCCAGGGTTTCGTCTTCCGAGGCGCGGCCGCTCTCGAAATGCTCGCGCAGCGCCTGCAGCGCGCCCTGGCTGACGTGGAAGCCGCCCGCTTTCAGCTCGTCCATCAGCTGCGCCACGGCCGCACCGTCGCGGCCGTAGGCATCGAAGAGCGCGCGCTCGAAGTTGCTGCTCACCTGGATGTCCATCGAGGGGCTAATCGACGGGTGCACTTCCGAGGTCTGGTAGTCGCCGGTCGACAGGCAGCGGTGCAGGATGTCGTTCTGGTTGGTCGCCACCACCAGCCGGTCGATGGGCAGACCCATCTTCTTGGCGATGTAGCCGGCGAAGATGTCGCCGAAGTTGCCGGTGGGCACGGTGAAGCTGACCTTGCGGTCGGGCGCGCCGAGCGAGACCGCCGACGAGAAGTAGTAGACCACCTGCGCCAGCACCCGGGCCCAGTTGATCGAGTTCACTCCCGCCAGCCGCACGTCGTCGCGGAAGGTGAAGTCGTTGAACATGTCCTTGAGCTTGGCCTGGCAGTCGTCGAAATGCCCGTCGAGCGCGAGGGCGTGGACATTGGCCTCGGGCGGCGTGGTCATCTGGCGGCGCTGGACCTCCGAGACGCGGCCATGCGGGAAGAGGATGAACACATCCACCGCGTCGAGCCCCTTGAAGGCCTCGATCGCCGCCGAGCCGGTGTCGCCCGAGGTCGCGCCGACGATGGTGACGCGCTCGCCGCGGCGGGTCAGCGCTTCCTGGAAGAGCTGGCCGATGAGCTGCATGGCGAAGTCCTTGAACGCCAGCGTCGGGCCGTGGAACAGCTCCAGCAGGAAGTGGTTCGGCGCCAGCTGCACCATCGGCGCGCGGGCGTTGTGGCCGAAACCGGCATAGGCCCTGGAGATCAGATCGCCGAAGGTCTCGTCGCTGAAGGTGTCGCCGACGAAGGGGCGCATGACGCGAAAGGCGACTTCCTCGTAGGATAGCCCGTTCAGCGCGCGGATGTCGCCAGGGGTCATCACCGGCACCGTCTCGGGCACGTAGAGGCCGCCGTCACGGGCAAGGCCAGAGAGCATGGCCTCTTCGAAGCTGAGCGCCGGGGCTTTGCCGCGGGTCGAGATGTAGCGCATGAGGGCTCAGGCCTTTCCTGTCTTAGACTGCCGGCGGATGTAATAGCCGGTCATGATCAGCCACACCACGGCCAGCGAAAACCAGGTGATGGCATATTGCAGGTGATCGTTTGGAATGCCGCTGGGGCTGACCGGCAGCGGCTCTATCTTGGGGTCGGCGGGGTCGATCTCGCGCGCGACGACGAGCAACGGCTCGGTCTGCAGCACCTCGGCCATGGCGCCGATGTCCCTGGCGAACCAGATGTTCGCCTTGAGGTCATTCTCCGGTGTCGCGCTGTTGCGGTCGTCCGGCCAGTGCAGGTTGCCGGTCACGGTGACCGGACCGGTGCTGCGCGCGGCGTCCTTGTCGGCATCGGCGGTGAAGCCGCGGTCGAGCAACAGCAGCCGCGGCCCGCTCGGCGCCCCCTCGACCCGGAAGGGCGAGATGATCCGATAGCCCGCGCCGACCTGCTTTTGGCTGACCAGCACGCGGATTTCGCCGGGCAGGATTTCGCCCTGCAGGGCGACCGGCTGGTAGCGCTGTTCGTCGGGCGAGATCATTTGCGGCAGGGGCTCGGCCGGGCCGGAGATGCGGCTGTCGATCTCGGCCAGCACGGCCTCTTTCCATTCGAGCCGGCGCAGCTGCCAACTGCCCAGGGAGACCAGGATCCCGGCGCCGATCAGGCCAAAGAGGAGAGGAGCGAGGTAGCGGGTCACGTAGGTCCGGGTCCAGCTTTCAGTCGAGGGTCGGGGCGCCTGTGCGTCCCGCCTGCTTTAGCGCCTCTGCGCGGGGCACATCAAGGCGCGATTGAGCGGCCTTGCAAGAGGGGCGGGAACTGCAGCCAAAGAGCAGGGCGTCCGCTCCTCTGCGGATGCGCCGCAGTCACCCCGGCATATCTGGAAAGAGAAGACGCGCGCTGCCGCTGCGTCTTCTCTTCTGCAAGCACGTTTGCCGAAGCCCTGCCGTCGCGCGCGGAGTCGGGCAGATGCGAAACGCCCGCCGAAAGGGGCGGGCGTCTGCGGTCCCGAAGGACGAAGCGCGGGGGCCTGGCTCAGCCGCCCCAGATGTAGACCGAGGCGAAGAGGAAGAGCCACACGACATCGACGAAGTGCCAATACCAGGCGGCGGCCTCGAAGCCGATGTGCTTGGTCGGGGTGAAGTCGCCCTTCATCAGCCTCAGCAGGCAGACGAAGAGGAAGATCGTGCCGATGATCACATGGGTGCCGTGGAAGCCCGTCGCCATGAAGAAGTTGGCGCCGTAGATGTTGCCCGAGAAGCCGAAGGCCGCGTGGGTGTACTCATAGGCCTGGAAGACGGTGAAGAGCACGCCGAGCGCGATGCCGATGATCAGGCCCCACTTCATGTCCTGGCGGTTGTTCTCATGCACCAGCGCGTGGTGCGCCCAGGTCACCGCGGCGCCAGAGCAGAGCAGGATCAGCGTGTTGATCAGCGGCAGGTGCCAGGGATCAAAGGTCTCGATTCCCGCGGGCGGCCAGACGCCGTCGACGGCCGGCGAGTTCGGACCCATCGGGTAGAGCGCATGTTTGAAGAACGACCAGAACCAGGCGAAGAAGAACATCACCTCGGACATGATGAAGAGGATGAAGCCGTACTTCAGGCCGATCTGCACCACCGGGGTATGGTCGCCCACCCGGCTTTCCGCGATCACGTCCGACCACCAGCCGAACATGGTGTAGAGCACGCCGACGAAGCCCGCGAGGAAAATCCACGGCCCGTGGTCGTGCATCCACAGCACCGCGCCGAAGAGCATGACGAAGGCAGAGGCCGAGCCGATCAGCGGCCAGGCTGATGGAGGCAGGATGTGGTAGTCGTGGTTCTTTGCATGCGCCATCTCGATTCCCTCGTTGGTCAGGCGGTCAGTTCACGGAACTGGTGTCCGCTTCCTCTTTGGCGAGAGCGGCCTGCGTCTCCTCTGGCAGGTCGATCTCGTAGAATGTGTAGCTGAGCGTGATGTGCTTGGCGAACTTCGCGTCGGGATCGTTGACGATCTCCGGGTCGACGTAGAAGCTCACCGGCATTTCCACCCGCTCGCCGGGCATGAGCACCTGCTCGGTGAAGCAGAAGCACTCGATCTTGCTGAAATAGGCGCCCGCATCATAGGGGGCCACGTTGTAGGCGGCCTGTCCGGCAATCGGGCGGTCGGTGGGGTTGTAGGCCTCGTAGAAGGCCAGCCCGTCCTCGCCGATGCGCAGCGTCATCTCGGTTTGCAGCGGCTTGAACTCCCAGGGGAAGCCGCGATCCTTGGAAGCATCGAAGCGGATCTTGATGGTTTGGTCGAGGATCTGCGAGGATTCCCCGGTGGCCACGTTGGTGGTGCCGCCATAGCCGGTGACCCGGCAGAACCAGTTGTAGAAGGGCACCGCTGCCCAGGCCATGGCGCCCATGAAGACCACCACGCCGATCAGCGACCAGAGGGTTTTCGTGGTCCCCTTAGTTGCCATTCTGGACCTCTTCCTGCTGCGGCGCGTTGGCGGCGCCGAAGTCCCCCGAGCCGATCTTCACCATGGTCAGCCCAAAGACGATCGCGATGAAGGCAGCCAGGGTCAGCCCGACCCCGATATTGCGCCCGCGGCGGCGCTGGTGCAGCTCGTGTTCGTGCGCAATGCCCATCAGAAAGCCCCCAGAAGATCGATGCCGAAACGGGCCAGCCCCGCCTCGACCAGGATCGCGCCGAAATGCGCGAAGAGGTAGAGCAGCGAGAGCTTGAAGAAGCTCTTTTCGGTTTTGAAGTTGTCCGCCTCGGACATGGTCTCGTCGCGGCGGAAGATGTCCCAGGCACCCTTGAGGAAGAGCACGTTCAGTACCAGCGCCACCGCAAGGTAAATCGGTCCGCCCACCGAGGTGAAGCCGGTGCCGATGGCCAGTGCGGCTAGCAAGATGGTGTAGACGAGGATATGCTTGCGGGTCGAGCGGCGGCCATGGGTCACGGTCAGCATCGGCACCTTCGCGTCGTCGTAATCGGAGCGCATGAACAGCGCCAGCGCCCAGAAGTGCGGCGGGGTCCACATGAAGGTCAGGCAGAACATCAGCACGGCCTCGACGCTGACCGACCCGGTCGCGGCGGCCCAGCCGATCATCGGAGGGAAGGCGCCCGCGGCGCCGCCAATGACGATGTTTTGCGGCGTCGAGCGCTTCAGCCACATGGTGTAGATCACCACGTAGAAGAAGATGGTGAAGGCCAGCAGCCCCCCCGCGAGGACGTTGGTGGCCAGCGCCAGGAAGACGCAGGAGAAGCCCGAGAGCGCGAGCCCGATGGCCAGTGCCTCGCCCGCCTGCACGCGGCCCGACGGGATCGGACGCTTGGCGGTGCGCTTCATCACCGCGTCGATGTCGGCGTCCCACCACATGTTCAGGGCGCCAGAGGCGCCGCCGCCCACGGCGATGAAGAGGATCGCGCAGAAGCCGATGAAGGGGTGAACCGGAACCGGAGCGGCCAGCAGGCCGACGAAGGCGGTGAAGACCACCAGCGTCATGACGCGCGGCTTGAGCAGGGCGAAATAATCGCCGAACTGCGCGTCGTACTCGGACACGCGGGCTGCCTGGGCTGCGGGATTGGTGGTGAGGTCGCTCATCTGGGTCTCGATTCAGGTCTTGGAAACGCGCCCTCCTCCTCGGGGCGCGCCTCCGTGGTGTAAAGAGTTACGACGCGGCGAGGAACTGGCGCACGTCGACGTAGCCGCCCTCGTCCTGCGAGGCAGCGAGCCAGGCGTCGTAGGCCTCCTGGCTGACCACCTTGACGGTGATCGGCATGTAGGCGTGGCTGATGCCGCAAAGTTCCGAGCACTGGCCGAAGAACACGCCTTCGCGCTCGGGCTTGAACCACAGCTCGGCAATGCGGCCCGGAACGGCGTCCTGCTTCACCCCGAAGGCGGGGATGGTCCAGGAGTGGATCACGTCGGCCCCGGTCACCTGCATGACCACGGTCTTGCCCACGGGCACGACCACGGCGCTGTCGGTGGCGAGCAGGAACTCGCTGTCGCTGTAGCCGGCTTCCTGCAGCTGGGCAGAGACCTCGGGGTTCATGCGGTTGTCGCCGCCGGTGGCCGGCGCGCCGATCATGTAGCCTTCGTAGCCGAGGTCGGTGCCGACGTATTCATAGCCCCAGTACCACTGGTAGCCGGTGACCTTGATGACCACGTCGCCCTCGGGGATTTCCTGCTGCTTGAACAGCACCGGCAACGAGAAGGCACCGATCACCACGAGAATCACGATGGGACCAAGGGTCCAGGCGATCTCCAGTGGAGAGTTGTGCGTGAAGCTCTTGGGGTTCGGGTTCGATTTCCTGTTGAAGCGCACCGCGGCGAAGGCCAGCAGCGCGATGACCAGGATGCAGATCGCGGTGATGATGACCAGCAGCATCCCGTCGAGCCAATGAAGATCGCGCGCCAGCTCGGTCGCGGCGGGCTGGAAGCCCACGCCGCCGGCCTGCGGGTGGCCGACCAGCTCCAGCGAGTCCTGCGCCATGGCGGGCGCGGCCTGCACAGCGGCGAGGGCTGCGGCGAGGGTGCCGGTGGCGCGGCCCGTCAGCATCGATAGTTTACGCATGTATCACCTGATCCGGTTGTCATTCTTCTCTGCGGACAGGAGGATTCACCCCCGAGCCGCCGCCCGAAGAGCCTCCTCCCTGTTGTTGTGGACTTTAAAAAGCACATTGCGCCCATCAAATAAAGATGAACGCTTGCGGCAAAAGCGCACTTTTTTGATCCAGATCAAATCTAAAAGGACAATCCCATGAGCGAAAGCCCCTTCCGGCCCTTTGAAACGGCCCTCGATCTGGACCGCACACTGGGGCAGCTGCGTAATGCTGTCGCGGGGGCGGATGACGGCGAATTGTTCCTCGAACGCCGCCGCGGCGAGGCTTTGGTGCTCGACGACGGGCGAATCAGGACCGCCAGCTACGACGCCTCCGAGGGATTCGGCCTGCGCGCGGTGCGTGGCGAGGTGGCGGGCTACGCCCATTCCACCGAGATCTCTGAACAGGCGATCACCCGCGCCGTGGAAACCGCGCGGTTGGCGGTGGGCGATGGCGGCGGCGTGCTCGCCCCGCCGCCCGCGGGCACCAACCGCAAACTCTACACCGACGCCGATCCGATTGCGGGGCACAGCTTCTCGGTCAAGCTCGACACGCTGCGCGAGATCGACGCCTTTGCCCGCGACCTCGATCCGCGGGTGGTGCAGGTGACGGCCACCATCGCCGCGTCGTGCCAAGAGGTCGCGATCCTGCGGCCCGAGGGCGGGCTGGTCTCGGACGTGCGGCCGATGACGCGCGTCACCGTGTCCGTCATCGTCGAGGAGAACGGCCGGCGCGAGCAGGGGGCGGCCTCGGGCGGCGGGCGCTACCTGCTGGACGGGCTGCTGGAGCCGTCGGCCTGGCAGGCGCAGGCGCGCGAGGCGCTGCGCGTGGCGCTCGTCAACCTGCGGGCCGAGGATGCGCCCGCCGGGGTCATGGACATCGTGCTCGGGCCGGGCTGGCCGGGCATCCTTCTGCACGAGGCGGTGGGCCACGGGCTCGAAGGCGACTTCAACCGCAAGGGCAGCTCGGCTTTTGCCGGCCTGATGGGCCAGCGCGTTGCGGCACCGGGCGTTACGGTGGTCGACGACGGCACTCTGCCGGATCGCCGCGGTTCGATCTCGGTGGACGACGAGGGGACGCCCTCGGCGCGCAACGTGCTGATCGAGGACGGCATCCTCGTGGGCTACATGCAGGACCGGCAGAACGCCCGGCTGATGGGGGTCGCGGCCACCGGCAACGGTCGCCGCGAGAGCTATGCCCATGCGCCCATGCCGCGGATGACCAACACGATCATGGAAGGCGGTGCCGCCGACCCGCAGGACATCGTGGCGGACCTCAAGGACGGCATCTGGGCGGTGGGCTTCGGCGGCGGCCAGGTGGACATCACCAACGGCAAGTTCGTCTTCTCCTGCACCGAGGCCTACCGGGTGAAGAACGGCAAGGTCGGCGCCCCGGTCAAGGGCGCGACGCTCATCGGCGACGGGGCGACCGCGCTGCAGCACGTGCGGGCGCTGGGGAATGACATGGCGCTCGACCCGGGTATGGGCAATTGCGGCAAGCAGGGGCAATGGGTGCCGGTGGGCGTGGGCCAGCCGACCGTGATGATCGGCGGGCTGACCGTGGGCGGGGCCGGCAGCTGAGGCCCGGCGCCGCGCAGCGGGCGCGGGGCAGGGCCCGAGGCGAGGGGCGCTGCTGCCCCTCGCGCTCCCCGGAACGCTTGGCTCAGGACGAAAGGGCGGACGCCGTGGAGCGCGGCGCTTCATGCTTGCTTAACCAGTCATCGGGTAGAGAGGATCTCGCAAGAGGCGGGATCAGGATGACCGGGCCCAGACAGACTTCCAACCACCCCCCACTCCCACCCACCACGGAAGCCGACCGGCTGGACTGGCTCCGTCTCTTGCGCTCGCGCCGAGTGGGGCCATCGACCTTCTGGCGGCTGCTGTCGGAACATGGGACGGCCGCGGCGGGGCTGGCGGCGCTGCCGGCGGTGGCGGCCGAGGCCGGTGTCGAGGACTACAGGACCTGTCCCGCGGGCGTGGTCCTGGCCGAGCTCGAGGCCGGCACGCGTGCCGGGGCCCGATTGGTGTTTCGCGGCGCGCCAGACTACCCGCCCGCGCTTGCCGAGCTGGAGGATGCGCCGCCGCTGCTTTGGGTGATCGGGCAGGGGCCGTTGCTGCGCCGCCCCACCGTTGCGCTGGTGGGCGCACGCAATGCCTCGTCGCTCGGCGCCCGCACGGCGCGATTGCTGGCGCGCGGGCTTGCTGAAGCTGGCTGGCTCGTGGTGTCGGGTCTGGCGCGCGGCATCGACGCCGAGGCGCACCGCGCAGCGCTGGAGGGTGCCGGGGGCGGAGGCGGCACGGCGGCGGTCATGGCTGGCGGCGTCGACGTCATTTATCCCAAGGAAATCGAGATGCTTGCCGCCGAGATTCGGGCGCGCGGCGTGCTGCTGTCCGAGCAGCCCATGGGCGTGCAGCCGCAGGCCCGGCATTTCCCGACCCGCAATCGCATCGTCTCGGGCATGGCCCGGGGTGTCGTGGTGGTCGAGGCGGCGGTGAAGTCCGGCTCGCTGATCACCGCGCGCTGCGCGCTCGACCAGGGGCGCGAGGTCCTGGCGGTGCCGGGCCATCCGCTCGACGGGCGGGCCGGGGGCTGCAACCTGCTCTTGCGGGACGGCGCCCAGCTGGTGCGCCATGCCGAAGACGTGATCGAAGCGCTGGCCCGGCCGGAGCCACCCGACCTCGTGGAGGTGATCGAAGAGATTCCTGCGCCGCCGCCCGAGCGCCGCAGCCGGGCCGAGACGCTGGCACTGCATCAGCGCATCCTCGACCGGCTCGGACCAGTGCCGGTGCCCGAGGATCAGGTGATCCGCGACCTTGGCGGCGCGGTCGGGCAGATCGCCCCGGCGCTCACCGATCTGGAGCTCGAGGGCCGGCTTGAACGCCGTCCCGGCGGGCTGCTCAGCCGCCCCTCCTGATCCCGGATTCCGCGCCAAATCGCGGCAATCTGCCTACGTTGCAAGGGGCCCGCGAGCGGCCCACATTGACATTTCCCCCTTGCGTCCCACATGTTGCGCCGCCATAGCGGCAGGCAAGCCGTTTTGAGCACAGAGTTGCAATGAGGTCTCATTAATGCCCGTCGTCGTCGTCGAATCCCCGGCCAAGGCCAAGACAATCAACAAGTATCTGGGATCCGACTACACGGTGCTCGCCTCCTACGGTCACGTGCGCGACCTGCCGGCCAAGGATGGATCGGTCGACACGGAGCACGACTTCGACATGACCTGGGAGATCGGCAGCGACTCGCGCAAGCACGTCGCCGCCATCGCCGAAGCGCTGAAAAACGACAACGCGCTCATTCTCGCGACCGACCCCGATCGCGAGGGCGAAGCGATTTCTTGGCACCTGAAGGAGGCGCTGACCAAGCGCCGCTCGATCAAGAAGGACACGGCTGTGAGCCGGGTGACCTTCAACGCGATCACCAAGGCCGCCGTCACCGAGGCGATGCAGAACCCGCGCGAGATCGACGCGCCGCTGGTCGAGGCCTATCTCGCCCGCCGGGCGCTCGACTACCTTGTCGGCTTCAACCTCTCGCCGGTGCTCTGGCGCAAGCTGCCGGGCGCGCGCTCGGCGGGCCGGGTGCAATCGGTCTGCCTGCGGCTCATCGTCGAGCGCGAGATGGAGATCGAGGCGTTCAACCCGCGCGAATACTGGCAGGTCAAGGCGCTGCTCTCGACGCCGCGCGGGCAGGACTTCGAGGCCCGGCTGACCACGCTCGCCGGCAAGAAGCTCGACCGCTACGATCTCGAGAACGCCACCCAGGCCGAGATGGCGGTTCAGGCCGTGGCCAAGCGCGCGCTGAAGATCCTCTCGGTCGAGGCGCGGCCCAGCACGCGCAACCCCTCGGCGCCCTTCATGACCTCGACCCTGCAGCAGGAGGCGAGCCGCAAGTTCGGCATGGGTGCGCGCGCCTGCATGAACGCGGCGCAGCGGCTCTACGAGGCGGGGCACATCACCTACATGCGGACCGACGGCATCGACATGGCCCCCGAGGCAGTCACCGCCTGCCGCGAGGCCATCGCCGATCGTTTCGGCAAAAACTACGTGCCGGGCAGCCCGCGCATCTACAAGAACAAGGCCAAGAACGCGCAGGAAGCGCACGAGTGCATCCGACCCACCGACATGACGAAGGACGCGGGCGATCTGAAGCTGCGCGAGGACGACCAACGCAAGCTCTACGACCTGATCTGGAAGCGCACGCTCGCCTGCCAGATGGAGGCCGCGAAGCTCGAGCGCACCACGGTCGAGATCGGCTCGGACGACCAGCAGGTCGGCCTGCGCGCCACCGGCCAGGTCATCGTCTTCGACGGCTTCCTGAAGATCTACGAAGAGGGCCGCGATGATGTCGCGGATGACGACGACAAGCGCCTGCCGCAGATCATGCAGGGCGAGAATGCTGCTTTTGCCAAGTCGGGCCTCAAGGCGCAGCACGAGAAAGCTGCCGAACGCGCCACCGCCGCCTCCGGCGTGTCGTCGATCCTGTCGGACAACAGTGCCGTGCTGGGCACTCAGAGCTTTACCCAGCCGCCGCCGCGCTACACCGAGGCGACGCTGGTCAAGCGGATGGAGGAGCTCGGCATCGGGCGGCCCTCGACCTATGCGTCGGTGATCACCACCATCCAGGACCGCGAATACGTCAAGAAAGAGCAGAACCGCCTGATTCCCGAGGACAAGGGCCGGATCGTCACGATCTTCCTGCTCAACTTCTTCCGCAAGTACGTGGGCTACGAGTTCACCGCCGAGCTTGAGAACGAGCTCGACGAGGTCTCGGCGGGCGAGATGGACTGGAAGGCGCTGCTGGGCAAGTTCTGGCGCGACTTCTCGGCGGCGATCTCCGAGACCTCCGAGCTGCGGATCTCCGAGGTGCTGGACGTGCTCGACGATGCGTTGGCGCCGCAGCTCTACCCGCCGCGCGAGGACGGCTCCGATCCGCGGGTCTGCCCCAAGTGCGGCACCGGCCAGCTGCATCTCAAGACCTCGCGCACCGGCGGCTTTGTCGGCTGCGGCAACTACCCCGAATGCACCTACACCCGCCCGATCGCGGGCGAGGGGGCCGAGGGCGACGAGCGGCTGCTTGGCGAGGATCAGGGCGACGAGATCTGGCTCAAGGCCGGGCGCTTCGGCCCCTACGTGCAGCGCGGCGAGCCGACCCCCGAGAACAAAAAGCCGCCGCGGGCCTCATTGCCGCGCGGCTGGTCCAAGGACGAGATGACGCTGGAGAAGGCGCTTGTGCTGCTCTCGCTGCCGCGCGAAGTGGGCGAGCACCCCGAGGGCGGCACGGTGTCGAGCAACTTCGGGCGCTTCGGCCCCTACATTATGCACCAGCTGCCCGACGACGCGAAGCCGACCTACGTCAACCTCAAGGACCCGGCGGATGTCTTCGAGATCGGCATGAACCGCGCGGTCGAGATGCTGGCCGAGAAGCGCGCCAACCCGGGCGGGCGCGGCCGTGCGGCGGCCAAGGCGCTGAAAGAGCTGGGCGATCACCCGGACGGCGGCAAGATTGCCATCTTCGACGGGCGCTACGGGCCCTACGTGAAATGGGAAAAGGTGAACGCCACCCTGCCCAAGGATACGGACCCCGAGAGCGTCACCATGGAACAGGCGCTCGAGTGGATCGCCGAGAAGGCCGCGAAGTCCGGAAAGAAGAAAGCCGCCCCGAAAAAGGCTGCGGCGAAGAAGACGACCACCAAGAAGACCACGGCGAAAAAGACAACCGCGAAGAAGACGCCGGCGAAGAAGACTGCGGCGAAATCGGGCGACGACTGAGCGCGCCCAGATTAGGCTCGGCGGATCGGCCCGCGCCCCCGTTGGCGCGGGCCGTTGCACGTCCGGCGTTGCGCCCCTGCGCCCCTGCGCCCCGAACGGGGACATTTCCGCCTAGAAGAAAAGGGCTTGCCCTTGCCTGCCAATCTTGGGAATGCTGCATCGCGGCGCCAGTTTGCTGCGCATGCGAAAGTGACTTGGCGCGAACCCCGCGAACGGCGGGGGAGGCTTCGTTGACTCTGCGGGTCCCGCGGGTGACAAGTCTCGCAGACTCTTTCTTTCGGGAGGACGGAATGAAGAAAGTTTACGGCTCCGCCGCAGAGGCGCTGGACGGGCTGCTCTTCGACGGGATGACCATCGCGGCGGGCGGCTTTGGCCTTTGCGGCATCCCCGAGCTGCTGATCGACGCCATGGTCGAGAGCGGCGTCAAGGATCTGACGATCGCGTCGAACAACTGCGGCGTCGACGGCTTCGGCCTTGGCAAGCTGCTCGACACCAAGCAGATCAAGAAGATGATGAGCTCCTACGTGGGCGAGAACGCCGAGTTCATGCGCCAGTACCTGTCGGGCGAGCTCGAGCTCGAGTTCAACCCGCAGGGCACGCTCGCCGAGCGTATGCGCGCCGCCGGCGCGGGCATCCCGGGTTTCTACACCAAGACCGGTGTCGGCACCGTGGTGGCCGAGGGCAAGGAGACCAAGGTCTTCGGCGGCGAGGAATACGTGCTCGAAGAGGGCATTTTTGCCGACCTTTCCATCGTCAAGGCATGGAAGGCCGATACCACCGGCAACTGCGTGTTCCGCAAGACGGCGCGCAACTTCAACCCGCCGGCGGCCATGTGCGGCAAGGTCTGCGTGATGGAGGTCGAGGAGATCGTGCAGCCGGGCGAGCTTGACCCGGATCACATCCACCTGCCGGGCATCTTCGTGCATCGCATCATCCAAGGCGAGCATGAGAAGCGGATCGAACAGCGCACCGTGCGCAAGCGGGAGGACGTGTAATGCCCTGGGATCGTAACCAGATGGCCGCGCGTGCGGCCGAGGAACTCGAAGACGGCATGTATGTGAACCTCGGGATCGGCATCCCGACGCTTGTCGCCAACTACGTGGGCGACAAGGAGATCACGCTGCAGTCCGAGAACGGCATGCTGGGGATGGGCCCCTTCCCCTATGAGGGCGAAGAGGATCCGGATCTCATCAACGCCGGCAAGCAGACCATCACCGAGCTGCCCAAGACCTCTTATTTCGACAGCTCCATGTCCTTTGCGATGATCCGCGGCGGCAAGATCGCGGCGGCCATCCTCGGCGCCATGGAGGTCGCCGAGAACGGTGACCTGGCGAACTGGATGATCCCGGGCAAGCTGGTCAAGGGCATGGGCGGCGCCATGGACCTGGTGGCGGGCGTTGGCCGCGTCATCGTCGTCATGGACCACACCAACAAGCACGGCGAGAGCAAGCTGCTCAAGGAATGCACCCTGCCGCTGACCGGCAAGGGCGTGGTTGACCGGATCATCACCAACCTGGGCGTGCTGGACGTGGTCGAGGGCGGTCTGAAGATCGTCGAGACTGCCGAGGGCGTCACCGAGGACGAGCTGCGCGCGGCAACCGAGGCGACCATCGTCGACTGAGGCGCGGTCCCAGTGCCTTATCCGAACGCGGCCCCCCGGGGCCGCGTTTTTCTTTGGCGTCCTCTGCGGATCCGGGCGCGGCACAGAAAAAGGGCGGGCTCTGATGAGCCCGCCCCACGCATTGCGCCGGATACATGGGAGGAGAGGAAAGGCGCAACAGCGGCTCGCCCCGGGGAGGCCGGGGCGAAATCCGTCTTATTTCGTGGCGGCCGTGGTGGTCTTCTTGGCAGCTGCCGTCATGTCGTCGGTGGCCTTCTTGACCGCCGCGGAGGCATCCTCGGAGAAGTCCTTGCCAGCGGCCATCATCAGCTCGACGGTGTCCATCTGCACCTTCTTCGCGATCTCTGCGAAGGCGGCCATGTTCTCGGCAGCGACCTCGGCCTGCGCCGATGCGAAATCGGTCATTGCCTTGGCATAGTCGGCCGGCTCTTTCTTGACCTTGGACATGTCGGAGAGTTTCGCCAGCGTTTCTTTGGTCCACTTGGCGGAGATCTCGGTGGACTTTCCGGCCGCTTCGAGCGCAACCGCCGAGAGTTTCTCGTTCAGCGTTGCAGAAGTCTTGAAGGCTTCGTCCATGGCCTTGGTGTCCACGGGGAACGCGCCCATCATGTCCTTCATCATGGCGGTGAAGTCTTGAGTCTTAGCCATCCTTAAATTCCCGTATTCAGCCTGGCGGGCCCACCCCGCGCTTTGTCTATCGGCTACACACAATATGAATGCTGCAGTGCAGCATTTCAAGGTTTTTTGCCGCAGCGCAGCAAAAATCGTGCAACGTCCTGAATTGACGCAAGGTTAAGCGGCCTTTACCCGCACGTATTCGCCGGGCGCGGGGCAGAGCGCGGGATGCGCCGAATCGCCAGGGGCGCGCGCGGGGACCAGTTTGCCCGAGCGTTTGCGCAGCCAGGCCTCCCAGACCGGCCACCACGATTGCTTTTCGTGGAAGGCCGCGCCGGCCTGCCAATCCTCGGCCGAGAGCTTGAGGTCGGGGTTCAGGTAGTGGCCGTACTTGTTCTTGCTCGGCGGGTTCACGATGCCGGCGATGTGGCCAGATTCCGACAGCACGAAGGTCTTCGACCGCGAGCCCATCTTCTGTACGCCGCGATAGCAGTCCTTCCAGGCGGCGATGTGGTCGCCCTCGGCGGCGATCGACATCAGGGGGACGTCCACGTCGGTGATGTCGAGCCTGTGCCCCAGGATTTCGAAGTCGCCGCGAGAGAAGAGGTTCTGCTGGCAGAGCCCGCGCAGGTACTGGACCGTCATCTTGCCCGGCAGGTTCGCGCCGTCGCCGTTCCAGTAGAGCAGGTCGAACGCCGGGGGCGTCTCGCCCATCATGTAGCTGCGGATCGCCGGCGTGTAGATCAGGTCCGTCGAGCGCAGGAACGAGAAGGTGCGCGACATGATGAAGCTCTTCAGGATGCCGCTGGCGTTGATCTCGGCCTCGATCCCATCGACAAAATCGTCTTGCAGGAAGGGGGTGAACTCGCCCTGATCGGAAAAATCGGTGAGCGTGGTAAAGAAAGTCGCCGACTTCACCGAGGTGTCGCCCCGCTGCTTGAGCAGGGCAAGGGTGAGCGCGAGCGTCGTGCCGGCGATGCAGTAACCCACCGCGTTCACCTGCGCGACACCGCAAATATCCCGGACCTGCTGGATCGCGGTCAAGAAGCCGTCCTCGATGTATTCCTCGAGGCCGACGTCGCTGTAGCTCTCGTCGGCATTGACCCAGCTCACCACGAAGAGCGTGTATCCTTGGTCAACGATGTACCTGATCAGGCTGTTCTGCGGCTTGAGATCGAGGATGTAGTACTTGTTGATCCACGGTGGGAAGAGCACGATCGGGGTCTCGCGCACCTTCTCGGTGGTGGGCTTGTACTGGATCAGCTCCATCATGCGGTTGCGGTAGACCACCTCGCCCTCGGCGGTGGCGATGTTCTCGCCGAGCTTGAAGGCGTTCTCGTCGGCGAGACGCACCACCAACTCGCCGTTGTTGGCCTCGAGGTCGGCGACGAGGTTCTCCATCCCCTTCACCAAGCTTTCGCCCTCGGTCTCGAGCGCCTTTTGCAGCGCGTCGGGGTTGGTGGCGAAGAAGTTGGTCGGCGCCATCATGTCGACGATCTGCCGGGCGAAGTAGCGCAGGCGCTTCTTTTCCTTGGGATCGAGATCGTCGATCTCGTCGATCGACCGGTGGATCGCATCGGCGGAGATCAGGTACTGCTGCTTGATGAAGTTGAAATAGGGGTGATTGTCCCACAGCGGGTTCGCGAACCGCTTGTCTCGGGGGCCGGTATCCTCGGGCGGCGTCAGTTGGCCACCGGCCAGGGCCGCCTGCGCCTCGAGGTAATGGCTGAGCGCCTTGCCCCAGTAGGACACCTGCTGCTCGTAGACCTTGGCCGGATTTTGCATCCACTCCATCCAGTAGGCCTGCGCGGCCTTGCCGTAGAGCAACGGATCCGGGCCATTTAACGCGGGATTGATCGGCTTACGTCGCGAAATTGCTTCCATAAGGCGTTGAGAAAGGGCTTCGATCTTCTCAATGTTTGCTTCGAGTCTTGCGCGGTCAGACGTGACGTCCGTGCCCGGAGTAGTTGTCATAAGGTCGAATCCCCTCTACTTTCGGCATGTTGCAGAATAACGGCGGCAGAGCGGGGGGCAAAGCGGCGAATTGGTCCGGGGACCGGATCGGCGGTGATTGCGTGACGGGAGGTGCGCAAGGCCGGACGCTGTGAGCGACCGCATCTCAGGAGACACGCATCATGCGTCAAATGGCGACCTACGATCTGATGGAAACCTTCCGGAACACCAACCAGTGGCTCGGGGCCACCGCGCGGACCATGGCTTCCTATCCGGCCTTCGCGGCAATCCCCAATCCGATGATCGGCTTGATGGCCGCCTGGGGCGAGGTGACCGAGCGCACCTTCGAGCGCATGGTGGTCAAGCCCGCCTGGGGCATCCGCACGGTGACCTGCAACGATGGCCGCGACCACGTCGTCGAACCGACCACCGTGGTCGAAAAGGCGTTTGGCGACCTGGTGCATTTCGAAGTGGTCGGTCGTCCGACCAAGGAGCGAAAGGTGCTGCTGGTCGCGCCCATGTCCGGCCACTACGCGACGCTGCTGCGCTCCACGGCCGTCTCGCTGCTGCCCGATTGCGAGCTCTACGTCACGGATTGGAAAAACGCCCGCGACATCCCGGTCTCGGAGGGCAAGTTCGATATCGAGGACTACACCCTCTACCTGATGGACTTCATGCGCGCGCTTGGGCCGGACACCAATGTCATCGCGGTCTGCCAGCCGGCGCCGCTGACGCTGGCGGCCACCGCCTATCTCGCCGAACTCGAGCCCGCCGCGCAGCCGCGCACGATGACGCTGATCGGCGGGCCGATCGACCCCAATGCCACCCCTACCGACGTCACCGATTTTGGCCACCGCGTGACCATGGGCCAGCTCGAAGAGACGATGATTCAGCGCGTCGGGTACAAGTACGCGGGCGTCGGAAGGGCGGTCTACCCGGGGCTGCTGCAGCTGGCCTCCTTCATGTCGATGAACGCCGAGCGTCACTCCAAGGCGTTCTCCGAGCAGATCCTCCGCGTCACCCGTGGAGAGGCCTCGGATTACGACGCGCACAACCGCTTCTACGACGAGTATCTCGCGGTGATGGACATGACCGCCGAGTTCTATCTCTCGACCGTCGAGCGGATTTTCAAGAACGGTGAGATTGCCTCGAACAATTTCATCGTGGACGGGCACAAGGTCGACATCGGCAAGATCACTGACGTGGCGGTGATGACCGTCGAGGGCGCCAACGATGACATCTCGGCCCCGGGCCAATGTGTCGCCGCGCTCGACCTCTGCACCGGCCTGCCGGACAGCAAGAAGGGCCGGCACCTCGAGCCGGGAGCGGGCCATTACGGCATCTTTGCCGGGCGCAGCTGGCGCAGCAACATCCGGCCGCTGGTGCTCGACTTCATCGACCGCAACTCGAACGCGCCCCGCAAGGCAGCCAACAGCAACGCCGCCTGAGTTCTGCGGGAAGGGGGGCGCTGTCCGCTCTGGCCTAACGGCCGGGTTTTCCTACGGCGTACTAGCAAAGAGAATAAGCGCGGCGGGCCGAGAGGCACCGCCGCGTCTTATTGGTCAGAGGCCTTCGTAGGCGCAGAGCGCGTGGACCTTGCCACCGAGCGCTTCGAGCCGCTTGCGGCCGCCGAGGTCTGGCAGGTCGACGATGAAGGCGGCGCCGACCACGGTGCCGCCAAGCCGCTCGACGAGCGCCACCGCCGCCTCGGCGGTGCCGCCCGTGGCGATGAGATCATCCACCAGCAGCACCTGCTCGCCGGGCGCGATGGCGTGCTCCGAGAGCTCCACCACCGCCTCGCCGTATTCCAGCGCGTAGCTCTGCGCGATCACCGGCGGCGGCAGCTTGCCCTCTTTGCGCAGCGCCGCGAAGCCTGCCGAGAGCTGGTGCGCCACCGCGCCGCCGAGCAGGAAGCCGCGCGCCTCGGGTCCGATCACCTTGTCGATCTTCTGGCCGGTGAAGGGCAGGGTGAGCTGGTCCACCGCCAGACGGAACCCCTGCGGGTCGGCGCAGAGCGGCGTCACGTCGCGGAACAGGATCCCTGCATGCGGGTAGTCGGGGATCGTGCGGATGTAATCGGGAATGGACTTGGGAGGCTTCATCGGAAGGATCCTGTGACAGATGCCGCGCGCGGCAGGGTCAGGCGGCGCGGCGCAGCGTGGCGGTGAGGGCGCCCATGGCGATCAGCGCCGCGCCTCCGGCGCGGGTGAGCCAGGCGAGCACCGAGGGGCGGCCGATCAGCCGGCGCAGCCGGTCGGCGGCCAGCGCATAGGCCAGCACGTTGAGCGCCGCAAGGGTGACGAAGGTGGCCACCAGCAGCGCGAATTGCGGCAGGAGCGGCGCCGAGGCGTCGACGAACTGCGGCACGAAGGCGATGAAGAAGGCGATGCTCTTGGGGTTGAGCGCGGTCACCGCCGCGGCATGACCGAAGACACCGCGCGCGCTCACCGCGTCGCGGGGCACCGCCAGCCCGGCACCGGGGGCCGAGCGCAGCAGTTTCACCCCCATCCAGACCAGGTAGAGCGCGCCGATCCACTTCAGCACGGTAAAGGCGGTGGCCGAGGCCAGCACCAACGCACCAAGCCCGGCGAGCGACAGGCTCATGGCCGTGAAATCGCCGAGCGCAACGCCCGCCGCCGAGGCCAGCGCCACCGAGCGGCCCTTGGAGAGCGCGTAGGACAGCACCAGCAGCACCGTCGGGCCCGGGATCAGCAACAGCGCGACAGAGGCGGCGACGAAGGTCAGCCAGAGATCGAGGGGCATGGCGGTGTCCTGTCCTGTTCGGCGGGCAGTCTGGCGCGGCGGCGCGCGCGGGGCAATGGCGGAATGAGTACTTTCAGAGCAGCCGGCCAGCCACGGCATCCAGCCTTGCCAGCACCTCGGGATCGCGCGCCGCGGGGGCGGTGATGAGCGCATGTTCGAGCGCCCGGTCACAACCATGCGGGCAGGGCGCGCGGCTCGCCCCAAGCAGCGCCGGCAGGCGCGAGACCAGCGCGCGGGCCTTCTCGGCATTGCCCTGCAGCACCTTGAGAATGTCCGAGACCTCGACCGCGCCGTGATCCTCGTGCCAGCAGTCGTAGTCGGTGACCATGGCGACCGAGGCGTAGCAGAGCTCGGCCTCGCGGGCGAGCTTGGCCTCTGGCATGTTGGTCATGCCGATGACGTCGGCGCCCCATTGTTCGCGGTAGAGGCGCGATTCCGCGAGGGTCGAGAACTGCGGGCCTTCCATGGCGAGATAGGTACCGCCGTCATGCACCGTGATCCCCGCATCGCGCGCCGCGGCGAGCGCATGAGCGCCGAGCCTCGGACAGGTGGGACGGGCGAGCGAGACATGCGCGACACAGCCGGTGCCGAAAAAGCTCTTCTCGCGCGCGAAGGTGCGGTCGATGAACTGGTCGACGACGACGAAGTCGCCCGGCGCCATCTCCTCGCGGAACGAGCCACAGGCCGAGACCGAAACAACGTCGGTCACTCCGAGCCGCTTCAGCGCGTCGATATTGGCACGGTAGGGCACGCTCGAGGGCGACAGCCGGTGGCCGCGGCCATGGCGCGGCAGGAAGGCCATCTCGACCCCTTCCAGCGTGCCGGTGAGGATCTGGTCCGAGGGCGCTCCCCAGGGCGTGTCCACCGTCACCCAGGCGCGGTCCTCCAGCGTGTCGAGGTCATAGACCCCGGATCCGCCGATCACCCCAATCATCGTCTTTGCCATGCGCGGTCTCCTTTTGCGCGCAGCCTGCCCCGCGGCGTCGGCGAAGGAAAGGGGCGGGATCTGCCGCCCCGCGGCCCCTCCGAATGCCGGATTTGCACCATTCGTGGCGGATCTGCCGAAATTCGGCGCCTCCGGGTAGCGCCCGCAGCCTCTGTGCCTTATGGGCAGGGGCGCGCGCAAACAGACCGATTGGAACAGCTCCCCATGGCCAAAGCCCTCCTGGCGCGATACGCCAGCCGTATTCAGAAACCCGACCTGAGCCTCTCGCCGACGGCGCGGCTCACTCCCGCACAGATCCGCACCGACATCCTGTCGGGCCTGACCGTGGCGCTGGCCCTGGTGCCCGAGGCCGTGGCCTTTGCCTTCGTGGCGGGGGTGCATCCGCTGGTCGGGCTCTATGCCGCCTTCCTCGTCGGGCTGATCACCGCGCTGATCGGCGGCCGGCCGGGGATGATCTCGGGCGCCACCGGCGCGCTCGCCGTGGTCATGGTGGCGCTGGTCGCGGACCATGGCGTCGAATACCTCTTCGCCACGGTGGTGCTGATGGGTCTGCTGCAGATCTTTGCAGGCGTCATGCACTGGGGCAAGTTCATCCGGCTGGTGCCGCACCCGGTGATGCTGGGCTTCGTCAACGGCCTGGCGATCGTGATCTTCATGGCGCAGCTCACGCAGTTCAAGGTGCCGGGTACAGCGGTGCCGGGGGTGACGCCCGGTGAGTGGCTCGCGGGTCCGCAGCTTGCGATGATGCTGGGGCTGGTGGTGCTGACCATGGCGATCATCTGGCTGCTGCCGAAGGTGACCAAGGTTATCCCGGCGCCGCTGGCGGGCATCGCGGTGACCGCCGCCATCGTCATCGCCTTCGGGCTCGACGTGCCGCGGGTCGGCGACATGGCCTCGATCGAGGGCAGCTTCCCGCCGTTCCACCTGCCGATGGTGCCGCTCAACCTCGAGACGCTGCAGATCATCCTGCCCTATGCGGTGATCCTCGCCGCCATCGGCCTGATCGAAAGCCTGCTGACCCTCAACCTCGTCGGCGAGATGACCGGCCAGCGCGGCGGCGCCAGCCAGGAATGCATCGCCCAGGGGACCGCCAACGTGGTCACCGGCTTCTTCGGCGGCATGGGCGGCTGCGCGATGATCGGCCAGTCGATGATCAACGTGAAGTCGGGCGGACGCACCCGCATCGCCGGCATCGTCGCGGCGCTCTTCCTGCTGTCCTTCATCCTCTTCGCCTCGCAGCTGATCGAACTCATCCCGCTCGCGGCGCTGGTCGGGGTGATGTTCATGGTGGTGATCGGTACCTTCGCCTGGAACAGCCTGCGTATCCTCGCCAAGGTGCCGCTGACGGACGCCTTCGTCATCGTGCTGGTGACCGTGGTGACGGTGTTCGAGGATCTCGCGGTGGCGGTGGTCGTCGGTGTGATCGTCTCGGCACTGGCCTATGCCTGGAACAACGCGCGCCGCATCCACGCCAAGAGCTACACGACGCCCGAGGGCGCCAAGGTCTACCAGATCCAGGGTCCGCTCTTCTTTGGCTCGTCCGACGGCTTCGCCGAGCTCTTCGACATCGAGGGCGACCCGAAGGCGGTGATCGTCGATTTCGCCGACAGCCGGGTGGTCGACCAATCGGCGCTGCAGGCGATCGAGGCGGTGGCCGGCAAGTACGAGGCCGCGGGCAAGCGGCTTCAGCTGCGCCACCTGTCGCGCGACTGCCACCGGTTGCTGACCAAGGCCGGGCACCTGGTCATCGACAGCGACGACGACCCCGATTACGCGCTGGCTGCGGATTACCACGTGCGCACGGGCATTCTCGGCGGGCATTGAGCCGCATCCGACAGGAATGAAAAAAGGCGCCGCGAGAAATCGCGGCGCCTTTCTTCATTGCAGGAGGGGTCTCCGCTCCCGAGGCGCGGAGGCTCAGCCCTCGAGGCTGGCGCGGATGGCGCGGATGTTCTCGCCGTAGGGCGCCGGGTTCTCGACCGAGCCGCCGCGGAAGACGGCGGATCCCGCCACCAGCACGTCGGCGCCGGCCTCGACCACCAGCGGCGCGGTCGAGGGGTCGACGCCGCCGTCGATCTCGATGTGGATCTCGCGATCGCCGATCATCTCGCGCAGCTTCTTCACCTGCGCCACCTGGCTGTGGATGAACTTCTGGCCGCCGAAGCCGGGGTTCACGGTCATCAGGCAAACGAGGTCGCACATGTCGAGAAGCGGTGCCGCCGCCTCGACCGGGGTGCCGGGGTTCAGAGCGAGCCCGGCCTTGGCACCCGAGGCGCGGATCGCCTGCAGGGTGCGATGGGTGTGGGCGCCGGCCTCGAGGTGCGCCGTGATGATATCGGCGCCTGCCTCGGCGAAGGCCTCGATGTAGGGATCGACCGGCGCGATCATCAGGTGCACGTCCATGACGGTCGAGATGTGCGGGCGGATCGCCTTCACCAGCGGCGGACCGAAGGTGAGGTTCGGCACGAAGTGGCCATCCATGACGTCGACGTGGATCCAGTCCGCGCCCTGTGCCTCGACGGCACGGATCTCGGCGCCGAAATTGGCGAAATCGGCGGAGAGGATCGAGGGGGCGATCTTCACGTTGCGGTCGAAGGTCTCGGGCAGGGGCATGGCGGCAGCATCTCCAGTTAAGATGCGCCGCGCCTTATCAGTATCCCGCGCCCCGGTCCACAAGATGCAGCAGCGGCTCGCCCGTGACGCCGCGCCGCAGGTTCTCGGCAATCACCCGCGAAGCCGAGTCGGCCCGGGTTTCGGCGGCGATATGGGGAGTGACCGTCACCTTGGGATGCGCCCAGAACGGATGGTCCTGCGGCAGCGGCTCGACCCGGAAAACGTCGAGTGTGGCATGGCCGACCTGTCCGGCGTCGAGTGCCGCCAGCAACGCGTCGTCGTCGATCAGCGGGCCGCGCCCGGGGTTGATGATCGCGGCACCGGGTGCCAGCAGGGTGAACTGCTCGGCGCCGAGCGTGTTCTCGGTCTGCGGGGTGAAGGGCAGCAGCAGCACGACGATCTCGGCGCTGGCGAGCGCTTCGGCCAGCCCCTCGGCGCCCGACAGGCAGCGGATACCCTCGATCTCCCGCGGGGTGCGGCTCCAGCCGGTCACCGGGAAGCCGATCTGCGCAAGTTGCCGGGCGCAGGCGCTGCCCAGCATGCCGAGGCCGAGCACGGTGACCGGGCGCTCGCGCGCCAGCGGCGGCGCCTTGTTCAGCCAGACATGGTCGGGATTCACGATATGCGCATCCATCCCGAGGTGATGGCGCAGCGCGTGGCCGGTGACATATTCGACCATGCCCTGGGTGAGCCCCTCGTCGTCCACCATGCGGGTAAGCGGCACGGCAAGCTTGTCGTTGCCCACGATCTTCTCGACCCCGGCCCAGAGGCTCAGCACCGCCTTGAGCTTGGGAAAACCGGTGAAGTCGGTCAGGCCCGAGCTCGGCGCATAGACGATGTACTCGACCTCGGCCGCAGGAATGTCACGGGAGAGGTGGTAGTCGATCCCGGTGGCGTCCAACGCCTCGGTAAGCGGCGCGCGGTATTCGTCCCAGCTGTCCTGCGGGGCGGCGAAGAGGATCGTCGTGGTCATGGAAGTCCTTGCGAAGTCTAGCGTGGCCTGTGGATGTGCGCACTCTGCACGAGACCGAAGGCGATCATCAACACCAGCATGGCCGAGCCGCCGTAGCTGACCATCGGCAGCGGCACGCCGACCACGGGCGCAAGGCCCATGACCATCGACATGTTGACCGCGAAGTAGAGGAAGAAGGTCAGCCCGATGCCCAGCGTTAGCAGCGAGGAGAACCGGTCGCGGTTGCGCAGCGCTGCGAAGATGCAGAACAGCAGGATCAGCACGTAGAGCGTCAGCAGCGACATGCCGCCGACGAAGCCGAACTCCTCGGCCAGCGTGTTGAAGATGAAGTCTGTGTGCTTCTCGGGCAGGAAGTTGAGCCGCGACTGGGTGCCCTGCATGAACCCGCGCCCGGTCCAGCCGCCCGAGCCCATGGCGATCTTGGCCTGGGTGATGTGATAGCCCGCGCCGAGCGGATCGGTGGATGGGTCGAGGAAGGTGTCGATGCGGCGGAACTGGTAGTCCTTCAGCAGCTGCCAGTCGGTGCCGCGCGACTCGAATACGGTAAAGACCGTGCCCACCCCGGCGGCGATCACCACGGCAAAATAGGCCCAGTGCACCCCGGCGAGGAACATGATCAGCCCGCCGCCGATCATCAGCAGCAGCGCCGTGCCGAGGTCGGGCTGGATCAGCGTCAGCCCGGTCGGCAGCAGGATCAGCAGGATCGGCATCAGCACCCAGAGCGGGCGCGACGTCTTCCTCAGCGGCAGCCAGTCGTAATAGGCGGCCAGCACCATCACCAGCGCGATCTTCATCAGCTCCGACGGCTGCAGCCGCATGAAGCCGATGTCGATCCAGCGTTGCGCGCCCATGCCGACGGTGCCGAAGAGCTCCACGGCGATCAGCAGCCCGAGCGCGCCGAGGTAGGCCAGAACCGACAGGTTCCGCCAGAGCCAGATCGGCACCATGGCGGTGACGAACATCGCCGCCAGCCCGAGGCCGAAGCGCTTCATCTGCGGCTCGGCCCAGACGTCAAGTCGTCCGCCAGCCACCGAGTAGAGCATCAGGAAGCCGACGCTGGCCACGGCGGTCAGCAGGATCACCAGCGGCCAGTTGATGTAGAGCACCTTGCGCCAGCCCGTGGGCGTGGTCTTGACGGTGTATTCGAGATAGCTCACGCGCGCCCCCGTGCCTGTTCGGCGCGCTCGCGGCGCTCGCGGTCGAGCCGCTCCTGCAGCTCCTTGATCTTGTCGTGGTCCGACGAAGGGTAGGCGTCGAGCGGGGGCGTGCCGCCGTAGAGCGCCTGCAGCGCCACGTCGCGCACGATGGGGGCCGCGGCCGAGGAGCCGCCGCCGCCGTGCTCGACGACCACCGAAACCGCGATGCGCGGCGCGTTCACCGGGCCGAAGCCGACGAAGAGCGCATGGTCGCGCTCGACCCAAGGAACCTCGTCGTTGCTGACCACCCGGTTGCGGACCTGCGCCGTGCCCGACTTGCCGGCAAGCTCGTAGCCTTCGGCGACAACGCGTGAACGGTAGCCCGTGCCGCGCGTGGTATTCATCACCGACGACATGCCCTTGCGCACCCAGCGCAGGTGGTTGGGATTGATGTCGAGCGCCTGCCCGCCGACAAGCTCGGTCTCGACCCCGTCGATGGTCTTGACGAGCCGCGGGTGTACCTCGCGGCCGGTGGCGATCCGGGCGGTCATGATCGCGAGCTGCAGGGGCGAGGTCAGGACGAAGCCCTGACCGATCGAGGCGTTCACCGTGTCGCCGATCAGCCAGCCCTTGCCCCGCTCGCGCTGCTTCCACTCCTTGTTGGGCATGATGCCGGAGGTTGTCGCCGACATCGGCACGTCCGGCGCGGTGCCGAGCCCGAGCCGCCGACCGACATCCGCGATGCGGTCGATGCCGACCTTCATCGCCACGTCGTAGAAGAACACGTCGCAGCTCTGCTGCAGCGCCTGCTCCAGCGTCACGTGCCCGTGGCCGGAGCGCTTCCAGCAGTGGAATCGGCGCGAGCCGACCTCCAGGTGGCCGGGGCACCAGACGGTGTCGTCGGGCGAGAGGACCCCTGCCTCGAGCGCGGCGAGCGCGGTGACCATCTTGAAGGTCGAGCCCGGCGGATAGGCATCCTGCACGGTCTTCGAGGCGAGCGGGCGGTGATCGTTGTCGCGCAGGATCGAATAGTCGGCGACCGAGATGCCGCGCACGAACTTGTTGGGATCGAAAGAGGGAGCCGAAGCGATGGCCAGCAGGTCGCCCTTTTCCACGTCCATGATCACGCAGGAGGCGGATTCATGGCCCAGCCGCGCCTGCACGTAGTCCTGCAGATCGCTGTCGATGGTCACCTGGATGTCGGCGCCGTTGTCGCCCTCGCGCCGGTCGAGCTCGCGCATGACCCGGCCCACGGCGTTGACCTCGACGCGTTTGGCCCCCGCCTTGCCGCGCAGCTCTTCCTCGTATTTGGCCTCGACTCCGACCTTGCCGATCTGGAAGCGCGGGATGCGCAGCACCGGCTCGGGGTCCTCGTAGCGGGCGAGGTCGCGCTCGGACACCGGGCCGACGTAGCCCACCACATGCGCGAAGTTGCCGTGCTGCGGGTAAAAGCGCGACAGGCCGACCTCGGGGGTGACGCCAGGAAGGGCAGGGGCGTTGACCGCGACGCGGCTGATCGACTCCCAGCTCACCCGGTCGGCGATGGTGATCGGCAGGAAGGGGGCAGAGCGGCGCATCTCGGCCAGCGCGCGGTTGAGCTCGTCCTCGTCCAGCTCGACCAGCGCCGAGAGCTTGGCGATCACATCCTCGACGTCCCCGGCGTCTTCGCGGACGATGGTGATGCGGTAGGTCGGGGTGTTCTCGGCGATGACCTTGCCCTTGCGGTCGAAGATGCGCCCGCGACTCGGCGGGATCAGCCGCATGTTGATGCGGTTTTCCTCGGCCAGCAGGCGGAACTCGTCCGCCTGATCGACCTGCATGTGGTGCATGCGCAGCCCCAGCATCCCGGCAAAGCCCAGCTGCGCGCCGCCCAGCAGCAGGGCGCGGCGCGATATGCGGCGCCAGCTGTCGGAGCTTTCCTTGGGGGTGCGTCTCACATCGGTCTCCCGGCATGGTCGAAATCGCCCGGCGCCATCCGGCGCACGCCGAACAGGCCCTGCGACAGCAGAACCACCAGAGGGTAGCAGATCACGGTGGTGGCGTATCGCATGAGCGCAAGGAAAGAGGTTCCCTCGGGCACGATCAAGAGCCCCAGCGCCAGCCGGAACAGGATCGTGATCACCGCCAGCACCACGGCGACGGTGATCCATTCCATCAAGAAGGTCTGCTCGCGCCGCGGCCCGTCGCGGTTCTTCAGCGACTCGGTGGCCATCAGCACCAGCACCGCCCAGAGCCCTGGCGGGCGTTGGAACAGCAGGTCGGCCAGCAGCATGACTCCCGCCACCAGCAGCGCGGGCACGTAGTCGGGCCGGCGCAGCGCCCAGGCAAAGCACAGGGCGGTCAGCACGTCCGGTCCCGCATAGGCGGCGGGCATCAGGTCGAGCGGCAGCAGGTGGATGAAGATGAGCGCGAAGGTCAGGGCGACGAAAATGGCGCGCATCATCCAGACCTTGGCCGGGCGGCTGCTCTCAGCCATTGCCGGCCTCCGGCCCCGATCCGGGCTCCGCGTCGCTGAGCGGTGGCACCGTCGGATCGGTCACCGCCTCGGGCTGCGGTGCCTCGGGCGGGGTTTCGGGCAGGATCAGCCCCGACGGGGCGCTGACCCGCCGCGCGCCGTGGTCGCGCAGCACGCGCAGGAACTCCAGCCGCTCGTAATCGGCGGCAAGGCGCACGCGCAGCCGCCCGCCCGGATCCTGCACCACCTGGCCAATCAGCAGCCCCGGCGGGAAAACCTCCCCGTCGCCCGAGGTGACAATGCGGTCGCCGGGCTTCACGAGGTCGGGGTTCTCGAGGAAATCGATCGGCGGGTTGGCCGAATTGTCGCCGACCACCATGGCCCGCTGGCCCGAGGGCTGGATCGTCGCCGGGATGCGACTGCTGGCGTCGGTCAGCAGGATCACCCGCGCCGTGTTGTTCCCGACCCCCGAGATGCGCCCGACTAGACCGATGCCGTCCATCGTGGCCCAGCCGTCGACGATGCCGTCGCGGCTGCCGACGTTGATCAGCACCGACTGGCGAAAGGGCGAGCCGCTGTCGGCCAGCACCACGCCGGTGATATAGGTCAGCCGCGGATCGAGCTGCACGTTGTTGAGATCGCGCAGCTTGGCGTTCTCCTGCTCGAGCTGCAGCGCGGCCTCCTTCCAGGCGGTCATCCGGCGCAGCTCGCGGCGCAGCTCCTGGTTCTGCTCGTGGATGCGCTGGTAGGACTGGAAGTCGCGCAGGATCTTCACCGCGCCGGTGACCGGCGCCATCGCCCAGTCGAACCCGGGCATGATGGTGTCGATCACCTGTGCGCGGAATCGCT
Organism: Salipiger sp. PrR003; assembly: GCF_010500785.1. NCBI lineage: Bacteria > Pseudomonadati > Pseudomonadota > Alphaproteobacteria > Rhodobacterales > Roseobacteraceae > Salipiger > Salipiger sp. PrR003. Next base: position 83,463 of record NZ_JAAGOV010000021.1, read on the forward strand.
CGACGCGCGGGCTGTCGATGCGCCAGAGGATGAACAGCCCGGTGAGACACAGGATCAACACCGCCAGAAGCAGGCGCTTCAGCGGGGCGGAATAGTCTTCGCTGTTGGTGCCGTGTTTCGCCATCGGATCTCTGCGGGTGGCCTCTGCGTCACGTGTGCCTCAGGGGCGGTGCAGGGCGGGTGCGGCCTCGGCAGCACCCGCCCCGGACTATGCCGCAGCCGGGACGATCCCGAAAGGGATCAGCTGTCGTAGTCGATCGCGTGCTGCAGCTGCTTTTCGTATTCCAGCGCCTTGCCGGTGCCGAGCGCCACGCAGTTGAGGCTTTCCTCGGCGATCGACACCGCAAGCCCGGTCTGCTCGCGCAGCGCCAGATCGAGATCGCCCAGCAGAGCGCCGCCGCCGGTCAGCATGACGCCGCGGTCGACGATGTCGGCCGCCAGATCCGGCGGGGTCGCCTCGAGCGCGGACATCACCGCCTCGCAGATCGCCTGCACCGGCTCGGACAGCGCCTCGGCCACCTGGGCCTGGCTGATCTCGGTTTCCTTCGGCACGCCGTTCAGCAGGTCGCGGCCGCGGATCTGCATCGAGCTGCCGCGCCCGTCGTCGGGCATGCGCGCGGTGCCGATCGACGTCTTGATGCGCTCGGCCGTGGCTTCACCCACCAGCAGGTTCTGCTGGCGGCGCAGGTAGTTGACGATGGCCTCGTCCATGCGGTCACCGCCGACGCGGATCGAGCGCGCATAGACGATGTCGCCCAGCGAGAGCACGGCCACCTCGGTGGTGCCGCCGCCGATGTCGACGACCATGTTGCCGGTCGGATCGGTGATCGGCATGCCAGCGCCGATGGCCGCGGCGATCGGCTCTGCGATGAGCCCCGCCTTGCGCGCGCCGGCGCTCAGCACCGATTGACGGATCGCCCGCTTTTCCACCGGCGTCGCGCCATGCGGCACGCAGACGATGATCTTCGGCTTCGAGAAGGTCGAGCGCTTGTGCACCTTGCGGATGAAGTGCTTGATCATCTCCTCGGCGGTGTCGAAATCGGCGATGACGCCCTCGCGCATCGGCCGGATGGCTTCGATCGAGCCGGGGGTGCGCCCCAGCATGAGCTTCGCATCCTCGCCGACGGCCAGCACCTTCTTGACGCCGTCCTTGACGTGATAGGCCACAACCGACGGTTCGGACAGAATGATTCCGCGACCTTTCACGTAGACCAGCGTGTTCGCCGTGCCGAGGTCAATGGCCATGTCCGCCGAGAAGGCGCCCATGAGTCTGTCCAGTCCAAACATTAAGTGTCCCGCCCCAGAAATACGCGTTTTGGCCCTCGACTCCCCTCGAGCGAAGGCTCGGGTGTTATAGGGTCGGACGGCGCGGCAAAAAAGCCCCCACCCTGCGCAAATGCGCGTGAAATCGCGTGTGGGGTCTTGCTGCCGCACATCCGCCGGTCGGCAGCGCCCCGACTCGGCGCTGAAGCACGTCGCACATCTCTCGGCATTTGCTTGCGAAAGGGGCGCGACGGAACGTCGCGGCCGCCGCATCGGGCCGCAGGGCGGGGTGGGCCGCGTCGTGGCGTCACCCGGCGGCGATGATAGCCTGTTATTCGGGCAGGGCGCCGGTCAGAACGTAACGCAGCGTGGCCACCACCTCCTCGGGCTCGCGCGTGACCGCCAGCGCCGCGGCATCGACCTCCTTCAGCGCATGGTCATGCTCGGGGCGCTGCAGGATGATCAGCGACTTGCCGAGCGCGGCGGCATAGCCCGCGTCGAAGGCGGCATTCCACTGCTTGTACTGCTCGCCGAAGCGCACGACGACGACGTCGGCATCGGCGATCGCCTTGCGGGTGCGGATGGCGTTCATCTTGGCGCCCTTGTGGTCGTGCCAGAACTTGCTCTGTTCGGCGCCGAGGATGGCCACGCCGCAATCATCACTGGCCGCGTGGTCGGTCACCGGGGCGCTGAAGGTCACATCAAGCCCCTGCGCCCCCGCGATGATACGCTCGCGCCAGTCGGTGTGAATCTCTCCCGAGAGATAGACGTTCAGTCCCATGCGGTGTCCCTTCCGTGTCCTTGCGTACCGGGCAACCTATGCACTGACCGGCGCAAGACAACCGCAAAGGCGGGGAAGAGGGCTCAGAACTCGTGCCGGTAGGAGACGCCGAGCTTCTGCTCTTCGCCGAAATCATTGTCGATGTAGGAGCCGAAGAGCGCCACCGTGTCGGCCTCGGACAGGTGATAGGACAGCCCGCCGCCCAGCGAGATTCCGTTGAAGTCGTCGGACCCGCGCGTGTAGATGCCGCCGGTCATGAAGGTGAGCTTCTCTGTGAACGGCCGGATCGCGAACAGTCCGGCATAGCCGCTGTTGTTGCTGACCTCGACGTCGAAGGTCTCGTGCAACTCCACGCTCGTGACTGCCACGGTGCCCTCGCTGTAGGTATAGCCGAAGGGGGTGAAGAGCTGCCACCGCCCGGTCTTGAGCCCCATGGCCGTCAGCGGGATGAAGCCCCCGAGCGAATAACGGGTCTGCTCCGAGCCATTGTCGAACTCGTTCTTGCCGGCCGAGAAGGTCAGGATGCCGAAGGAGAAGAGGTAGGATGCCCCGAGCGACCATTGCCCGCTCTCCGAGACCCGCGCGTTGACCTTGGTCACCGGGCCGAAGGCCAGCGAGCCGGAGACGGAGAACTCGTCCGAATAGGACACGCCGGCCTTGGTGGCGATCTTGGTGGGGTCCTCTGGGTTCTTCTCCTCCTGCGCGGCGGCAGGGGTGGAGGTCAGAAGCGCGATCAGGGCGGTGCCGGCGCAGAGCCGCGCAAAGCGGGGGTCCGTGAGGAATGGTCGGGAAACGGGTCTGGCCACGAGATTGCCCCTTGTGAAATGCCGACGGGAAGAATGATCGGTTGGAACGCCTGTCATGCGCGACGCCGGGAAATGCCTGCGGTCATACTAAGGCGGGAAAGCCAAACAACAAGCACCAGTTAAGGTGGAGCGAGACGGCGCGCGGTGTGGTTCTGGTTGCCCTGGGCCGCCGTGACCTGCGCGCCGTGCAGCGGCCAGCGCGCCCCGATCCATGGCGGCCAATGCTGCGGCGACGAAACCGCGCCGCGCGGAGAGGGCGACGTCCGGGCGCACCGGGCCCAACGCACAAAAAGTGAGGGATCTCTGCATCCTGTCCGCCGCCCGCGCGGAATGTCCCCGGGTTTTCCGTGGCGTCATCGCGGCAAACGTGCCACCTCTGGACCCGGAAACGACAGTCACACCCGCGCAGCGGGCAGGGAACCCAGAGACATGATTCAGGAATTCAAGGACTTCATCGCCAAGGGCAACGTCATGGACATGGCGGTGGGCATCATCGTCGGCGCCGCCTTCACCGCCATCGTCACCTCGCTCGTGGGCGACATCATCAACCCGATCATCGCTCTTTTCACCGGCGGCATCGACTTCTCGGGCTGGTTCTACGCGCTCGACGGGGGCGACTACGCCTCGCTGCAGGCGGCCAAGGACGCCGGGGCGCCGGTCTTCGCCATCGGCAGTTTCATCATGGCGGTGATCAACTTCTTCATCATCGCCTTCGTGGTTTTCATGCTGGTCAAGATGGTCAACAGGATCCGTTCTGCGGCGGAAAAGCCCGACGAGGTGGCCCCCGAGGTGAAGACCGGCCCCTCCCAACTCGATATCCTGATCGAGATTCGCGACGCGCTGAAGAAGTGATCCGTCTTGCGCATTCTGCAGTCCCGCCATGCAGGCCCGGATCCCGATACGGGTTCCGGGTTGCGAGCCAAAGACGACATCGCTAAGTCGCCCGGACCCCTCCGGAGAGCCAGCATGACCCGCAGCGTGAAGATCGCCCTCGGCAGCGTATTCGTCGGCATTCTCGTGCTGACGATCAAGACCTTTGCCTGGTGGCTGACCGGCTCGGTCGCTCTGATGTCGGACGCCCTGGAGAGCATCGTCAACGTCGCCACGGCGCTGGCGGCGCTTCTGGCGATTCACATCGCCTCGCAGCCGGCGGATGCAGACCACCCCTTTGGCCACCACAAGGCCGAGTATTTCAGCGCCGTGCTCGAGGGCGTGCTGATCGTCGTCGCCGCGGTGCTGATCCTGCGCGAGGCCTGGGGGGCCTGGCAGCAGCCCGAGGCGATCCAGCAGGTCGGGCTCGGCCTTGCCATCAACCTCGCGGCAGGGGCGATCAACGCGCTCTGGTGCTACGTGCTGCTGCGCGAGGGGCGCAAGCTGAACTCGCCGGCCCTGGTGGCGGACGGCAAGCACCTTCTGACCGACGTCTTCTCCTCGGCCGGGGTGGCCGTGGGGGTCGGCGCGGCGGTGCTGACCGGTTGGCTCTGGCTCGACGCCGCTCTGGCGGCGCTGGTGGCGGTCAACATCCTCTGGTCCGGCTGGCAGGTGATCCGCGGCTCGGTCGGCGGGCTGATGGACGCGGCGGTGCCCGAGGCGGAACTGGCGGACATGCGCGCGGTGATCTCGGCCAATGCCGAGGGCGCGGTCGAGGCGCATGACCTGCGCTCGCGCCGGGCCGGGCAGGCGGTCTTTCTCGAGTTCCACCTCGTGGTGCCGGGCGAGATGTCCGTCGATGCGGCGCATGAGATCTGCGACCGCATCGAGCACGCGCTTCAGGAGAAGATCGACGGCTGCCGCGTGACCATCCACGTCGAGCCGGAGCACAAGGCAAAGCACTCGGGCATCGTGGTGCTCTGAAACCCGGGCCGCAGGGGGCATTACCCCCGACCTGCCTGCGCTTGGACTCCCCGCGTATTTGAAAAGAGAAAAAAGGGCGGGCGCTTCTGGCGGCCCGCCCTTTCGTTTCTCGCGATGTCGTGCCGATCAGGCGGCGAGAGCCTTCTCGATGCTCTCCAGCGGCAGGTTCAGCGCGCGGGCCACGGCAGCGTTTGTGATCTGCCCGTCGTGCACGTTGAGCCCGGCCTGCAGGTGCGGGTCCTCGGCGCAGGCGACGCGCCACCCCTTGTCGGCGAGCGCCAGCATGAAGGGCAGGGTGGCATTGCCGAGCGCCAGCGTCGAGCTGCGCGGCACCGCGCCCGGCATGTTGGCGACGCAATAGTGCTGAATGCCGTCAACCGTGTAGACCGGGTCCTGGTGGGTGGTGGCCTTCGAGGTCTCGAAGCAGCCGCCCTGGTCGATCGCCACATCCACCAGCACCGCACCGGGCTTCATGGTCCCGAGCTGCGCGCGGCTGACCAGCTTGGGCGCGGCGGCACCGGGGATCAGCACCGCGCCGATCACCATGTCGGCCTCGGCCAGCAGCTCGGCCACGGCGCCCTCGGTCGAGTAGCGGTTCTTGAAGAGGCTACCGAAGGTCTCGTCGAGCTGGCGCAGGCGCGGCAGCGACCGGTCGAGCACGGTGACATCCGCGCCCATGCCTGCGGCGATGCGGGCCGCATGGGTGCCGACGACGCCGCCGCCCAGCACCACCACATTGGCCGGCCCGACGCCGGGCACGCCGCCCATCAGCACGCCGCGCCCGCCATTCGCCTTCTGCAGCGACCAGGCGCCCATCTGCGGCGCGAGGCGCCCCGCGACCTCGGACATCGGCGCCAGCAGCGGCAGCCCGCCACGCGCATCGGTCACTGTCTCGTAGGCGATGCAGGTGGCGCCGGACTCGAGCAGATCCTGCGTCTGCTCGGGGTCGGGAGCGAGGTGGAGGTAGGTGAACAGCAGCTGGCCGCGCGTGAGCTGCTTGCGCTCGCCTGCCTGCGGCTCCTTCACCTTGACGATCATCTCGGCCTCGGCCCAGATTTCCTCGGCTGTGGTCGCGATGCGGACACCCGCCGAAGTGTAATCCTCGTCGGAGAAACCGGCGCCGAGACCCGCGCCCTGCTGCACGATCACCTCGTGACCATGGGCCACCGCCTCGCGCGCGGCGTTGGGCGTAAGACCGACGCGATATTCCTGCGGTTTGATCTCTGTCGGGCACCCGATTTTCATGATAGCTCCTCCTCCTGGCCCCTCCGGGCATCTCTTGATGCTTTCAGGATGCGCCCGCGCGCGTGCAATTTCCTTGCTGAAGTGTCCCGTCCAAAGCGCTATTGGGGGGAGAATCTTCGACCACACCGCCAAGTTTTCGAAAGACTACGCATGCAACTCGACGATACCGACCGGCGCATCCTGCGCGCGCTGCAGAAGCAGGGCCGCATGTCCAACGCGGAGCTGTCGGAAAAGGTGAACCTCTCGGCCTCGGCCTGCCACCGGCGGGTGCAGCGGCTGGAGGCCGAGGGCTACGTGAAGGACTACGTGGCGCTGCTCGACGCCCGCAAGCTGGGGCTCGCGAGCACGGTGTTTGTCGAGATTCGCCTCAGCGCCCAGGCCGACGAGGTTCTGGATGCCTTCGAGAAGGCGGTGGCGCGGGTGCCGGCGGTGCTGGAATGCCACCTGATGGCGGGCACGGCGGATTACATCCTCAAGGTCGTGGCCGAGGACACCGAGGATTTCGCCCGCATCCACCGCCAGTATCTCACCCGCCTGCCGGGCGTGGCGCAGATGCAGTCGAGCTTCGCCCTGCGCACCGTGTTCAAGACCACCGCCCTGCCGCTCTGAACAGCCTGCACCGCATTCCGACTTGCCGCGCCATGCCGCGCACCCCCTCGGGCAACACAAATGCGCCGACGACCATGATCGCCGAGAAGGCGGCCGAGATGATCCTGCAATGCTCCTCTGCGGTTGCGTCGGAACCGTGCTATGCTCGGCGGTGTTCGAGACTCAAGACTTTGCCCGAAGCATTTGGAGACAGCCGATGAACGCCATTACGCCGATCGCCGCCGCGGTCCTTTCGCTCAGCCTTGCCGCCCCGGCGCTTGCCGGGGATTTCACGGTCTACGAGGGTGTGCCCGCCGACCGCAGCAAGGACGCAGGTCGCTACTTCTCGCAGCTCGACCTCGACCGCAACGGTGTGCTGACCTGGTCCGAGCTGGTGGCCGCCTACGGGGATTCGGCCTTCGACGCGATCATGGCTTTTGATGGCAACGCCGACCGCATGGTCACCCGCAACGAGATGCGCGCCTATGACGATCTCGGCACCGGCGGGCCGGCCGGGCTGCTGCACGAGAGAGTGCGCGGCTGACCGGGGCGCGGAGGGGGCTTTGCCCCCTCGGTGCTGCTTTCCTCACCCCGGGGATGGTTCCCCTTAGAAGAAAACCGCGCGGCGTCTTCCAGGCTCGAGCCTGTGCGCCGTAGGCGGGCCTGCCCGGGGGCGCTCAATCCTGCTTGGGGTGGTCGTCGTACTTGCCCGACAGGATCCGCTGCGCGTCGCCCTCGGGATCTTCGTACTGGCGGCTCTTCACCGTGAAGACGAAGAAGCCGAGTCCGAGCCCCCCGAGGATCAGCGAGATCGGGATGAGGTAGGCGAGGATATTCATTTTGTTGCCTTGAGACGCAGCGCGTTCAGCGAGACGGTGATCGACGAGGCCGACATGGCCAGCGCCGCAATGAGCGGCGAGCAGAGCCCGGCTACGGCCAGCGGCACGGCGATGACGTTGTACCAGGTGGCGATGGCGAAGTTCTGGCGGATGCGTTGCGTGGCGCTTGCGGCCACCGACAATGCTCCGGGGATCGGCGCCAGCGAGCGGCCCAGCAGCACGATGTCCGAGGCCACCCGCGCCGCGTCGAGCGCCGACGCCGGCGAGATCGAGACATGCGCGCCCGCCAGCGCCGCCGTGTCGTTGAGCCCGTCGCCGACCATCAGCACCCGTCTGCCTGCGTCCGAGAGCGCCCTTACCCGCGCCGCCTTGTCCTGCGGCAGCGCCTCGGCGACCCACTGCGGGATCTGCAGCCGCGTCGCCAGCGCTTCGACCGCGGCGGTGCTGTCACCGGAGAGCAGGATCACGCGCTTGCCCATGTCCTTGAGTGCGGCGACTGTTTCCTCGGCGCCGTCCCTCAGGCTGTCCTCGAAGGTGAAGACCTGCGCCGGGCCTTGTCCGACCCGCAGCCATGCAGCGGTGGCGGCGCTCTGTCCGCCGCCGGTCCAGGCGGCCCGGCCGAGCCGCACGGGCTCTGCGCGCCAGAGGGCCTCGGTGCCATGGCCGGGCACCTCCTTGAGCCCGGTGACCTCGGCGGGGCTGATCCCGGCGGCGCGCAGCGCGGCGGTCAGCGACACCGAGAGAGGGTGGGCCGAGCCCTCGGCGAGGGCGAGGGCGATCTCGAGGTCGTGCCGGGTGAAGTCGTCGCGATTGGTCAGAGCCGGCGTGCCCGCGGTCAGCGTGCCGGTCTTGTCGAAGACCACCGTGTCGATCTCGGCCAGCCGCTCGAGCGCGGTGCCGTCCTTGATCAGAAGCCCCTGCTTGAAAAGCTTGCCCGAGGCGGCTGTGGTCACCGCGGGCACGGCGAGCCCGAGCGCGCAGGGGCAGGTGATGATCAGCACTGCGGCGGCGATATTGAGCGCGACGCGGAAATCGCCGGACCAGAGCAGCCAGCCGAGGAAGGCCAGCGCGGCGAGGATGTGTACCCCCGGCGCGTAAAGCTTGGCGGCCTTGTCGGCGAGCGGCGTGTAGTTCTCGCGGCCCGACTCGGCCACGGCCACCAGATCGGCCATGCGGTGCAGCGAGGTGTCGCGGCCCACCGCCGTGGCGCGGATCACCAACGGGCCGGTGAGGTTCACCTCGCCGGCGCTCACCGTCTGGCCGGGGGCGGCGTAGACGGGCAGGGTCTCGCCGGTCAGCAGCGAGCGGTCGAGCTCTGACTGGCCCTCGCAGATCTCGCCGTCGACCGGCATCCGCCCGCCGGGGCGCACGCGGACCAGATCGCCGACGCGCAGCTCGGCGGCGGGGACCTGTTCCTCGCCCGCCTCGGTGAGACGCCAGGCGCGGGGCACCTCGAGCGCCGAAAGCTCCTCGGCGGCGGAGCGGGCGATGGCGCGGGTGCGGTGGTCGAGGTAGCGCCCGGTGAGCAGGAAGAAGGTCAGCGCGATGGCGGCGTCGAAATAGGCGTGCTCGCCCGAGAGCATCGTCTCCCAAAGCGAGGTGACGATGGCCAGCAGGATCGCCAGAGAGATCGGCACGTCCATATTGAGATGCCCGGCGCGCAGCGCGGACCAGGCGTTGCGAAAGAAGGGCTGCGCCGAGAAGGCGACAGTGGGCAGCACGATGGCCGCCGAGATCCAGTGGAACAGGTCGCGCGTCGGCCCCTCGGCGCCGGACCAGACCGCGACCGACAGCAGCATGACGTTCATCGCGGCAAAGCCCGCCACGGCGAGGCGCATCAGCAGATCGCGCCCGGCCGTGTCGGTGGCGGTGGCCGCAAGCGTGCCGGCGTCGAGCTCGTGAGCCTCGTATCCCGCCGCTTCGACGACGGGGATCAGCGCTTCAGCGGTCATTTGCGGGTCGGCCTCGATGCGCACGCGCTTCTGGCTGAGGTTGACCCGGGCGCTGCGCACGCCGGGCACCTTTTCCAGCGCGCTTTCCACGGCGGTCATGCAGGCGGCGCAATGGATGGTCGGCAGCGACAGGGCCAGCCGGGCCTCGGAGGGCTGCGCGCGCTCGGCCAACGCCTCGGCGGCGGGGGCGGCGACGCAGGCCGGGCAGGCAGAGGCGGGCGGTCGCAGGGTGGCGGTCATGAGGTCAGCCCCTGATGAAGAATTCCAGACGCTGCTCGAAGAGCGTACCATCCTCGGCTTGGGCCTTCACCCAGACGTTCCAATGGCCGGGCGCAAGATCGTCGGCGGCGACGAACTGGCGGCCGTCCCAGAAGAACTCGGGCGTGTGGTCGTCCTTGACGTGGGTCGAGCGGCCGAGTCTTGCGCTCAGCTCGGCGGGCTTCACCGGCAAACCCTCGGGATCGGTGAACCGCAGCACCACCGCGCCCTCGCGCGGCTCGGCATGGGCGGTCCAGCGCAGCGCCTCCTGCTCGGCGCGGCGGACATCGAAGGTCTGGCTGGCGACGTAGGAGTTCGGCACCTCGAGCCCAGGGAAGGTGGCGATGGCATTGTAGGCGAGCGCGATGTTCACCGCGATGATCACCCCGAAGGCGCCGCCGAAGATCGCCAGCACGTGCCAGCCGGTGAGCTTGCGTCCGCTATCCTGTGCTTCGGTCATTGAATTGTCCGTCCGTTGAAGATGGTCGCCTTGGCGGCGCGGTCGCCGGTGGTCAGGTCCTCGACCCAAATGTGAAACTCGGTGCGGTCGGCCTTAGCCTCGGGGGTGCCCTCGGGAGCGGTCACATAGACCCTCTGAAGGTGCGTCTCGTTGGCGGGCACGTCAACGGTGGTGTCCGTCTCGCCCTCGAGGCTGATCTGCAGGATGGCATCGTCCGAGAGCGACAGCCGGAAGGGCCGGTCCTCGCCGTGCTTGTTGAGCAGGCGCACGTCGTAGGTGTTGCGGATCGAGCCGTCCGAAAGCACCACGTAGGTCGGATTGCGCACCGGGGCGACGGTGAGCTCGATCTCGGGGCGCAGCACCAGCGCGACCAGCAGGCCGACGCCGACCAGCGACCAGAGCGCGGTGTAGAGAAGCACGCGCGGACGGAAGATGTGCTTCCAGATCCTGCGGGGTTCTTGGCCCGCGCGCTCGCGCGTCTCGTCCGACAGGGCGAGGTAATCGATCAGCCCGCGCGGCTTGCCGATCTTGTCCATCACGTCGTCGCAGGCGTCGATGCAGAGCGCGCAGGTGATGCAGGCCATCTGCTGGCCGTCGCGGATGTCGATCCCCATGGGGCAGACGTTCACGCAGGCGTTGCAGTCGATGCAGTCGCCGAGCTGCTCTGCGCCCTCGGCCTTGCGGTGCTTGCCGCGCGGCTCGCCGCGCCAGTCGCGGTAGCCGACGGTCAGCGTCTCCTCGTCCATCATCGCCGCCTGGATGCGCGGCCAGGGGCAGGCATAGATGCAGATCTGCTCGCGCGCGAAGCCGCCGAAGGCAAAGGTCGTGGCGGTGAGGATGGCGATCGTCGTGTAGGCCACGGGGTGGGCGTTGCCGGTCACCAGGTCGACCAGCAGGGTGGGCGCGTCGGTGAAATAGAACACCCAGGCACCGCCGGTGGCCAGCGCGATGAGCAGCCAGACCACCCATTTGGTCAGCCGCAGCCGTAGCTTGCGTACGTCCCAATTTTTCTGCCGGTGCAGCCGAAGCCGCGCGTTGCGGTCGCCCTCGATCCAGCGTTCGACGAGGATGAAGAGGTCGGTCCAGACGGTCTGCGGGCAGGCATAGCCGCACCAGACCCTTCCCAGCGCCGAGGTGAAGAGGAAGAGCCCGAGCCCTGCCATGATCAGCAGGCCGGCGACGAAGTAGAACTCGTGTGGCCAGATCTCGATGAAGAAGAAAAAGAAGCGGCGGCCAGCCATGTCGACCAGCACCGCCTGGTCCGGCAGCTCCGGCCCCCTGTCCCAGCGGATCCAGGGGGTCACGTAGTAGATGCCCAAGAGCACGAGCATCAGCACCCATTTGAGATTACGGAAGTGCCCGCGCACCCGGCGGGGGAAAATCGGCTCGCGCGCCGCGTAGAGAGAGGGCGCGCCTGGTTGGGTCTCGGACACCGCAAGTACTCCGGTTCGAATCTGCCTGTGCCGCCCGTTCTGACGCCGCAGCGCGCCGCGAACTTTGACCTGCATCAATAAGCATATCTTTCACTTAGCTTTTGCGGCCTCACGTCGCAGCCAGGTGGTGAACATCCGGAGCGGCGCGCGCATGACTCCGGGCCGGGTGACCAGATAGTAGCCCTTTTGTCGGCTATCTTCGAACAATAGTCGCAGCCGGCCCGAGGCGATGTCGTCCTCGGCAAAGACGCGGGCGGTGATCGCGATGCCATGACCCTGCCGCGCGGCCTCGAGCATCAGGTTGCCGGGCAACGAGCTGACCCCCTGCCGGACGTCGTGGTCTATGCCGAACTGGGCGAACCAGTCGGTGGCCTCGTTGGTGCCCAGCTCCTGCAGCCAGTGGAAGCTGCGCAGCTCGGCGGGGTCGGTGTACTCGCGGTCGCCCACCAGCTGCGGCGCGCCGACCAGCGCGATGGGAGACTCCACCAGCAGCTCGGCCTCGAGCCCTGGCCAGCGGCCCGAGCCGTAGCGCAGCGCCACGTCGATGCCGCCAGGCTCCAGCGGCGCGAGCTTGGCCGAGGGATCGAGCATCAGGCTGATCTCGGGATGCGCCTCGCGAAAGCGCGCGAGCCGCGGCATCAGCCAGGACGAGGCAAAACTCGGCGTGGTGGTGATCATCAGCGGCCGGTCGGCTTCGGCGCCGGTCAGCGCCTCGAGCTCCTGCGCGATGCGCCCGAATCCCTCGGCCAGCGCCTGTGCCAGCCGCGCGCCTTCCTCGGTCAGCGCCATGGAGCGCCGCGAGCGGTCTAGCAGCCCGATGCCGAGATGCGACTCCAGGTTTCGTATCTGCTGGCTGATCGCCGCGTGGCTGACGTTCAGAGCTGCGCCGGCCTTTTGCACCGACCCGGTCTCGGCGTAGGCGGCAAAGGCCCGGAGCGCAGGGAGAGGGGGGAGAGAGGTCCAATTCATTATGTCAAGCAATCTTACATGTCAGAATTCTTCCTGACTGGCTGCAATGGGCCCTTCGATCAATACTTGAAGGGCGAAATGGCGTATTCAGGAGGTTAAAAGTGCTTGTAATATATGCAAAAACTTTCATGACTGCGACCCGGACGGACGTCAGGCCAAATTGCCCTCCATCCGCGCGCTCGACACATGCGCCTCACCCCGGTGCGCCAGAGGCGTCCCGGGCAAGCGACAGGCGTCGCCGGGGTATACGGTCAATGATCAACGGAATTTTGATGCGTGCCAAGGGCAGAAATGCGGCCAAGGCAGATTGCCGGGGTCATGAGACGTGAAACGTCCGCTTTCTCGGCGGCAAAAGGAAACGCCGGCCCCCCTGGAAACGCGCGAACAGGTGGGGGACCGGCGTCTGGCCTCCGGGCCTTGCGGCCCAGAGGTATCTTGTCGCGCGCCTACTCGGAGGCTTCGCCGCCGCCAAGCCCGTGCACATAGGTGGCCACGGCGCGGATTTCCGCTTCCGACAGACGGGCGTTCCAGTTCGGCATGACGCCGAAGCGGGCGTTGGTGACGGTCTCGTGGATCGTCGCGTAGTCGCCGCCGTAGAGCCAGATCGCGTCGGTCAGGTTCGGCGCGCCCTGCATCCGGTCGCCGGTGCCGTCCTCGCCATGGCAGGCCGCGCAATTGTCCGCGAAGACCGTGGCGCCCTCGTCAACGAGCGAAGCGTCCTGGGGCTCTTCGCCCGACAGCGTCATCACGTAGTTGCTGACCGCGGCGATCTGTTCGCGCTCGAGCAGCCCGTCACGCCCGAAGGCCGGCATTTCCGAGTAGCGCGCATCGGGGTCGTCCTCGTTGCGGATGCCATGGGTGATCGTGGTGTGGATCTCCTCGATCGAGCCGCCCCAGAGCCAGTCGTCGTCGAGCAGGTTGGGATAGCCCTTGGCCCCCGCTGCGCCCGAGCCGTGGCACTGCGCGCACCAGGTGCGGAAGACCGCGGCCCCGGCGTTCTGCGCGTAGCCGCCCAGCTCGGGGTCGCCCGCGATCGCGCTCAGCTCGACCGAGGCAAGCTGCTCGTTGATCGGGGCGAGCTTGGCCTCCTGCGCCGCGATCTCCTCGGCCACGGCGCCGCGGGTCGAGTAGCCGAGCAGCCCCGCGGTGGCCGAACGCACGCCCGGCCAGGCGGGATAGGCGATGGTGTAGCCCACGCCCCAGATGATGGTCGCGTAGAAGACCATCAGCCACCAGCGCGGCAGCGGCTTGTTGTACTCCTCGATCCCGTCCCAGGAATGGCCGGTGGTCTCGTAGTCGAGATCGTCTCTACGGGTGTCTTTCTTGTCGCTCATGATCCTCGCCTCCTCACTTGTGGGCGGGTTTTTCGGGCGCGTCGGGCGCGGCCGGGGCGGTGTCGTTGCGAAGCGGGATGCTGGCGGCGTCATCGTGATTGCGCCTGGCCCCGGGGCGGAAGATCCAGACGATCATCCCCACGAAGAACAGGAACATCAGCAGCAGCCCCCAGCTGTCCGCGAAGTGGCGGAGGCCGGAATAGGTGTCCATCTCGTCCCCTCCTCAGCGGCTGGCGTCGGGCGTGAAGGTCGAGAAATCGACCAGCGTGCCGAGCATCTGCAGGTAGGCCACCAGCGCATCCATTTCCGAGATGCCCGGTTCGCCGTCGAAGTTGCGCACGCTGACCTTCTCGCCGTAGCGCTCGAGCAGCCCGTCGTAGTCGAGATCGGGGTTCGCCTGCACCCGGAAGTCGGCCGAGGCGTTCTCGACCATCTCGTCGGTATAGGGCACGCCGACCATGCGGTGGGTGGCCAGAAGGTCTTCCATGTACTGCCCGTCGATCAGCTTGGCCGACAGGAAGCCGTACTTGGGCATCACCGATTCCGGCACGACCGACTGCGGGTCGGTCAGGTGATCGACGTGCCACTCGTCCGAGTAGCGGCCGCCGACGCGGGCGAGGTCGGGCCCCGTCCGCTTCGAGCCCCATTGGAACGGGTGGTCGTACTGCGATTCCGCCGCCAGCGAGTAATGGCCGTAGCGCTCCACTTCGTCGCGCATCGGGCGGATCATTTGGCTGTGGCAGACGTAGCAGCCCTCGCGGATGTAGATGTCGCGCCCGGCCAGCTCCAGCGGGGTATAGGGGCGCATGCCCTCCACGTCCTCGATGGTGTTTTCCAGGTAGAAGAGCGGCACGATCTGCACCAGCCCGCCAATGGTCACCACCAGGAAGGCGAAAATGGCCAGCAGCGTGACGTTCCTCTCGAGAACGCCGTGCTTGTCGAGGATGGACCACCTTTTGGGGCGGTCACCCAGACCCGTGGCGGAGGCCGGCATCGGGGGCTTTTTGTCGTTGGTTGCCATTGTCTCGGCCCTCCTTATTCGGCCGGGTGCGCGAGAGCGGCCGCGGTCTCGGCTTCGACAGCCGGAGCCCGTTTCACGGTCATCCACAGGTTGTAGCACATGATAATCGCACCAGCGATGTAGAGGCCGCCGCCGAGGGCGCGCACCACGTACATCGGGAACTTGGCGGACACGGTGTCGGCGAAGCTGTTGACGAGGAAGCCGTTGGCATCCACCTCGCGCCACATCAGGCCTTCCATGATGCCCGTGACCCACATCGACGCGGCGTAGAGCACGATGCCGATGGTGGCGAGCCAGAAGTGCCAGCTGACGAGGCTGAGGCTGTAAAGGCGCTCACGGTTCCACAGTTTCGGCGTCAGGAAGTAGAGCGCGCCGAAGGTGATCATGCCGTTCCAGCCAAGCGCGCCGGAGTGCACGTGGCCAATGGTCCAGTCGGTGTAGTGCGACAGCGAGTTCACCGCGCGGATCGACATCATCGGGCCTTCGAAGGTCGACATGCCGTAGAAGCCGATCGAGATCACCAGCATCCGCATGATCGGGTCGGTGCGCAGCTTGTCCCAGGCCCCCGAAAGCGTCATCAGGCCGTTGATCATGCCGCCCCAGCTGGGCATCCACAGGATGATCGAGAACACCATGCCAAGGGTCGAGGCCCAGTCGGGCAGGGCGGTGTAGTGCAGGTGGTGCGGACCGGCCCAGATGTAGAGGAAGATCAGCGCCCAGAAGTGCACGATCGACAGCTTGTAGGAGAACACCGGGCGCTCGGCCTGCTTGGGCACGAAGTAGTACATCATCCCCAGGAAGCCGGCGGTCAGGAAGAAGCCCACGGCGTTGTGGCCATACCACCATTGCGTCATCGCGTCCTGCACGCCCGAGAACAGTTGCACCGACTTCGAGCCCCAGATCGATACGGGGATGCTGAGGTTGTTGAAGATGTGCAGCATGGCGACGGTGATGATGAAGCTCAGGTAGAACCAGTTCGCCACGTAGATGTGCGGTTCCTTGCGCTTGATGATCGTGCCGACGAAGACCAGCAGGTAGGCGACCCAGACCACGGTCAGCAGCCAGTCGACGTACCATTCGGGCTCGGCGTATTCCTTCGACTGGGTGGCGCCCAGCAGGTAGCCGGTCGCGGCCAGCACGATGAAAAGCTGGTAGCCCCAGAAGACGTACCACGCGAGGTTGCCGCCCCAGAGGCGGGTCGCCGAGGTGCGCTGGACGACGTAGAACGATGTGCAGATCAGCGCGTTGCCGCCAAAGGCGAAAATCACCGCCGAGGTGTGCAGCGGCCGCAGCCGTCCGAAGTTGGCAAAGCCCTGCGCCCATTCGAAGTTGAGCGCCGGAAAGGCCAGCTGGGTGGCGATGAACACGCCGACCGCGAATCCCACCACGCCCCAGAAGGCGGTTGCAATGACGCCGGCGCGCACCACATCGTCCATGTAGCTCAGCTCTCGCACCCGGGCGGGCACCGGCTCGTCGGTATTGCGGAGGGTCCAGAGGAACAGACCCGCCGCGAGGAGGAAGATGGTCAGCGCATTGACCATGTAAGCCACGTCTCGTGCGTAGTTGGCAGCGATCAGCGCGAAGAGCGCGACAACCCCCAGCACGATGAGCTTGATATAATTCAGCATCATTCGTCCCTTCGTCTGACTCGCACGATTCGTTGCCGCGCGAGCGGTTCTGACTGACGGGGTTTTGAAGTGAATGCTCCCGCCCAACCTTGATCTGAATCAAGGCTTTGGTTCCGAGTTCTTGCGTTAAGTCATTCTAAGGGTTGCCCTTCGGGCGTAATGTGCCGGTGTCGGGCCCTCCCGGACAATACCACGGAGATTGCAATGGGCTACAAATCAATACTTACGGTTGTGACCGACGAGGCCTTCCTGGAGTCGACGATCGATCACGCCGCCGCGGTTGCCGCCTGCTGGGACGCCCATCTGGATGTGCTCGCCTTTGGCGTCGACCGCACCCAGACCGGCTATTATTACGCCGGCGCCGACGCGATCATCCTGCAGGAAACGCTCGACCGCGCTTCCAAGGACGCCACGGCGCTTGCCACGGCGGCGAAGGCGCGGCTGAACCGCTTCGACCTGCGTTGGGCGGTCGAGGAGGGTGTGGCGCAATTGGCCGACATCGGTCGCCACGTGGCGGGCCGGGCGCGGTTTGCCGACATGGTGGTGCTGCCCAAGCCCTATGGCCCGGACCGCGGCGTCGAGCTGGAGCCGGTGGTCGAGGGCGCGCTCTTCGAGGGGCAGGCCCCGGTGCTGGTGGTGCCGCGCGCCTCGGACCCGTCGAGCAAGCCCAAGCGCGTCGTGCTGGGCTGGAACGAAAGCGCCGAGGCGCTGCGCTCGGTGCGCGCCGCCATGCCGATCCTCAAGGAGGCCGAGGCGGTGCACGTGGTGGTCATCGATCCGCCGCAGCACGGGCCGAACCGCTCCGATCCGGGCGGCATGCTGTCGCAATACCTGTCGCGCCACGGGGTGAGCGCCGAGATCGACGTGCTGACGAAGACCATGCCGCGGATCTCCGACATCCTGAACCGCCACGTGCAGGACGTGGACGGTGACATGATCATCATGGGTGCATATGGCCATTCCCGCTTCCGCGAGGCGATCCTCGGCGGCGCGACGCGGAACATGCTGGAACTGGCGGAGGTACCGGTCTTTCTGGCGCATTGAGGCTTGGGAGAAGAGGCCTCTGCGAAGAAACCGGACAGGCGGCGCAAGCCGTCCGAGGGCGGACCCGAGGGTCCGCCCTTGTCGTGTCAGCCGGTCCGTGTCAGCCGGTCCGTGTCTGCCGCGCCAACCCTGCGAGGACGTGTCTGCGGCAGAGGTTGCCCGGGCACCGCACGGTGGGGGCGCAACGGCCCGGCGCGCTCGGTTGAGGTTCCTTTCGCACCGGCAAGTCGATAGGGTCCGGGCCGAGGCAGAAAAGAACGAGCAGGAGACACCCATGCGCGCAACGATCGGGACCGTGATGATGAGAGGCGCGGCAGCGCTCGCCCTTGCGGCGACATTGGGCGGATGTGCCGCCAATCCCGGCTGGGGCGGGCGCTACGAGGTTTACGGCGTCGAAGAGGGCGACATGCTCAAGCTGCGCGGCGGGCCGGGCACCGGTTTCGACGTGATCATCGGCCTGCCGAACGGCACCGTCCTTCGGGTCTACGACTGCACCCAGACCGGCGGAACCCGCTGGTGCGAGGCCGCCCTCGACCGGGCGCCGGAGACACGGGGCTACGTCTCCTGGGCCTATCTGCGCGAGCACTGAGCACGCCGTCCCCGCGGGGACGGGCTCAGATCTCGCCCAGGGCCATCAGCGCCGCCTTCAGCGTCTCGAGGTCCATATCCCCGAGCGCCGTGTCCACGGCATCGTGCTCGCGGCGCCAGATCGGCATCGCCGCGTGCAGCACCTCGTGTCCCCGCGGGGACAGGCGCAGCCGCTTGCCGCGCTTGTCCTCGGCATCGGCGGTGCTTTCGACCAGCCCGCGCCGCTCGAGCACCTTGAGCGCCGCGGTCAGCGTGGTGCGGTCCATGGCCAGGAAGGGCGCCAGATCCGAGATGCGCGGCGGCTCGGGGCGGTTCAGCGACATCAGGATCGAGAACTGCCCGTTGGTCAGCCCCACGGGTTTCAGCGCGACGTCGAAGCGCCGGCCAAGCGCGCGTGCCGCCCGCTGCGCGCGGAAGCACAGGCAGCGGTCGCGGACCTCGAGGGTGGTCTCATAGGGCAGGGATGGCGTTGTCTCGCTCATGTATTCTCATTCATGTTGATATCAACTTAATTATGCGCCTAGGATGCGGAAGAGCAACAGGAGATGTCTCATGACGCATGTTTGGGGGTTTTTGACGCCCGTGCCGCAGGAAAACAAGGCAGCCTATTTGGAGACGGCCCGAAAATCCTGGGATTTATTCAAGGAATACGGGGCCTTGTCGCTACACGAATGCTGGGAGGCCGAGGTGCCCGAGGGCAAGCTGACCTCCTTTCCCATGGCGGTGAAGCGCGAAGAGGGAGAGGCCGTGGTGTTCAGCTGGATGATCTGGCCCGACAAGGAGACCGCCGACCGCTGCGGCGCCTCCTTCGAGACCGATGAACGCTGGAAGGCGACCATGGACATGCCTTTTGACGGCAAGCGGATGATCTACGGAAGCTTCGATCCGCTGTTCGAGGCCTGAGCCGGGCGCAGGCGGGCGGTCAGGCGAAAACGCCGCCGTCCGCGTCGTCGCCCGCCTCTTCGAGCAACCGGTCCATGTCGGGGATGGTGACGTGGCGCTTGCCCTCGAGCTCGATCACCCCGTCCTTGCGCAGCGCCGAGACCTGGCGGCTGACCGTCTCGAGCGTCAGCCCGAGGTAATCCGCCATGGCCTCGCGGGTGAGCGGCAGGTCAAAGGTGATCCGCTCGCCGGGCGCGCTCACGTCGCGCATGTTGATCGAGGCATCGCGACGGGCAATGATCGACAGCAGCGAGGCGATCTTCTCGCGCGCGGTCTTGCGGCCGAGCACCAGCATCCATTCGCGTGCAGCATCGAGCTCGTCGAGGGTCATCTCGAGAAGGCGCTGCGCGATATGCGGGGTGCGCATCATCATCTCTTCGAAGGGGCTCTTGCGGAAGCAGCACATCACCAGGTCGGTGGTTGCCACCACGTCGTAGGCAGCCGAGGCGCGGCCCGGACGGCCGACGAAATCCGACGGCAGCAGCAGGCCGACCATCTGGGTGCGCCCGTCTTCCATGGTCTGGGTGAGCGTCGCGATGCCCGAGACCACCGAGCCGACGAATTCCATCCGGTCGCCGGACCAGATCACCGTCTGCCCGGCTTCGAATTTGCGGTAATACTTGATTTCTTCGAGCCGCTCGAGCTCATCCGACTCGCAGCGGGCGCAGACCGCACGGTGGCGGATCGGGCACTCGTTGCAGTCATGCGAAACCGCGATGCTCTTTTCGTTCAGCATTCCATGTCCAAATCTTGATCTGCGTCAAAGTCGTGCCGCGAAAAATTTTCGTAAGCCTACGCTCATGATTACGCGAGCACAACTCTCCCGCCTTGGCCTCTTCGACGCGAAGGTTCCCCGGTACACCAGCTACCCGACGGCCCCGCATTTCTCGGGCGACGTCACCCCGGGCGATTTCGCAAACTGGATCAGGGCCGTGCCCGAAAATGGCATGGTCTCACTCTACCTGCACGTGCCTTTCTGTCGCAGGCTGTGCTGGTTCTGCGCCTGCCGCACGCAGGGCACCGCGACCCTCGCGCCGGTGGAAAGCTACGTCGAGACGCTGAAGGCCGAGCTTGACCTGCTGAAGCGGCATCTGCCCCGGGGTGTCAAACTGTCGCGGCTGCACTGGGGCGGCGGCACGCCGACGCTGCTGACGCCCGAGCTGATGCGGGCACTGATCGACAAGCTCGCCGACGTTGCCGATTTCGCCGAAGGGGCCGAGTTCTCGGTCGAGATCGACCCCAACGAGATCGACGGCGAGCGGCTCGACGTGCTGGCCGCCGGGGGGATGAACCGTGTCTCGATCGGGGTGCAGGACTTCGATCCCGGGATCCAGAAGACCATCGGTCGCGAGCAGAGCTACGAGGTGACCCGCCGCGCGATCGAGATGGTCCGCGACCGCGGCATCGGCAGCCTCAACGCCGACATCCTGTACGGGCTGTCGCATCAGTCGAAGGCGCGGATCACCGAGTCGGTGCAGAAGCTGCTGTCGCTCGGGCCCGACCGCGTGGCGCTCTACGGCTACGCGCATGTGCCCTGGATGGCCAAGCGCCAGCAGATGATCCCCTCGGACGCGCTGCCCACGCCGAGCGAACGGCTCGACCTTTTCGAGACGGCGCGCCAGCTTTTTGCCTGGGATGGCTACGCCGAGATCGGCATCGACCACTTCGCCGTGCCCGATGACGGGCTGGCGATCGCGCAGAAGACCGGCAAGTTGCGGCGCAACTTCCAAGGCTACACCGACGACACGTCCGAGGTGCTGATCGGGGTGGGGGCCTCGTCGATCTCGCGCTTTCCGCAGGGCTTCGCGCAGAATGCTCCGGCGACCTCGGCGCATGTGGCGGCGATCCGAGAGGGGCGTTTCTCGACAGCGCGCGGGCATACTTTCCGGGGCGAGGACAAGCTGCGCTCGCGGATGATCGAAATGCTGATGTGCGATTTCCGCATCCGCTCCGAGGAGTTGATCCGGGACTACGGCGCGAGCGAGGCGATGCTCGCGGGCCTGTACCGCGATGCCAATGCCCGCTTCGACGGGCTGCTGGAGATCACTGAGGACGGGCTTTTCATTCCGGTGGGCGCGCGGCCGCTGACCCGCATGGTGGCGCGCAGCTTCGATGCCTACGAGCTGTCGAAGGCCGGGCACAGCTCGGCGATCTGAGCAATGGCGCATGGGCGGGCGCTGGCCCGCCCGGCGCGCGCCGCCTTATCCCGCCAGCTCGAAGGCCGCGGCAAAGAGCGTCTGCGTGTAGTCCGTCTTGGGCGCGGCGAAAATCTCTTCCGCGTCGCCCATCTCCACCACGTCGCCCTGCTTCATCACGATGACCTTGTGGCTCATCGCGCGCACCACCTTGAGGTCGTGGCTGATGAAGAGGTAGGCGAGGTCGTACTTGCGCTGCAGCGCGCGCAGCAGCTCGACGATCTGCACCTGCACCGTCATGTCGAGCGCCGAGGTCGGCTCGTCCAGCACCACCAGCTTGGGCCGCAGCACCATGGCGCGGGCGATGGCGATCCGCTGGCGTTGACCCCCCGAGAATTCATGCGGGTAGCGGTGCATCGTGGCCGGGTCGAGACCCACCTCGGTCATGATCGCTGCCACCACCTCTTTCGCGGGTCGCCCGTCGGGGGAGCCGTGCACGCCGAGACCCTCGGCGATGATCTGCTCGCAGGTCATCCGCGGGCTGAGCGAGCCGAAGGGGTCCTGGAAGACGATCTGCATCTCGGAGCGCAGCTTGCGCAGCTGCCGGGTCGACAGGTCGCGCACGTCGCGCCCGTCGAAGGTGATGCCGCCCTGTGACTGGATCAGCCGCATGATCGCAAGAGCCAGCGTGGTCTTGCCCGACCCGGACTCGCCGACGATGCCCACGGTCTCGCCCGCGCGCACTGAGAAAGACGCGTCGTTGACCGCCTTCACGTAGCCGACGGTCTTTTTCAGGAACCCTTTCTGGATGGGGAACCAGATCTTCAGATTGTCGGCGCGGGCGATCTCTTTCGCATCCGGCTCAACCGGATCAGGTTTCCCGGTGCTCTCGGCCGAGATCAGCTTCAGCGTGTAGGGATGCTGCGGGTTGGCGAAAAGCTCGGCGGTGGGGCCATGCTCGACGATCTCGCCGTTCTTCATCACGCAGACCCGGTCTGCAATCTTGCGCACGATGTTGAGGTCGTGGGTGATGAACAGCAGGCTCATGCTCTCGGCCTGCTTGAGATCGGCCAGAAGCTCGAGGATCTGCGCCTGGATGGTCACGTCGAGCGCGGTGGTGGGCTCATCCGCGATCAGCAGGTCCGGCCCGTTGGCCAGCGCCATGGCGATCATCACCCGCTGCCGCTGCCCGCCCGAAAGCTGGTGCGGATAAGCCGACAGACGGCTTTCGGGGTCGCGGATGCCGACCTTGTTCAGCAGATCGAGGATGCGCGCGCGGGCCTTGTCGCCGGTTAGCCCCTGGTGCAGCGCGAGGCTCTCGCCGAGTTGCTTTTCCAGCGTGTGCAGCGGGTTGAGCGAGGTCATCGGCTCCTGGAAGATGAAGCTGATGTCATTGCCCCGCACCTTGCGCAGGCGCTGCAGATCGGCGCCGATCATCTCCTGATCGTTGTAGCGGACCGAGCCTTCGACATGTGCGGCATCGCCCAGCAGCGAGACGGTCGAGAGCGCGGTCACCGACTTGCCCGAGCCCGACTCGCCGACCAGCGCCACGGTCTCGCCGCGCGGGATGTCGAAGCTCACACCCTTGACCGCGAGGCTGCGCGTGCCGTCCTGGGTGAAGCTGACCTTCAGGTCGCGGACCTCGAGGATATTGGCGCTCATGAGAAGGTCTTTCTGGGGTCAAACGCGTCGCGTACGCCTTCGAAGATGAAGACCAGCAGCGACAGCATCAGGGCAAAGACGGTGAAGGCGGTGAAGGCCAGCCACGGCGCCTGCAGGTTCTGCTTGGCCTGCAATGTCAGCTCGCCCAGCGAGGGCGCCGAGGAGGGCAGGCCGAAGCCGAGGAAGTCGAGGCCGGCGAGAGTGCTGATCGTGCCGGTCACGATGAAGGGCAGCATGGTCAGCGTCGCGACCATGGCGTTGGGCAGCATGTGGCGGAACATGATGGTCCAGTTGCTGACGCCGAGCGCCTTGGCGGCGCGCACGTACTCGAGGTTGCGCGCGCGCAGGAATTCTGCCCGCACCACGCCCACGAGTGCCGTCCAGCCGAAGAGCACCGTCAGGAAAACCAGCAGCCAGAAACTTCGGCCCAGAATGGCGAAGAGGATGATGATCACGTAAAGCGATGGCGTTGCGGACCATATCTCGATCAGCCGCTGGAAAATGAGGTCGAGCCAGCCGCCGAAGAAGCCCTGCAGTGCCCCGGCGACGACGCCGATGATCGACGAGACGACCGTGACCACCAGCGTGAAGAGGATCGACAGGCGGAAGCCGTAGATCACCCGCGCCAGCACGTCGCGCTTGGTGTCGTCGGTACCGAGCAGGTTCTGCCCATTCGGGGGCAGGGGCGCCGCGCCGGGACGGTCGACCGGGGTGTTGAACGTGTAGGGAATGGGCGGCCAGATGCTCCATCCCTTGACGAAATCGCCCTCGGGGGTGCCGCCCGCCTCCACCGTCTCGATCAGCCCTTCGGGGTCGTCGAAACATGCCTCGATGCCGCCGGTGCGAATGAGGCATTGCACCTCGGGATCGCGGTAGGCGGCCTCGGTCCGGAAGTCGCCGCCAAAGGCGGTTTCGGGGTAGAAATTGAAGATCGGCATGCGCAGCTCGCCGCGGTAGCTGACGAGGATCGGCTTGTCGTTGGCGATGAACTCGGCGAACAGCGACAGGCCGAAGAGCACCACGAAGATCCACAGCGACCAGAAGGCGCGGCGGTTGCGCTTGAAGTTGCGCCAGCGGCGCTGGTTCAGCGGCGACAGCGCGAAGCGGCCGGGTTTGGGCTGCGGGACGACGGGAATTCCGGGCTCGGGCTGCGGGCGGAGCGGCGCGGAGTCGTCGAAGCGGGGATCAGGCTCGTAGCTCATCTCAGCCCTCCCGCTTCTCGAAGTCGATGCGCGGATCGACCAGAACGTACATCATGTCCGAGATGATCCCGACGACAAGGCCGATGAGGCCGAAGATAAAAAGCGTGCCGAAGATCACCGGATAGTCGCGCGCCACCGCCGCCTCGAAACCGAGCCGCCCGAGACCGTCGAGCGAGAAGATCGTCTCGATGATCAGCGAGCCCGAGAAGAAGACGCCGATGAACACCGCCGGGAAGCCGGCGATGACGATCAGCATGGCATTGCGGAAGACGTGGCCATAGAGCACGCGGCTCTCGCTCAGGCCCTTGGCACGGGCGGTCATCACGTAGTGCTTCTTGATTTCGTCGAGGAAGGAGTTCTTGGTCAGCAGCGTCAGCGTGGCAAAGGCCGAGATCGTCGAGGCGATCACCGGCAGCGCGATGTGCCAGAAGTAATCGGCGATCTTCATCGGCCAGCTCAGCGCCTCCCAGTTGTCCGAGGTGAGGCCCCGCAGCGGGAAGATCTGCCAGAACGAGCCACCGGCGAAGAGCACCAGCAGCAGGATGGCGAAGAGGAAGCCCGGGATGGCGTAGGCGACGATGATCACGCCCGACGTCCATGTGTCGAAGCTGCTGCCGTCCTTGACGGCCTTGCGAATGCCGAGCGGGATCGAGACGATATAGGCGATGATCGTCGACCAGAGCCCGAGCGAGATCGACACCGGCATCTTTTCCAGCACCAGGTCGATCACCGAGATCGAGCGGAAGTAGCTCTCGCCGAAGTCGAGCCGCATGTAGTTCCACATCATCCCGAAGAAGCGCTCGAGGGGGGGCTTGTCGAAGCCGAACTCCTTCTCGAGGCTCTCGATGAACTCGGGCGGCAACCCGCGGGCGCCGACGTATTTCTCGTTGCCGCCGCCGCCCATGCCCGCGCCGACAGTGTCCATTCCGGCACCGGGCGCAGTGCCGCCACCGCCGGAGAAGCCGCCGAAGACGTCTCCCTGGCCCTCGATCTGGGCGATGATCTGTTCGATGGGACCGCCGGGCACGAACTGCACCAGCGCGAAGTTGATGATCATGATCCCCAAGAGCGTGGGGATGATGAGCAGCAGTCTGCGGAGAATGTAGGCTCCCATATTATTTCAGCACGCCGGCCTCTTTGAGGGCCTTCTCCTTGTCGGGGTTCACCCACCAAAGGCTGAGGTAGCCAAGATCGTAGGGCGGGATGGTCTCGGGGTGTTCGTACATGTCGTAATAGGCGACCCAGTAGTCTGCGATATAGCCGTCGGGGACGATGAAGAACTCGTAGCGCAGCGCGCGGTCGAGCGCCATCAGCGCGACGTCGGTTTCCGCCTGGCTGGTGGCCTCGAAACTGGCGGCGATGATCGCGTCGACGAGCGGGCTGGCGAGCCCGGCGGGGTTGAAGAGCGAGAATTCGGCTTCGCGCGAGCCGTACATCTGGCTGAGCCCGCCCCCCGTGGACAGGAAGGCGCCGTAGCGACTCGAGTAGATCATGTCGTAGTCGCGCTCGCGCTGCCGCAGCGTGAACTGCGAGGGATCGACCTTTTCGTAGCTGGCATCGATCCCGATGGCGCGCAGGTTCTGCACGTAGGTTTCATGCATCGACTCGATGCTCGCTTCGATGTTGCTGGGAATGATCATGTGCAGCTTGAGGGTCTCGCCGGCGTCATTGCGCGCCAGCCCGTCGTCGCCCACGCTCCAGCCCGCCTCCTGCAGCAGCCCGCCTGCCTGGCGGCGCGTGCCGCGGCTGATCAGGTCCTCGGGGTTGCTCTCGTGCATGGTCCAGACGTCGGTGGTGTAGATGCCTTCGGGAACCACGTCGCCCAGCGACTTGAGGAAGTCCAGCTCGGCCCCCTCGGGCAGGCCCTTGGCCTCGATCGGGGTGCCCTCGACGAAGGAACTGCGCGGGCTGTAGAGCCCGTAGCGCAGGCTCTCATTGCTCCACTCGAAGTTGAAGGCCAGGGCGATCGCCTCGCGCACGCGCTTGTCCTTGAGCTGCGGCTTGGCGAGGTTGAAGACGAAGCCGGTGGGGTTGGGCGGGCTGCCGTCGGCGATCTCTTCCTTTTTCACCGTTCCCTGCTGGATGCGCGGGAAGTCGTAGGAGGTGGCCCAGAGCTTGGGGTCGCTCTCGACCCGGAAGGTGTATTCGCCCGCCTTGAACGCCTCGAAGGACGCCGTCTGGTCAGAGAAATACTCGACCCGGACGGTGCCGTAGTTGTGCCGGCCCTTGTTGAAGGGGATGTCGCGGCCCCAATAGTCGTCGCGCAGCTTGTAGACGATGCGGCGGTTCACCTCGTAGCTGTCGAGCTTGTAGGGGCCAGAGCCGACCGCCACCTCCATGCGCGGCTCGTCGAGGCGGCGCTTCTCGGGGTCTTCCTCGAACCAGGCCTTCTTGAACACCGGCGTGGCGCCCACGGTCTCGATGCGCGAGCGCTTGGTGAGCTCTGTGTTGAAGGTGAATTTCACGGTGCGCTCGTCGAGCGCTTCTGCGCCGGTCACCATCTCGCCCACGGCGGCGGCATAGGAGGGAAGGCCCTGGGTGATGAAGAGCTTGTGCGAATAGACCACGTCCTCGGCGGTGACCGGCGTGCCGTCCCAGAAGGTCGCCTCGGGGCGGATGTGGAAGATCACCCAGGATTTGTCCTCGGGGTATTCGAGGCTCTCGGCGAGGACGCCGTAATATTGGCCGACGGAATCCTCGGTGCTCTCGATCAGGCTATCGTATTGCAGGGTGGTCAGCGCCCCGGCGCGGCCCTTGCGCGAATAGGGATTCATGCTGTCGAAGGTGCCGGAGGCGCCGAGCACGATCTCGCCCCCCTTTGGCGCGTCGGGGTTCGCAAAGTCGAAATGGTCGTAGTCGGCAGGGTAGTCGAGCTCGCCGAAGTAGGAGTAGCCGTGCGCGGTGATGATCTTCTGATCCGTCGCCTCGGCGGAGTCGGGGGCAGTTTCGGTGGCGGCGGGGCTGGCTGCGGGACTGGAGTCCTGGGCCCAGCCGGCTTGGGCGGCGAGGGCGATCCCCAGCGCGGTCAGCGCGCCGAGAAGGGGGCGAAAGGCAATCGGATCGAGGCTGCGAATGGCGGCCGCGGCAGGGCGCGTCGTCCGGATCATGTGGTCTCCCCTCTGGTTGTCGGCTTGAGCTCTGCCGTTTGATGTAAGCTAAGGGCCGGTCGCGACGACATTCAAGCCGAACTTGCTGGAGTTTGCGTGAGCGCCCGCGATTTCGGCGCGAGGGCGCCTGCGCGCAGGCCGTCCCGCCCGCGTCGCGGCCCGGCGCGCTTTGGGGGGTCGATTTTTCAGGGAAGGGGCGCGCAGCGGCCGCTGGTGGAGCGCCCATCCGTCCGCAGCGCACAGAAAAAGGCCACGGCGCGGGGCCGTGGCCTTTGCAATCTTGCTGCCGGAGCGATCCGGCTGATCCGCGGATCAGCCGCCCAGCGAGTCCAGGTAGGCGATCAGGTTCACGCGGTCCTCGGGCTTTTTCAGGCCGGCGAAGGACATCGCGGTTCCGGGCGCCACACCCTTGGGGTTCTCGAGGAAGTGGAAGAGGTTCTCGGGGGTCCAGACATCGCCGACCTGCTCGAGCGCGCCGGAGTAGGAGAAGCCGTCCACGGCGTCGATGTCGCGCCCGACGACGCCGTCGAGATGCGGGCCGGTGGCGTTGGTGCCGTCAATCTTGTGGCAGGCACGGCACTTGCCGAAGACCTTCTCTCCCTTGCCGGCATCGGCCGAGGCCATGAGCGTGGCGAAGTCGACCGTCTCTTCCTCGGCGCCGCCGCCGGCATCGGCGACCTCGATCACGTAGGAGGCCGTTTCCTCGCCATGGCTGCCGCCGACGTGGTAGAGGCTTTCGCCGACCCAGCTTCCCAGAAGGTAGATCAGAAAGGCGCCGCAGACGCCGCCCACCACTTTCGTCAAGGTCATGGTATCAAACATATGTCGCGTGTCCTCCCCAGGTCGGGCGTCGAAAGATAACCGTCGATCAGTGGTCTACGGCTTCCCTTGGCGTCTGGCAAGGTATACTAGCCGCGACCAAATGCCCACAAGCTGCAAGTGTTTCCAAAACGACGCGAGACTGAAATGACCAACCGCATTGCCTTCCAGGGAGAGCTTGGCGCCTATTCGCACCAAGCCTGCCGAGACGCCCGTCCCGACATGGAGGCACTGCCGTGCCGCACCTTCGAGGACACGATCGAGGCGGTGAAGAGCGGTGAGGCGGATCTGGCCATGCTGCCGGTCGAGAACTCCACCTACGGGCGGGTCGCGGACATCCACTCGCTGCTGCCGCACTCTGGGCTGCACATCGTTGACGAGGCCTTCGTGCGGGTGCACATCAACCTGCTGGCGCTGCCGGGGGTGCCGCTCGAGAAGATCGAAAAGGCGATGACCCATACCGTGCTGCTGGGCCAGTGCCGGAAGTTCCTGTCCGAGCATGGCATCGCCCGGCTGACCGGCGCCGACACGGCGGGCTCGGCGCGGCAGGTGGCCGAGATGGGCAAGCCCGAGATCGCGGCGCTGGCCTCGGAACTGGCGGGAGAAATCTACGGCCTCGACGTGCTGGCGCGGCACATCGAGGACCAGGGCAATAACACCACCCGCTTCCTCGTCATGTCGCCCGAGGCGAATCACGAGCGCCGCGGCGATCACGGCATGATGACCACCTTCGTGTTCCAGGTGCGCAACATTCCCGCCGCGCTCTACAAGGCGATGGGCGGTTTCGCCACCAATGGCGTCAACATGACCAAGCTGGAAAGCTACATGGTCGGCGGATCGTTCACCGCGACGCAGTTCTATGCCGACATCGAGGGCCATCCCGAGGACCCGGCGGTCAAGCGGGCGCTGGAGGAACTCGACTACTTCACCGAATACCTTGAAATCCTTGGGGTCTATCCGCGCGATCCGCGCCGCGACTGATCCGGGGCAGGGGGAGGACCCATGCAAGACAAGATGGACGACAAGATCCTGGCGCGCGCCTCGGCCACCGGGCCGCGGCGGGTGATCGGCGTCGGCACGATGGGCGGGCTCGGCCTGCTGCTGCTCTGGCTGGCGGTGATGCAGCCGCCGGCGAACCCGCTCTGGCTGGTGTTCCTGATCGTGCTCGGCGTGGCGGCGCTCTGGGTCGCGCAGATGATGTGGCGCGTGACCTCGCGCGAGCTGCTGCTCACCGACGACGCGCTGAGCGACAGCTCGGGCGCGGTGATCGCGCGCATCGCCGACGTGGTGAAGGTGGACCGCGGCGCCTTTGCGCTCAAACCCTCGAACGGCTTTGCCCTGACGCTGAAGGCACCGGGCAAGC
The DNA here is from genome assembly GCF_010500785.1 of Salipiger sp. PrR003. Classification (NCBI taxonomy): domain Bacteria; kingdom Pseudomonadati; phylum Pseudomonadota; class Alphaproteobacteria; order Rhodobacterales; family Roseobacteraceae; genus Salipiger; species Salipiger sp. PrR003. The sequence goes on from NZ_JAAGOV010000021.1 coordinate 112,756, forward strand.
GCGCGTGGTATCCGGGGCTTTGGTGGCGCACCGGTCGGCGGGTTGCCGTGGGCGGGGTGACCGCCGCGCGCGACACCAAGCCGATGGCCGACATCATCTCGGTGCTGGTGATGCGCCGCGAGGGCGAACTGCCGCCGGAGATGTGATCCCGGGGCACCCCGAAGAGCAGAAAGGCCGCAGCGATGCTGCGGCCTTTTGCGTAGGGTGGTGGGCGCGGGCGGGGATCAGCTGTCCCAGCCAGCCTCATTGTTGTAGCTGCCGTCGGTGTTGTCGCAGTCGGTGGCGTTCTCGGCGTTGTTGTTGCACAGCGAGTTGCCCGAGGCGTCCTGGTCGCCGTTGCCCCAGCCGTTGTTGCCGCTCTTGTTGTTGTAGAGAAGCTGCGGCGCATAGCGCGGCTGGGTGAAGCTGTAGGCCTTGATCGGGAAGGCGGAGAGACCGACCCGGAACAGCGGGTAGTAGTCGTCCCAGGTCTCCACCAGGATCACCTGCGCGGCATCGGCCAGGATCGGCAGGCGGTTGCGCATCCCGCTAAGGTCGCCGTTGGTCAGCGGCGCCGGATCGCCGCGCACGACGGACCATTCGACCGAGTAGTTGTCCTTTTTCTCCGAATAGCTGACCACGGTGATCCGAAGGTCGGTCTTATAGAGGTCGCCCTCGGCGAAGCCGGCGTTTTCGCGGTCCTCTCCGTAAACCGCGTTGCCGGTTCGGGTGAACAGTTTCAGCAGCTTGTAGGCGTTGTCGATATAGGTGTCGGTGATCTCGTCGGTTTCGCGCGAGAGCGCATCGCCGATGACGTAGTTGGCCTTCTGGTTCACCGAGGTCTCGCGAAAGACGTCGAAATAGACCCAGCAGGCTGCGAAGATCACCACCAGGATGGGCAGGGTGATCATCGCTTCCATCGTCACGTTGCCCTCGGTGTCGCGGGCAAAGCGGGTCAGGCGCGAAGCGAGGGATCTCTTCAGGGTCATCATGTCCTCACTCCTCACAGCGGTTCGTGGACGAAGGCCGAGGTGGCCACCAACGCGGTGTAGCCCTCGTCGTCCTTGTACATCGACGAGGCCAGCGCTCCGCCGGGCGAGATCGGGCGGTATTTGAAGCAGGCGCGCAGCAGCATGGTCTCATGCTGACCGCCGTGGACGAAGCTGCGCATCGGCGTGACCGTCAGGTTGGTGTCAACGCAATCCGGCGAGGCCGCGGGCGCCACCCAGTTGCGCATGTCGAGGCCGACCATTTCGAGCTGCAAGGTCTCGACGCAGCTTCCGAGGATGGGCGCGCGGTCGCAGATCATCTCCTTGAGCGAGTCGGCCGTGTAGAGCGTGCCGGTCCCGAGCTTGACCTCGCGCACCGTCTCGTCGAGCGCGCGGTCCAGCGCGGTCTGGCGCATGGTGGCAAAGCCCGATTCGACGCTGGCGATGAGCAGGCCGACGAAGACCGGCGTCCAAAGCGCGAAGGGGATGACTGCCGAGCCGTTCTCGTCACGGCCGAAACGCCGCAGGGCGGATTTCAAGGAGCCGATCATTGGGTCAACCTCAGCTGGTTGAGGGTGTGCGCGATGGTCGAGAAGGCTTCGCTGATCTCCGTCCCCTCGACGCGGAAGAAGTGCGAGGGAGAGGAGGCACAGCTTTCCATCACGTCCGCGCCGTGGTCTGCGACCTCGAAGCCGATGGACCAGATGATGATGCCCTTGTCCTTGGCGGCGGTGCAGATGTTGTCCAGCAGCGTGTCGCCCGTCCTGGCGTCATACTTCTGGTAATAGAAGTTGCCGCGCTGCCATTCGTAGACGTTGCGGTTCAGCCAGTACCAGAGGTTGTTCTTGCTCCACTGCACGTACTCGGATTCCGAGTTGTAATATGCATCGCGGATGCGGAACGACTTGTCGTGCTGCCCGTCGGTCATCAGGACAACCGTCTTCAGCACGTCCTCGTCGCCGTAGTCCACCGGACGACCCTCGAAGACCGAGTCCACCTCGCCATCGGCAATCAGCCCGCTGGCGATATTGCGGCTCGAGGGATCGAGCAGCGCCGCGCCCCATTTCATCCCGAGGAAGATCGAGGTGCCGGCGCGCGGCGTCAGCTTTCCGATCTGCCGCTTGAGCGCCGTCGCATCCTGGCTGAACGGGGTGATCCGCTCGTAGTCGTAGCGCGGGCAGACCGTGTCGGTCAGCGTGTTCCTGCCGTCGTAGTTCCACTGGAAATGCTGCATCTGGTCATAGCGGATCGAGGTGTCGAGCTCGGTCGAGCCGAAGACCGAATTGGGCATCTCGAGGCAATGCGAGAAACCGTGCTTCCAGTTCACCGGCAAGTAGCTCAGGATCTCGGGGCCAGCGTTGACCTGCTCGGAATAGGGCACCAGCGAGATCGAGACCAGATCGTCGCTTCCGTCCGACAGCAGGGTGTCGACGAAGTCGCTCGCGGCGGCCTTGAGGTTTTCCATCTTGTTGTTGTTGACCATCGAGCCGGAAATATCGACGACCAGCGAAACCTCGACCTTGTTGAACCGTTCCGTGGCCTGGGCGTGTCCCGAGGCCGTGGTCGTGTCGATGCCGAGCAGGCCGATGAAGTTCGAGGGCGCCTCGACGAAGCCGTCGGCAGTGACGATCCGGTAATTGAGGCCCTCGTCCACATCGGAGGAGACCAGCGCATCGCCAAGGCCCATCTTTGCCATGTAGTCGGCAACGACGTCCTCGGGGTCGAGAATTTGATCGAGGTCCGCGGCGGCAAGCACCGCGCGGTCCAACGTGTTCTGTACCTTGGTGCGATTGAGCTCGGTGAACACCATGTCCACACCAATTCCGCCAAACGCTATCATCACTAACGAGGACACAAGCGCGAAGTAGGACATGCTGCCCTCTTCGTCACGGAGAAAGGCATCGCTGCCGCGCATCCGCGCCATCAGCGAAACCCTGCTCCGGGCGCGAAATACGCGCCAGCAAGCAGTCTGCTTTTCCATGATATAAGATACCCTTTTCTCGACCATTGCTGACGCAAGGCCTTCAGAACTCACCACACTACGAGGGGAACTATCGGAACGCTTGATGGCTAAAATGCGGCTCATTTCACGGCGAAATTGGGACCTACGGCTCGCGGTCAGGGACAATACCGGGGGCTTTCGAGGGGCAGGTTCCGGAGTCAGAACAATACGTTGCCCATCGGTTAGCAAACGGTTTCGCCGCGACAGGTTTTCGGTCAGTAATGAAGGGCCGCCGTCTCTTGCTCCTCCGGACTGTCCGGCACCGCGGCAGCAGACGGCACTCCGCGCTTCGGCGCGGACCGGCAAGCGTGCGTTTGGCCAGGAGGAGATCCAATGAACGTCTTACCATCCAACGAGCCGACATTCCGCCAGAGCGTCGATCTGATGTTCAACCGCGCCGTGGCGCTGATGGACCTGCCGCCGGGACTGGAAGAGAAGATCCGTGTCTGCAACGCGACCTACACCGTGCGTTTCGGGGTGCGCCTGCGCGGCAAGATCGAGACCTTCACCGGCTACCGCTCGGTGCACTCGGAGCACATGGAGCCGGTCAAGGGGGGCATCCGCTACGCTGCGGCGGTGAACCAGGACGAGGTCGAGGCGCTGGCCGCGCTGATGACCTACAAATGCGCGCTGGTCGAGGCGCCTTTCGGCGGGTCCAAGGGCGGTCTGCGGATCGACCCCACGCAATACGAGGAGCACGAGCTCGAACTGATCACCCGGCGCTTCGCTTACGAGCTGTGCAAGCGCGACCTGATCCATCCCAGCCAGAACGTGCCCGCGCCCGACATGGGCACCGGCGAGCGCGAGATGGCCTGGATCGCCGATCAATATGCACGGATGAACACCACCGACATCAACGCGCGCGCCTGCGTGACCGGCAAGCCGCTCAACGCCGGCGGCATTTCCGGGCGGGTCGAGGCGACGGGGCGCGGCGTGCAATACGCCCTGCGCGAGTTCTTCCGCCACCCCGAGGACGTGGCCAAGGCCGCGCTTTCGGGCGGGCTCGCGGGAAAGCGGGTGATCGTGCAGGGTCTTGGCAACGTGGGCTATCACGCCGCGCGTTTCCTGTCCGAAGAGGATGGGGCGATCATCACCGGGATCATCGAGCGTGACGGCGCGCTCTACGATCCCAAGGGGCTCGATGTCGAAGCGGTGAAGGATTGGATGACCAGCCACGGCGGGTTGGTTGATTACCCCGACGCCATCCACACCCGCGATGGCGGCGCGGTGCTGACCGAGGACTGCGACATTCTCATTCCTGCCGCGCTCGAGGGGGTGATCAACCTCACCAATGTCCACAGGGTTCAGGCCAACCTGATCATCGAGGCCGCAAACGGGCCGATCACCGCGGGCGCCGACGACATCCTGCGCAGCCGTGGCACGGTGGTCATCCCCGATCTGTTCGCGAACGCCGGGGGCGTCACCGTGTCGTACTTCGAATGGGTGAAGAACCTCAGCCACATCCGCTTCGGGCGGATGCAGCGGCGCCAGGAAGAGTCGCGGCACCAGTTGGTGGTGGACGAGCTCGAACGGCTCGACATCGCCATGGGTGACGCCTGGACCCTCGATCCGGCGTTCAAGGCGCGTTACCTGCGCGGCGCGGACGAGCTGGAGCTGGTGCGGTCTGGGCTCGATGACACGATGCGCACCGCCTACCAGTCGATGCGCGAGATCTGGCACGGGCGCGACGACGTCACCGACCTGCGCACCGCCGGGTTCATCGTCGCGATCGACCGGGTGGCCAAGAGCTACAAGGCCAAGGGCCTTTGATCTGCCGGGGGAGGGGCGTGGCGCTGCCGCGCCCCTTGCCATGCCTGGGCCGCACCCGGGCCGCGCCTAGCGCAGCCAGCGGTGCATCACGTCGTTGCCAAGCGCGCGGGTCTCCACCAGCCGGAAGCGCGGCGCCTCGCTCAGGGTGTCGACCCCCATGGCGCCGACGCCGGGCCGCCCCTCGGCGCCGAGCGCAAGGCCGGCGGTGAAGCCGACCAGCTCGTCGACGAGATCGGCGGCGAGCAAGGAGGCGGCGAGCTGACCGCCGCCCTCGCAGAACACCCGCGTCAACCCCTGCGCGCCAAGTGCCGAGAGCAGCGCCCCGGGATCGAGGCGCCCCGCGGTGACGCGGCTCTGGATCAGGGTCGCGCCGCAGCTCTTCCAGGCCCGGCGGGTCTCGGCGGCGGCGTCGGAGCCATGCACGATCCACACCGGCACCTCGCGCGCGGTCGAGGCGAGCCGGCTCATCAGCGGCACGTCGATCAGCCGCGAGGCGATCACCCGTATCGGCTGGTGCACCTCGCCCCAGCCGCGCACGGTGAGTTCGGGATCATCTGCGCGCGCGGTGCCCGCGCCGACCATCACCGCGTCATGCGCCGCGCGCAGCCCGTGCACGGTGCGGCGCGCCTCGGGGCCGGTGATCCATTGGCTCTCGCCGGTGGCTGTGGCGATGCGCCCGTCGAAGCTGCTCGCCAGCTTCAGCGTCACCCAGGGGCGGCCCTCCTCGGTCTTCAGGAAAAAACCCGCGTGGTCGTGCGTCGCCTCTTCGGCAAGCACGCCGGTGGCCACCTCGATGCCCGCCTTGCGCAGCATCTCGAAGCCCTGGCCCGAGACGCGCGGATCGCTGTCGGCGATGGGGGCCACCACCCGCGCGACGCCCGCCTTGATCAGCGCCGTTGCGCAGGGCGGGGTCTTGCCAGTGTGGGCGCAGGGCTCGAGTGTGACATAGGCGGTGGCGCCACGGGCGCGCGGGCCGGCATCGGCCAGCGCCACGGCCTCGGCATGCGGGCGGCCGCCGGGCTGGGTCCAGCCGCGGCCGACAATCCGGCCGTCATTGACCAGCACGCAGCCGACGGCGGGGTTCGGCCAGCACTTGCCCATGCCCCGGCGCCCAAGGCGCAGGGCGTGGGCCATGTGGCGGGCATCGTCGGTCACGCGGACATGCTCCCTTTTTGCCGGTGCGGGCTCACTTCTCGGTGTGGGTGCCCGGGCGCAGCTCGCTCACGAACTTGTCGAAATCGTCGGCCGCCTGGAAGTTCTTGTAAACGCTCGCAAAGCGCACGTAGGCCACCGTGTCGATCCGGGCGAGCGTCTCCATGACGATTTCGCCGATCTGCTTCGACTGTATGTCGGTCTCGCCGAGGCTTTCAAGACGCCGCACGATCCCCGAGATCATCTGGTCCACGCGTTCCGGATCGATCGGGCGTTTCTGCAGCGCGATGCGGATCGAGCGCTCGAGCTTGTCACGGTCGAAATCCTCGCGCCTGCCGCTGGTCTTGATCACCACGAGGTCGCGCAACTGGACCCGCTCGTAGGTGGTGAACCGGCCGCCGCAGGCGGGGCAGAAACGCCGGCGACGGATCGAGACATGGTCCTCTGCCGGGCGTGAATCCTTGACCTGGGTGTCGATATTTCCACAAAACGGGCAGCGCATGCCTTCCCCCAATCACTTCGTTCCAACGTGGGCATGAGGTTATCCCTCATTTATCCACAGCCACTATAGGGGAGCGCCCAGAAATTGGGTAGAGGTCAAATCACCCCGCAAGATGAAGGGCGTTGAAAATCTGCGGGACGGACCTAAAGCGCTATGAAAACGGCCTTGCCCGCCTTCACGCGCAGAGATGGGCCAAAATCTCGCGCCGGTGCGGCGCGCTGCGGTGCTCGAAAAGATAGATGCCCTGCCAGGTGCCGAGCGACAGCTTTCCACCGGTGACAGGAATGGAGAGCGAGACCGGCAGCAGCGCCGCCTTGATGTGGGCGGGCATATCGTCCGGGCCTTCGTAGGTGTGCGTGAGATAGCGCATCGACGGATCGCTGCTGGGTGGCACCAGCCTGTGGAAGAACTCGGTGAGATCGCTGCGCACCTCCGGGTCCGCATTCTCCTGAATGAGCAGCGAGGCCGAGGTGTGGCGGATGAAGAGCGTGAGAAGACCGTCGCCTTTGCCGGTCCCGCCGACCCATCGGCTGACGTCACGGGTGACCTCGTAGAGGCCGGGGCCTCGGGTCTCAACGGTGAAGAGCGTCTGCATTGGCGTGGGCGCCTCGCTTTCGGATTGGGAGTCCAAGGCGTAGCAAGCGGGGCGCGGGAGTGCCAGCGCCCACGCTCCAGACCGTGGCCCAGACCGTGGCCTCAGACCGTGGTGGCGACGCAGCGCACCTGCGGCAGGTCCTCGGACGACTGGAAGAGCAGGGGCGTGCCGTCGTCTGAGACGGCGGCCATGGAGCCGACCTGTTGCAGCGTCTCGCGGCACTGTGCCAACTCGTGCGGCGCGACCTCAATTTCGATGACCGTTGCGGCGCCAGGGTTCAGCGCCTCGGTCGCGGCATAGGCGGCGACGGCGGTGCAGGTGGCGGCGGCAGTGAGCAGTGCAAGGCGTTTCATCAAGAGTCTCCGTTACTGGTCAGCAGGTACGGTCGGCAAGAAAACGCTGGTGCGTCGAAAATCGTTCCATTTCCGCCGCGTGAGGTCCGACCGGTTCACGTCGAGGCCCGGCTGCATGGGCGGCGGCACGCGGCGCCCTACCTTTGAGCGGAGCCGCGCCGGGAAGCCGGCGCTTCGAGTTTCACGGCAATTTCCTTCGGGAGGATTAAGCATGAATCGCAAGACCCTCTTCATCACCGGTGCCTCCTCGGGCATCGGCGCACAGACCGCCCGCGCCGCGGTCGAACACGGCTGGAACGTCGGGCTCTTCGCCCGCTCCGAAGACAAGATCGCAGAGTTGGAAAAGGAGCTTGGTGCGCACGCGCTGGCGCTGCCCGGGGATGCGACCTCGCTGCAAGAGCAAGAGGCGGCGATGGCAAAGCTGGCCGGGCATTTCGGTGATGTGAACGCCGCCTTTGCCAATGCCGGGACGGGCCTTTCGCAGTCGGGCACCCGCAAGGGCGATCCCGAGGAATGGGAGGCCCTCGTGCGGCTCAACATTCTGGGGGTGCTCTGGACCGCCAAGGCGGCCTCTGCTTACTTCGTGAAGAACCGCGGTCATCTTCTGATGACTGGCTCGGCGGCGGGGCGGACGACCATCAAGGGCTCGCTTTACGGCGCCTCGAAGTGGTTCGTGCACGGCTACGGCGGCAATCTCGCCGAAGAATTCCGCGAGTGGGGTGCGCGGGTTACGGTAATTGCGCCGGGCATGGTGGACACGCCCTTCTTCGACGAGGCAAAGCCGGACAAGCTCAAACCCGAAGACATTGCGCGCTCGGTGATCTTCGCGCTCGAGGCCGATCCGCGCGCGAATGTGCGCGAGGTCTTCGTTATGCCGGTGAACTGAAGCGGGACACCGCGCCGCCTGCGGAACGGGCGGCGCGGCAACGCGTGATGCCGCGAGGTCACGCAGGGCTTTACAAGCGCAGACCAAGTCGCTCAGGTGTGGGAGGTTTCCCCCAGTTCCGGACCTGATGAATGGCGATCACGGCAAGTATCTATCACCTGACGCATTACAAGTACGACCGCCCGGTGTCGCTCGGGCCGCAGATCATCCGGCTGAGGCCCGCGCCGCATTCGCGCACCCGGGTGATCTCGCATTCGCTGAGGGTCTCGCCCGAGGGGCACTTCGTCAATCACCAGCAGGATCCCTATGGCAACTGGCTGGCGCGCTTCGTCTTTCCCGAACCGGTGACCGAGTTCAAGATCGAGGTTGATCTGGTCGCCGACATGACGGTCTACAACCCGTTCGATTTCTTCGTGGATGAGAGCGCCGAGGCCTTTCCTTTTGAATATTCGCAGGACTTCGCCGAGGACCTGTCGATCTACCGCACCCCCGAGCCGGCCGGGCCGCGGCTGCAGGCTTATCTTGACACGATCGAGAAGAGCGCGCCGCGTACGGTCGACTACCTCGTCGGACTGAACGCCCGGCTGCAGAAGGACATCGGTTATATCGTCCGCATGGAGCCCGGGGTGCAGACCCCCGAGGAGACCTTGCATTTGGCGAAGGGCTCGTGCCGCGACACCTCGTGGCTGCTGGTGCAGATCCTGCGCCACCTCGGCTTCGCGGCGCGCTTCGTGTCGGGCTATCTCATCCAGCTCAAGCCCGACCTCGTCTCGCTCGACGGGCCGGCGGGCACCGATCACGACTTCACCGACCTGCACGCCTGGTGCGAGGTCTACATCCCCGGCGCCGGCTGGATCGGGCTCGACCCGACCTCGGGGCTGCTGACCGGCGAAAGCCACATCCCGCTCGCCGCCACGCCGCACTACCGCAACGCCGCGCCCATCGTCGGGGGCTATGCCGCGCCGCCGGACACGCAGACCGACTTCGACTTCGACATGCAGGTGACGCGTGTGGCGGAGCACCCGCGCATCACCAAGCCTTTCTCCGACGAGGCGTGGGAGGCGCTGGATGCGCTCGGGCAAAAGGTCGACGCCGAGATCGCGGCGCAGGACATGCGGCTGACCATGGGCGGCGAGCCCACCTTCGTGTCGATCGACGATTTCGAGAGCGCCGAGTGGAACACCGCCGCTGTCGGCCCGCAGAAGCGCGCGCTTGCCGACCAGCTGATCCGCCGCTTGCGGACGCGCTTCGCGCCGGGCGGCTTCCTGCACTACGGGCAGGGCAAGTGGTACCCCGGCGAGACGCTTCCGCGCTGGACCTTCTCGCTCTACTGGCGGCGCGACGGCAAGCCGGTGTGGAAAAACCCCGACCTTGTGGCGAAGGAGACCGCCAAGGGCGCCGACGCCGCGCAGGCCGACAGCTTCATGACCCGGTTCGCCGAAACCCTCGGGCTCAGCGGCGATTACGTGCATCCTGCCTACGAGGATCCGGCCGAGTGGATTCTCAAGGAAGCCGACCTGCCGATGAACGTGACGCCGGAGGATTCAAAGCTCAAGGATCCCGAGACCCGCGCCCGCATCGCCCGGGTGTTCACCCGCGGGCTCGACGAGGCGGCGGGCTTCATCCTGCCACTGCAGCGCTGGCAGTCCAAGGCGAGCGGGCCGAAGTGGCGCTCGGAGCACTGGAAGACCCGGCGCGGGCATCTCTTCCTGATCCCCGGCGACAGTCCGGTGGGCTTCCGCCTGCCACTCGGCGCGCTGCCCTTCGTGCCGCCGTCGGCCTATCCCTATGTCTATCCCGCTGACTCCAGCATCCCGCTGACCGAGCTTCCGGATTTCCACGCGCAGCAACAGGAGCGCCGCGCGCGGCTGATGAAGGAGCTGGAGCGCATCGCCGAGGAAGAGCGCGAGGCCGCCGCGTCGCTGCCCGAGGTCACCCCGGGCCACGATCAGCCGGTGAGCGCAGCGCGCGACGTCGGGCGGCGGCAGCGCATAATGGAGCAGGGCGTCGATCCGGCAGGGGGCGCGGTGCGCACCGCCATTGCCATCGAGCCGCGCGATGGGCGGCTCTGCCTCTTCATGCCCCCGGTGGAAGCGCTGGAGGATTATCTCGACCTGCTCGCCGCCGCCGAGACCACCGCCGAGGAGTTGGGCCTGCCGATCCATATCGAGGGCTACACCCCGCCGCATGACGCCCGGCTCAACGTCATCCGCGTCGCCCCCGATCCCGGGGTGATCGAGGTCAACGTCCACCCGGCGCACAGCTGGGAGGACTGCAAGGCGATCACCAATGGCGTCTACGAGGAAGCCCGCCAATGCCGCCTCGGGGCAGACAAGTTCATGATCGACGGCAAGCACACCGGCACCGGGGGCGGCAACCACGTGGTGGTGGGCGGCGAGACGCCGAACGACTCGCCCTTCCTGCGCCGCCCCGACCTCATGCGCTCGATGATCCTGCACTGGCTGCGGCATCCCTCGCTGAGCTATCTCTTCTCGGGGCTCTTCATCGGCCCGACGTCGCAGGCCCCAAGGATCGACGAGGCACGGCACGACAGCCTCTACGAGCTGGAGATCGCGCTGGCGCATTTCCCGGCGCCGGGGCAGGGCGAGCCGCCGCTGCCCTGGCTCACCGACCGGCTCTTGCGCAACATGCTGATCGACGTCACCGGCAACACCCACCGGGCCGAGATCTGCATCGACAAGCTTTACTCGCCCGACGGGCCGACCGGGCGGCTTGGCCTTGTCGAGTTCCGCGGCTTCGAGATGCCGCCCGACGCCAAGATGAGCCTTGCCCAGCAGGTGCTGATCCGGGCGCTGCTGGCGCGCTTCTGGAAGGCCCCGATCCAGGGCAAGCCCACGCGCTGGGGCACCACGCTGCACGACCGCTTCATGCTGCCGCATTTCGTCTGGCAGGATTTCCTCGACGTGCTGCGCGACCTTGGCGATCACGGTTTCGCCTTCCGCCCCGAGTGGTACGAGGCGCAGCGCGAGTTCCGCTTCCCCTTCGCCGGGGAGGTCGAGTACGACGGCGTCCATCTCGAGCTGCGACAGGCGCTCGAGCCCTGGCACGTGCTGGGCGAGCGCGGCGCCATCGGCGGTACCGTGCGCTACACCGACAGCTCGGTCGAACGCATGCAGGTGCAGCTCACCGCCACCGAGCCGGGGCGCTATATCGTCGCCTGCAACGGTCGAGCCGTGCCGATGGCCGAGACCGGCGCTTCAGGCGTCAGGGTCGGCGGCGTGCGCTTCAAGGCGTGGCAGCCCGCCGAGGCGCTGCACCCGACGCTGCCGGTGAACGCGCCGCTGACCTTCGACATCTTCGACACCTGGACGGGTCGCGCGCTGGGCGGCTGCCGCTATCATGTGGCGCATCCGGGTGGGCGCAACTACGACACCTTCCCGGTCAATACCAACGAGGCAGACGCGCGCCGGCTTGCCCGTTTCGAGAAACTCGGGCACACCCCGGGCAGCTATTGGCCCGCGCCCGAGACACCGCATCCGGAGTTCCCGATGACGCTCGACCTGCGCCGCCTGCCGGGGATCTGATGCCGTGGTGGCGGACACAAAACGCCCGCCGCCGGAGACGGTGGCCAAGTTCCTCCAAGGCTACAGCCCCCCGCCGGGCGTGGCCGACGAGCTCTTGCGCTCCGATGGCCGTCTCCGCCCCGTCTGGCAGCCGCTGATCCGCCACCTCGCCGCGCAGAGCACCGAGGCCCGCGCCCGCGCCTTTGCCCGGGGCGACCAGTACCTGCACGACACCGGCGTCTACTTCCGCCAGCACACCGGCGAGGGCTCGACCGAGCGCAGCTGGCCGCTGAGCCATGTGCCGGTGGTGATCTCGGGCCGCGAATGGGCGACGCTCTCGGAAGGCATCGTGCAGCGCGCCGAACTGCTCGAGCGGGTGATGGCCGATCTCTACGGGCCGGGCAATCTGGTGAAGCAGGGGTACCTGCCTGCCGACCTGGTGGCGCGCAACCCCGAGTGGCTGCGCCCCATCGTCGGCGTGCAGCCACGCTCGGGGCATTTCCTGCATTTCCTGGCCTTCGAAATCGGTCGCTCGCCAGACGGCTCGTGGTTGGTGCTGGGCGACCGCACGCAGGCCCCCTCCGGGTCGGGTTTCGCGCTGGAGAACCGGATGGCCACCGGCCGGGTGTTCCACGACCTCTTCCCCAAGGCCAACGTCGAGCGGCTGGCGGGCTTCTTCCGCAGCTTCCGCGACGCGCTGATCGGCCTGCGCGCCGACGACCGCAGCCGGGTCGCGATCCTCACCCCGGGCCAGCACACCGACACCTACTACGAGCACGCCTATATCGCCCGCTACCTCGGCTTCATGCTGCTGGAATGCGAGGATCTGGCGGTGCGGAGCGGCCAGCTCAAGGTGCGTACCGTGGCCGGGGACCAGCCGGTCTCGGTGCTCTGGCGGCGGCTCGACTCGCGCTTTGCCGATCCGCTGGAACTTGACGAAAGCTCGGCCCTCGGCACGCCCGGCATGGTCTCGGCACTGCGCGCCGGGGCGATCACCATGGTCAACTGCCTCGGGTCCGGGGCGCTGGAATCGCGGGCGCTCATGGCCTTCCTGCCGCGCATCTGCGAGGCGCTGACCGGCGAGCCCCTGAAGCTGCCCAACATCGCCACCTGGTGGTGCGGCCAGCCCTCGGAGCGTGCCTATGTGCGCGACAACCTGCACCGCATGCTGATCGGCCCGGCGCAATCGACCAAGCTGCCCTTCGACATCGACGCGGGCACCGCGCTCGGCGGGCGGTTCCGTGGCGGCGTGCATGGCTCGGTCTCGGACTGGCTGGAGCGCGAGGGCGAGACGCTGGTGGGGCAGGAGGCGGTGACCCTTTCGACCACCCCCGCCATGGTCGGCGACCAGCTTCTGCCGCGCCCGATGGTGGTGCGTGTCTTTGCCGCCCGCACGCCGCAGGGCTGGACGGTGATGCCCGGCGGCTACGCGCGCATCGGGCGCACGGGCGATCCCACCGCGCTGGCGATGCAGGCGGGCGGCTCGGTGGCCGATGTCTGGATCACCTCGGACGCGCCTGTCGCCCGCGAGACGCTCGCCCCGCGCGACACGGGGCCGTTCCTGCGCCGCCAGCCGGGTCTGCTGCCGGCGCGGGCGGCGGACAACCTCTATTGGCTCGGGCGCTACGTCGAGCGGGCCGAGAACGGCGTGCGGCAGATCCGCGCCTACCACCTGCGGCTCGAGGACTACGGCCCCGACGCGCTTCCGCTGTTGGAGAGCCTCGCGCGGTTCCTGGCGGGCTACGGTCTCGATCCGTCCGAGGAGCCGGTGCCGCCGGGGCTGCTGCAGCTCTTCGACGTCTCGCGCGGTTGCGCGGCCAAGGTGCGCGACCGTTTCTCCACGGACGGCTGGAACGCGCTTTCGGACCTTGCCACCACCGCCCACGAGGTCGCCGAGGGCTGCCATCCCGGCGACGACGCCGCCCGCGCGATGAGCCTGCTGCTGCGCCGCATCGCCGGCTTCTCGGGCCTCGTGCACGAGAACATGTTCCGCTTCCTCGGCTGGCGCTTCCTCACCTTGGGGCGGGCGCTGGAGCGCGCCGACCAGATGGCCGCCTTCCTTGCCGCCTTCACCGACAGGGCCACCCCGACGGGCGGGCTTGATCTGGCGGTCGAGGTCGGCGACAGCGCCATGACCCACCGCCGCCGCTACTCGGTGGAAACCTCGCGCGAGACGGTGATCGATCTCTTGGCGCTCGACGCGGGCAACCCACGCTCGCTGCTCTTCCAGCTCGACGTGCTGATGGCCGAGGAGGCGCGGCTGCGCCCGGCGGGCAGCAGCGGCCTGCCCGAGGCCGGGCGGCGCATCCTGCTGTTGCGCACCGCGCTCGCCGTGGCCGCCCCCGAAGAGATCACCCCGGCCCGCCTGCGCGGCTTCCGCGCCGACCTCGCGGCGATCTCCCACGCGCTGACCGCGCATTACCTGAGCTGACCCCGGAGCCGCCCATGTCCCAGCTCTACGACATCTCGCTGCGGATCACCTATGAATACGCCCATCCCGCCGGGGCCAGCCGCACCTTGCTGCGCATCCTGCCGCGCGCCCTGCAGGGGCAGCAGCTGCTCTCAGGGGCGGTGACCGCCGATCCCGCTCCGAGCTGGCGACGTGATGGAAAGGATTTCTTCGGCAATCCGACCTGCGAGATGGCCCATGATATGCCGCTGAGCGAGATCGCCTTCGCCTTCTCGGGCCGGGTGCGCAAGGCGCGGCCGGTGGACGGGCTCGACCTCTCCGGCGGGCTCGGCGCGTTGGCGCAGGAGCTTGCGGGGGTGCGCAGCATCGGGCCTGAAAGCCCGCATCACTTCCTTGGCGCCTCGCCGCGGCTGCCCGCCGCGCCCGAGATCGCCGCCTTCGCGCGGGGCACGCTGAGCTCCGCCCTGTCGGTGCGCGCGGCAATCGAGGCGATCAGCCACCAGCTCCACAGCGAGTTCACCTTCGACCCCGAGGCCACCGAGGTCACCACCGCCGCGATCGAGGCCTTTCGCGCCCGCCGCGGCGTCTGCCAGGACATCTCCCACGTGATGATCACCGCGCTGCGCAGCCTCGGCATCCCTGCGGGCTATGTCTCGGGCTTCCTGCGGACCCTGCCGCCCGAGGGTCAGCCGCGCCTCGAGGGCGCCGATGCCATGCATGCCTGGGTCCGCGCCTGGTGCGGGGTCGAGCTGGGCTGGGTCGAGATCGATCCCACCAACGACATGTTCGCCGGTGCCGATCACGTCACCGTCGCCTACGGGCGCGATTATTCCGACGTGGCCCCGACGCGCGGCTCGCTGCGGTCCGAGGGCAGCCATGTGACGACGCATTTTGTGGACATGGTGCCCGTCTGAGCCCCCCGCCGAGACCCAGCCCGGGCCCGCGCCGCCATTGACGATTGCGCAACCTCTTTGGCGCATGCTGCCGCGAGGGGCGCCAAGGGGGCAGGCGATGCGGCGGATCGATGAGAAACTGGCGAAGATCGCGCAGGGGCGGTACGGGCCGCGCGATTTCATCCTGACCTTCTGCAAGGATGCGGACCTTGTGCGCGGCTGTTCCGCCGCCGGGCGGGACGAAAACGGCCGGCTGCGCAACGCCCCGGCCTACCGCGCTGACATGCGCCGGGTCATAGAAAGCGATCTGGCCGACATCGTGCTCAGTTCCCTGGCCAACGCCGAGATCTTCAGCGAGGAGGGGATCTATGCCCGCTCCAACGTCACACCGGCCGTACGCCTGACCGACAATACCGACATCTGGCTGGTGCGCGGCGGGCGCTACGCGCAGGTCCCCGCCGTGCCCTTCCGCAGCTCGCGGCTGGAAAACGTGCGCCCGGTGGCGAACCTCGGCCTCTACGCGCTCAGT
The DNA here is from genome assembly GCF_010500785.1 of Salipiger sp. PrR003. NCBI lineage: Bacteria > Pseudomonadati > Pseudomonadota > Alphaproteobacteria > Rhodobacterales > Roseobacteraceae > Salipiger > Salipiger sp. PrR003. Next base: position 128,340 of record NZ_JAAGOV010000021.1, read on the forward strand.
TTCTACAACGACATCGACATCGACCACGCCACGCTGCGCGCCTATGCCGAGTTTCGCCAGATCGCCGCCTCGGTGGGGCTGCGCCACTTCCTGCGGGTCGCCGATCCGCCCATCCCCGTCGACACCGGCCCCGAGGAATATGGCGCATATCTCAACGACGTGCTGACCCGCAGCCTCGCCGGCGTCGCCAGCAAGGAGCGGCCACTCTTCGTCGAGGTCGGCTACCACGGCCCCCGCCTGATGGAGGAACTGGCCAACTGGGACCCCACGCGGGTGATCGTCGGCCTCACCGGCTGCAAGGAGGGCACCACCCGCGACTGCCTCGAGCGGCTGGCGCAGGGCGAGCGCTACGGCGCGCGCACCGCCAGCTTCAGCCGGCTGGACTTTCAGTGCGAGGATCCCGTGCTGATGATGCGCGCCATGCGCCGCGTTGTGCGCGAGGGCGTGAGCTCGCGCGAGGCGGTGCAGGCCTACCATGCCGAGCTCGAGGTTGCGGGGCTGCCTCCGAACCGGCCCCTGCAGGAGGACCTCGAGCTCACCGTGCCCCTGCTCAGCCGAAACCACAGCCGCGCCGCCTGACGCATGCGGGCGGTCCGCCCGGTTTGTCGCCCGCCGCCGCCGCGCCTGTCTGCATCTGCGGCTGCCACGGCGGTTTCCGCTTTTCCCTCCCTCCGCCTTTCTCCAGAAGGGGGCACGGCAAGAGAGGGTGCGTCATGGAAGATGGAAGCGGGTTCTGGATTGCGGCGGCGCTGGCGACCTTCTGCGTCGGCGCCTCCAAGGGCGGCATGCCGGTGATCGCCATGCTCGGCGTGCCCATGCTGACGCTCTTCATCTCTCCCGCCGCGGCCGCCGGGCTGCTCTTGCCGATGTACATCCTGTCGGACGTCTACGCGATCTGGCTGTTCCGCCGCAATTTCTCGCGCCGCAACCTGAAGATCCTGATCCCCGCTGCCGCAGTCGGCATCCTGCTGGCCTTCCTGTGCATCTCGCGGGTGCCGCCCGAGATCGGCAAGCTGATCGTCGCGCTGGTCGGGCTTTACTACCTTGGCGACACGCTGCGCAAATGGCTGGTGCGGGACCACGCTGCCCGGCCCGCCGATGTCCCGCGCGGGCTCTTCTGGGGCGCGCTTTCGGGTTTCACCAGCTATATCTCCCATGCCGGCGGTCCGCCGTTCCAAGCCTATACCCTGCCGCAGATGATGCCCAAGATGACCTACGTGGGCACCCAGGCCATTGTCTTCGCCTGCATCAACTGGATGAAGCTGCCGCCGTATATCGTCGCCGGGCAGGTGACCTGGGACAGCCTGCAGCGGGTGGCGCTGCTCGCGCCCGTGGCGCTTTTTGGCGCCTGGTCCGGCCAGCGGCTGGTGCGGTGGCTTCCCGAGCGGCTCTTCTTCGGGGTGGTGCGCGCAGCGCTGGGGCTGCTCAGCCTGCGCCTCCTGTGGGAGGTCGCCCGCGCCTGGGGCTGGCTCTAGGCGCGCTGCCGCGGTTTCCCCCGGGCGGACATGGCCCGGAGGGGCAGCCGCGGATCCCCGCAGCATGCGGGTCGCCAGGTTCTGCGGGCTCCCGCGCTTGCACGCCGCAGGGCCGGGCGCTAACACCAAGGCTGCAATTCACGGAGGGCGCATGGCCAAAGCTGACTGGATCGCGGTGGACTGGGGCACGTCGAACCTGCGCCTTTGGCGCATGGCGGCGGATGGCACGGTGCTCGACCGCGCCGAGAGCGACGCCGGAATGGGCCGCCTTTCCCCCGAGGACTTCGAGCCGACCCTGCTGGGGCTGCTGTCCGATCTCGACACGGAAACTCCGGTGATCATCTGCGGCATGGCCGGGGCACGGCAGGGCTGGGCCGAGGCGCCCTACGTCAAGACCCCCTGCGCCCCGCCCGGCGTCGCCGAGGCGATCACCGTGCCGACGCGCGATCCGCGCCTGAACGTGTGCATTCTGCCCGGCGTTGCGCAGGACCGTCCCGCCGACGTGATGCGCGGCGAGGAGACGCAGGTCGCGGGCTTCCTTGCGCTCAACCCGCGGTTCGATGGGGTGATCTGCCTGCCCGGCACGCACAGCAAGTGGGTGCATGTGAGCGCGGGCGAGATTGTCTCCTTCCGCAGTTTCATGACTGGCGAGATCTTCGAGCTGCTGAGCCAGAAGTCGGTGCTGCGGCACGGGCTTGGCGGCGGCTGGGACGAGGCGAGCTTCGCCGAGGGCGTGGATCAGGCCATGGGCCGCCCCGCGGCTTTTGCCGCCGAGCTCTTCACCCTGCGCGCAGAGGGGCTGCTGCACGGGCTGCCGCCCGAAAAGGCCACGGCGCGGCTCTCGGGCCTGCTCATCGGCATGGAGCTCTCGGCGGCGAAACCCTACTGGCTCGGCCAGAGCGTCGCCCTTCTGGGCGCCTCGAAGCTGGTGGCGCACTACCGCAGCGCGCTCGAGACGCTGGTGGTGCCGGTGGTCATCGCTGACGCCGAACGCATGACGCTGGAGGGGCTGAAGGCAGCCCGCAAGACGGAGAAGACCGAATGACCCGCGAGATCATCGCCATCCTGCGCGGCCTCACCCCCGAGGAGGCCCCGGCCGTCACCGAGGCGCTGATCGGCGCCGGGATCACCAAGATCGAGGTGCCGCTGAACTCGCCGCGCCCCTTCGACTCCATCGCCAAGATGGTGCAGGGCTTCGGCACCGACGCGATCATCGGTGCGGGCACGGTGCTTGCCCCCGAGGAGGTGCTGCGCCTGCAGCAGATCGGCGCGCGCATGGTGGTCTCGCCCGACATGAACCAGCGGGTGATCATGGCCACCAAGAAGGCTGGTATGCTCAGCTATCCCGGGGTGCTGACCCCGACCGAGGCTTTCACCGCGCTGCGCACCGGCGCCGACGGGCTGAAGTTCTTCCCCGCCTCGCTGGTCGGCCCCGAAGGGGTGAAGGCAATGAAGGCGGTGCTTCCCGAGGCCACGGCAACCTATGCGGTGGGCGGCGTCAGCGCCGGGAACATGGGCGAATGGCTGGCGGCGGGCGTCACCGGCTTCGGCATCGGCACCTGGCTCTACAAGCCGGGCCGCAGCCTCGACGAGGTGGCCGCCCGGGCGCGCGAGGTGGTTGCTGCCTATGACACGGCGCAGGAGGCGGAACTGGCGGGCTGAGCACGGCCGCGCTAGCTTGTCTGCCAAAGGGGCAGGGACAGGACGCGCGCCATGAGCCAGACCAGGGACGATCAGACCGGGGTCGATAAGACCGGGCAGACCAGCGACGATGCGATCCGCCCCGGCGAGACCGCGCTCGAGCTGCCGCCAGCGCGGGACGCAGAGCTTCGCTTCATCGGCCGAATCCGCACGCCCTTTGCCAGCCGGCGCGATTGCCCGCGGCAGGGCGATCTCGACGGCCCCGAGTGCCGCATCGAACTCGACCCGCAATGGGAGCCCGCTCTCGAGGGCATCGAGCGGGCAGAGCGCATCCAGGTGCTCTACTGGCTCGACCGTGCGCGGCGGGACCTTCTGACCCAGACACCCCATGGCAACACCACCCGTGGCACCTTTGCGCTGCGCTCCCCGGTGCGACCCAATCCGATCGGCATTTCTTCGGTCCGGCTGGTCCGGCGCGAGGGCGCGGTGCTGGTGGTCCAAGGGCTCGATTGCGTCGACGGGACCCCGCTTCTGGACCTCAAGCCGGACCGGTGCGAGCACCGCGAACGGCCGAAGAATGGTTGATTCAATAACGCCCAATCCTTACGCAATCACGCGATTTTCGCCGCGTTTCTGTGCGTATGGCCTGCGCGGTCTGGGGGAGGTCCGGCCTTGCGGCGCACCACTCCTTGTCGCGCTTGCCGCGATGACAGAGGGTCCGCGAGGCAAGCGGAGGACACGTCCATTCCCTATGATAATCCCCAGATGAGCGCGCCTTCTGCCCCGCCGGGGAAGATCGCCGCGCAGCGTGCCCGCGGACGCGCCCGGCTTGCCGCGCGGCGTCGCGGGGCCGCCAGCGTCATCGGGGATCTGCACATGTCAGGTAGCTCCAAGCTGCTCTTCCCGCGCGCATTGGACGCGCTGCAGGCGGTCTATCTCAACAGCTCGGGCGGGGTGACCGGGGGCGACGCCTTTGACATCACGGCCACCGCCCGCGAGGGCGCGCATCTGGCGATCACCACGCAGGCCGCCGAGCGCGTCTACCGCGCGCTGCCCGGCGAGATCGGGCGCGTCGACACGCAGTTGACCCTCGAAGAGGGCTCAAGGCTCGACTGGCTGCCGCAGGAGACAATCCTCTTCGACGGCGCGGCCCTCGACCGGCGGCTTTCGGTCGAGATGGCCGGGGACGCGCGTCTGCTGCTCTGCGAGCCGCTGATCTTCGGCCGCGCGGCCATGGGCGAGAGCGTCACCGACCTGCGCCATGCGGACCGCATCGATATCGCGCGCGCCGGACGGCTCGTCTGGTCCGACCGGCTTCGCCTCAACGGCGACGCTGCCGCCTGCCTTGCCGATCCGGCCATCGCCGAGGGCGCGCGGGCCATGGCCACCGTCGTTCTCGCAGCGCCCGGCGCGGCGGCACAGGTCGCGCCGCTGCGCGGGATGCTGCCCGAAACCGGCGGCGTTTCGGCGCTTGATCCCGACCTTCTCGTGCTGCGCCTGCTCGCCATTGACGGCTTCGAGCTGCGCCGCCACCTTTGCCCCATACTGCGGCGGCTTTCGGGCGCCGAACTCCCAAGACCCTGGATGATCTGACCATGCAACTGACTCCCCGCGAAAAGGACAAGCTTCTGGTGGCGCTCGCCGCCGAGGTGGCCCGCAAGCGCCTCGCGCGCGGCGTGAAGCTGAACTACCCAGAGGCCGTGGCGCTGATCACCGACGCGGTGGTCGAAGGCGCCCGCGACGGCCGCTCCGTCGCCGAGATGATGGAGGCCGGCGCGCAGGTCATCACCGCCGAGCAATGCATGGAAGGCATCCCCGAGATGGTGCACGAAGTGCAGGTCGAGGCGACCTTCCCGGACGGCACCAAGCTGGTGACCGTGCACAATCCCATTCGGTAAAGCCGGGTTCTCGGGAACCTCCGGGGCCACGAGGCACTTTGAAGACCACAGGTGACAAAATGAAATACCTCCTTCCGATCCTTGCCCTGCCGCTCGCAACCCCGGCGCTCGCGCATTCCGGCGCGCACCTGCACCCGCATGGCGCCGAGACGTGGTTGACCGCCGTGGCGGTGCTGGCCGTGGCGGCCTGCGCCGGCTGGCGCATGTTTGGCGGTGGTCGCAAATGATCCCGGGCGAGATCCTTCCCGCCGCCGGTGAGCTTGTGCTCAACGATGACCGCGAGGCGATCACCCTGATGGTCGCCAACACCGGCGACCGCCCGGTGCAAGTGGGGTCGCACTACCATTTCGCCGAGACCAACCCGGCGCTCGACTTCGACCGCGATGCGGCGCGCGGCCTTCGGCTCGACATCGCGGCGGGCACCGCCGTTCGCTTCGAGCCCGGCCAGCGTCGCGAGGTTCAGCTCATCCCGTTCTCGGGAGAGCGCAAGATCTACGGCTTCAACCAGAAGGTCATGGGGGCACTCTGAGGTCTCCTCTTCCAGCGATAGGGACGGCAAGCATGTTCGAAGCATTTACGGCACTGACCGGCAGCATGATGCGGCTGGGGTTCCTCGGCGCCGAGGCGCAGAGCGTGATGACCTACCGGATGCTGGGGTTCGCCGGCATGTGGTCGGTTCCCTCGACCGAGGTCTACCGGATGACCGCCGAGAAGGGTCCGGCCTTCATCCAGGCTTGGTCGCAAGCGAGCGCGGCGATGATGCGCGGCGCGCCCGCGCCGGTGGTGATCAACGCGTTTTCCCGACCGCTGGAAGTGAAAGCCCGCCGCAACCGCAAGCGGCTGAGCCGGCGCGGGCCGCAGTTCCGCCCCGGTCAGCGCTCGGGCTGGTAGGCGCGGTCAGGGCAGGGAGGAGCGGCGATGGTCTACCTGACACCCTTCGACTGGGCGGCGCTTATGCTGCGCGGCGCGAGCCAGATGCTCGCGGTCCAGGCGCAATGGACCGAGGTTTACCTTGGCCATGTCCGCAGGCGGGGGGCTGCAATGCCGACCGCCAAGGCGACCGTGCTGCCCTTCGTGCGCCCGGCGCCCCTGGCAACGATGGGCATCTGCGGCCCGGCGCGGGTGAAGTGAGGGCCCGCCTTGCACGCAGCGAGCCACGCATATTCCTCTTTGGTCAGGCCGGCCCCGGCGCGCCAGCGACTGGCACGCCGGGGTGCGTATCTCTCAGGCGTCGGGCAGCGGCGGCAGGCTACGCAGGTAGAGCACGACGGCATCGAGATCGCCCTCGGTCATATGCGCGAAATAGCCATAGGGCATGGGCGGCATCATCGCCGAGCCGTCGGGCCGCGTGCCAGTGGTGATCATCTTCTTCAGATCGTCGTCGCTGTAGCCCGCCAGCCCGTCCTCGGAGCTGGTGAGATTGGGCGCGGTGACGCTGCCCCAGGGGCCGTGGAATTCGAATCCGCCCTGACCGAGGTGCTCGGGATCGGTCATCGGGCCCTTGTCGCTCATCGGCGAATGGCACTCCATGCAATGGCTGACGGCGGTGGCGAGGTATTGGCCGTAGTCCGCCGACACGCCGCGCGCGGGCGGGGTGATGCTCTCGACCGGCGGGCCGTAGGCCGGGGGCAGGGGGATGTTGTAGACCGAGTCCGGGACTTCGTTGTCGACAGCCGGGAGCGTCCGCAGGAAGGCGACGATCGAAGCCAGATCGTCATCGCCAAGACCGCGGTACATGGCGATGGGCATGGGCGGGCCGATCACCGAACCGTCGGGCAGGATGCCCTCGCGGATGGCGCGGGCCAGCTCTGCGTCGGTCCAATCCGCGACCGCGCCGGCCGGGGTGATATTGGGGGCATAGGCGGTGAACATGGGGTTGTCTTCCACGAGGCGCCCGCCGAGCTCCTTGCTCATGTCGAACCCCGCCTCGCCGAAAGGCGTGTGGCAATTGCCGCAGCCCGCCGGACCCCTGACCAGATATTCGCCGCGGGCGACATCGCCCTCCGCGGCAGCAGCCCCGGCGCCGAGCGCCAGCAGCGAAAGTCCCGCAATCGTCGACCTGGACATTCCAATCTCCTTGCTGATGAACTGGCTGGGAGGAAAAATGAACTTTGCCTGCTTGCCCGGAAGGTTACTCTTGTCCCCTAGTCTTACAAAGCGAATTCGCATTGCCGCCCTTGCAGGGATATCGCTGCTTGCGCTGACTTCGGCCGAGCCGGCCCGCGCCGAATGCGCCGACGCTGTAACCACCGTCGAGATGCGCGCCTGCGCAGCGCAGGAATACGAGGCCGCCGACGCCGAGCTGAACGCGGTCTACGCGCAGGTGAAAGCTGCCGTGTCCAAGGAGGTCATGGGCTATGTCCGCGAGGCGCAGCGGGCCTGGATCCCCTTCCGAGACGCGGCCTGTTCCGCCGAGGCGGCCCCTTACGCAGGCGGTACGATCCAGCCGCAGATCGGGACCGACTGCAAGACGAGACTCACCCGGCGCCGCAGCGAAGATCTGCGCGCGCTCTTGCCGAATTGACCAACCCGAGGACGACCCGAATGCCCGCAACGATTTCCCGCCGCGACTATGCCGCCATGTTCGGTCCCACCACCGGGGACAAGGTGCGGCTTGCAGACACCGACCTCATCATTGAGGTCGAGCGCGATCTCACCGCCTCGCTTGCCGGCGGGGGCACGCGCGCGCTCTACGGCGAAGAGGTGAAATTCGGCGGCGGCAAGGTGATCCGCGACGGCATGGGCCAGTCGCAGTACACCCGCGCGCAGGGCGCCGTGGACACGGTGATCACCAATGCGCTGATCGTTGACCATACCGGCATCTACAAGGCGGACGTGGGCCTGAAGGACGGGCGCATCGCCAAGATCGGCAAGGCGGGCAACCCCGACACCCAGCCGGGTGTGAACATCATCGCGGGTCCCGGCACGGAGGTGATCGCGGGCGAGGGGCGTATCCTCACCGCAGGCGGCATGGACAGCCACATCCACTTTATCTGCCCGCAGCAGATCGAGGACGCCCTGCATTCGGGCCTGACCACGATGCTTGGCGGCGGCACCGGCCCTGCGCACGGCACGCTGGCGACGACCTGCACCCCGGGGCCGTGGCACCTTGGCCGGATGATGCAGGCCGCCGACGCCTTCCCGATGAACCTGGCCTTCGCCGGCAAGGGCAACGCCTCGCTGCCCGCGGCGCTGGAAGAGCAGATCAGGGGCGGTGCCTGCTGCCTCAAGCTGCACGAGGATTGGGGCACCACCCCGGCGGCCATAGACACCTGCCTGTCGGTGGCCGACGACTGGGATGTGCAGGTGATGATCCACACCGACACGCTCAATGAATCGGGCTTCGTCGAGAACACCGTCGCGGCGATGAAGGGCCGCACCATCCACGCCTTCCACACCGAAGGGGCAGGGGGCGGTCACGCGCCGGACATCATCAAGATCTGCGGCGAGGAGTTCGTGCTTCCGTCATCCACGAACCCGACCCGGCCTTACACGGTCAACACGCTCGAGGAACACCTCGACATGCTGATGGTCTGCCATCACCTCGACAAGTCGATCCCCGAGGACGTGGCCTTTGCCGAGAGCCGCATCCGCCGCGAAACCATCGCCGCCGAGGACATCCTGCACGACATGGGGGCCTTCTCGATCATCGCTTCGGACAGCCAGGCCATGGGCCGCGTCGGCGAGGTGATCATCCGCACCTGGCAGACCGCCGACAAGATGAAGAAGCAGCGCGGCAAGCTGGCCGAGGAACAGGGCGACAACGACAACTTCCGCGTCCGCCGCTACATCGCCAAGTACACGATCAACCCGGCGATCGCGCATGGCATCAGCCAGCACATCGGCTCGATCGAGGAAGGTAAGCGCGCCGATCTGGTGCTCTGGAATCCGGCCTTCTTTGGCGTGAAGCCCGAGATGGTGCTGATGGGCGGCACCATCGTCTGCGCGCAGATGGGCGATCCCAATGCCTCGATCCCGACGCCGCAGCCGGTCTACACCCGCCCGATGTGGGGCGCCTATGGCCGCTCGGTCGAGAATTCGGCGGTGATCTTCGTATCGGAGGCGGCACAGGCCGACGGTTTGCGTGACAAGCTCGGCATCGCCAAGCAGACGCTGGCGGTGAAGAACACCCGCGGCATCGGCAAGAAGGACCTGATCCTCAACGACGCGCTGCCGCATGTCGAGGTGAACCCCGAGACCTACGAGGTGCGCGCCAACGGCGAGCTGCTGACTTGCGAGCCCGCCAAGGAGCTGCCGATGGCGCAGCGCTACTTCCTCTACTGACGCCCGCCACCGCAGCGGAGCTCATGACGCCGGCCCGTTGCCACGGGCCGGCGTCTCTGTTCCCAGACGGTGAGTCTCAAGGGGGCCGAATCCGGGTCGAGCCGTGCAAAATGCGCAGATCGCGCCCCGGATCCAAGCTTGCCGGATGCGCCCGAAAATTCGGCAGCCTCCCCGCCTGCGCATGGCTGCCCTCGGCTAAATGACGCGTCTTGCAGAGTTTTTTACGGCAATTGTTCGCAAAACGCCGCCCATTTATGCGTCAAATAATTTTGCATCCCTCCTAGGGCGGCGTGAGTAATAAAATTATCTGTGATCTTTGCATGGCTGGGGGGCCGGCTATGCACATGCAGCATTTGTTGTTCCCGGGTGCCTGACCTATCTTGGCTGTCAAGGGAGGAAACCAAAACCGAACGCAACGAACTCAAACGCTAGGATAGGTTTCCAAATGGCATTTCTGACTGCATCCGCACGCACTGAACAGGCACCGTTCTTCTCGCGCTTCTTCGCCGCAATCGGCAACGGCCTCGTTGCACTGGGTGAAGCAAACCCGCGCCTGCGCAAGATCGAAGCCCTGCAGCGTCTTTCCGACGAGCAACTGGCCGAGCGTGGCATCCGTCGCGAAGACATCGCGCGTCACGTCTTCCAGGACGTCTTCTACCTCTGAGTTCCTTGGGGCGCGCAAGCGCCGCAGAACTCGGCACATCAAGGCCACGCCCCGGTGATCCCGGCGCGTGGCCTTGCCTTTTCCGGTCGTTGGTCCGAGGGTGCTGGCGCAATCCAGACGATCCCCGGAGCCCTCCTCATGACAGCCCCCTCGACAAGCCTGTCCGTGTCCCACGAGATCGCCCGCAAGGGCGTCGTTCCCGAAGCGAGCCTGAGCGTGACCCTCAGCTACGAGGATCGCTTTCTCCGCCGCAAGGTGCTGAAGAGCGACCAAGGCGAGAGCTTCCTCGTCGATCTCGCGCACACCGAGAGTCTCGACCAGGGCGACGCCTTTGTACTGACCGACGGGCGCGCGGTGCGCGTCGAGGCCGCCGCCGAGCCGCTGCTGGCGGTGAGCGGAGCAGACCTGCCGCGGCTTGCGTGGCACATCGGCAACCGCCACACTCCCTGCCAGATCGAAGCCGCGCGGCTGCTGATCCAGCGCGACCACGTGATCCGCGACATGCTCGCCCATATCGGCGCGACCGTGGACGAGGTGCTCGAGCCGTTCACCCCCGAGGGCGGGGCCTATGGCCACGGCCGCACCCACGGCCATGACCACTCGCATGCGCACGGGCCAGAGGGGCACGCGCACAGCCACTCCCATTCGCACAGCCATGCGCACGCCCATGATCACGATCATGCGCACAGCCACAGCCACAGCCATTCCCACGGTCCCGCGCACGCGCATGACGACTGATCCGCTGCTGACGCTGCACCAACTTTTCTCGCCGGCCTTCCCGGTGGGCGCCTTTGCCTATTCGCACGGGCTCGAGACGCTGGTGCAGGAGGGCCGCGTCACCACCGCCGCGCAGCTGCAGGGCTGGCTCGAGGCGGTGCTCGAACACGGCGCAGGCTGGAGCGACGCGGTGCTTCTTGCGCAGGTATCGCAGGGCGGGGACGTTGCAGAGCTGACGGACCTCGCCACGGCGCTCACCCCCTCCGCCGAGCGGCGGCTCGAGACAGTGAAACAGGGCGAGGCCTTTGCCGCCACCGTCCGCGATCTGTGGCAGGCCGATATCCTCCCCGCGCCCTATCCCGTGGCAGTGGGGCAGGCCGTGCGCGCGCTGGATCTGCCGCTGCTACCGGCGCTGCAACTCTACCTTCTGGCCTTCGCCTCGAACCTTGCGGCCGCCGGCATCCGCCTGATCCCGCTCGGCCAGACGGAGGGGCAGGCGGTGATCCGTGCGCTCTCGCCGCTCTGCGAGGCGCTCGCGGCCCGCGCAATGACCGCCAGCCTTGATGAGATCGGCGGCTTCTCCCCGCTCTCGGACGTTGCCAGCCAGCGCCACGAGGCGCTCTATTCCCGTATCTTCCGATCCTGACACCTCTGGAGACCACATGACTTCCCCCAACGGACCCCTCCGCGTCGGCCTCGGCGGCCCCGTGGGCGCCGGCAAGACCACCCTCACCGCGGCGCTGGCCCGCGCCCTGCGCGACCGGCTCTCGATGGCCGTGGTGACCAATGACATCTACACCCGCGAGGACGCCGAGGAGCTGATGCGCCAGCAGATCCTGCCGCTCGACCGCATCAAGGGTGTCGAGACCGGCGGCTGCCCGCATACGGCGATCCGCGAGGATGCCTCGATCAACCTTGCCGCCATCGCCGAGCTGAACGCGGCCTTCCCCGACCTCGACCTGATCCTCATCGAAAGCGGCGGCGACAACCTTTCTGCGACGTTCTCGCCGGAGCTGGCCGACGTGACGATCTACGTGATCGACGTGGCCGCGGGCGAGGAAATCCCGCGCAAGGGCGGTCCGGCGATCACCAAGTCGGACATCCTCGTGATCAACAAGACCGACCTCGCGCCCTACGTCGGCGCCTCGCTCGAGGTGATGGAGCGCGACGCCACGCGGATGCGGGCGGGCAAGCCCTTTGTCTTTGCCCAGGTCAAGCACGGCGAGGGCGTGGACGAGATCGTCTCGCTGCTCGCCAAGATCGGCGGACTGCCTCTGGCGGAGGCGGTGGCATGAGCCGGATCGTCATCCTTGGCGTTGGAGCCGTCGGCGGCACGCTGGCGGTCAAGCTGACCCTTGCCGGGCAGGAGGTGCTGGGCATCGCCCGTGGCGCGCAGCTCGAGGCGATCCGCGCTGGTGGGCTGACGCTGCTGACGCCCGAGGGCGCCTTGCAGGCCGAATTCCCCTGCGTGGCCAGCCCCGCCGAGGCGCAGCTGCGTCCGGACGACGTGATCTTCCTGTGCGTGAAGACCCAGCACACCGAGGCCGCGCTCATGCAGCTGCGCGACGCGGGGCTGCAGGACCAACATGTCTTCTGTTTCCAGAACGGCGTCGAGAACGAGCGGCTGGCGCTGCGTTACTTCCCCAACGTGCACGGGGTGACGGTGATGCTTCCGGCGGACTTCGTGCAGCCGGGCGAAGTGGTCTGCTACGGCGCGCCCTGCATCGGCTCGTTTGACATCGGGCGCTACCCCTCGGGCTTCGACGCCGCGGACACCGCGCTCGTCGCGCGGCTCGAGGCTGCGGGTTTCCCCTCTGCCACGCGCGCGGCGGTGATGGAACGAAAATATGGCAAACTCCTGATGAACCTCGGCAATATCGTGGGTGCTGCGCTTGGCGAAGAGGTCGACAGCACCGCAGTCACCGCTGCGCTCAAGGCCGAGGCCGAGGCGGTCATGGCCAAGGCGGAGATCGACTGGTCGGACCCCGCCGAGGAGGACGACAAGCGCGCGGCGCAGCTGAAGATCGTCGAGGTGCCGGGGGTGACACGGGTCGGCAGCTCGACGGCGCAGAGCCTCGCGCGCGGGGCCGGCTCGGTCGAGACCGACTACCTGAACGGCGAGGTCGCGCTGCTGGGCCGGCTGCACGGCGTGCCCACCCCCTGCAACGCCTGGTTCACCGCGCTTGCCGCCCGGTTGGTGCGCGACGGTGCCGCGCCGGGGGCGGTGACGCTGGCCGAGGTCGAGGCCGCGCTGGGGCTCTGAGCAGAGGCCAGAGCGTCGCGATAACGCGTTTCGGGGACGATGCGGTAGAAACGACCGCCGATCACCCCGAACCGCCCTCGGGCCGGAAGAGCCTGATCCATGACGCCGCTCTCCCGGATGACCGACTGTGCCGTTCTGGAGAGCCGCAGAGCCGCAGGCAAGAATTGCACCATTGATGAAAAAGGGGTGTCCCCGCGGGGACACCCCTAGATGTTTTGGCGGCGCGGCGCCTTAGTAGTCGTGCTCGTAATAGATGCCGAGCGTGCTGTCGCCCTCCGAGGTCACGCTGCCCTTTGCCTTGAGGCTGGGGGTGATCTTGATGTTGAGGTTGACCGCGCTGCCGCCGCCGGAGTCGACTTCGACGTCGGTGTAGATGTCCTCCGAGATGTACTTGCCGAGCCGCAGCCCGGCCTCGCCCTCGTCGTTCGTGGTCACGTCGAGATCGTCCAGCCCGAGGTTCTGCCTCAGCCCGTCGACCGCGCCGGAGCCGCGCCCGGCGAGCGTGTTCACCGCCGCCGCGATCTGCAGCGCCTGGAAGCCCGAGATCTCGGTGATGTCACGTCCGAAAAGCAGCAATGCCAGCACCTCTTCCTCGGGGCGCGAGGGATCGGAGGAGAACTCGACTTCGGGCTCCGTGGCGAGTCCGGTGATGCTGACGGTCACCGTGGTGCTCTCGACCTGCGAGGTGGCGGCGATATCCAGCGTCGGGATGAACTCTCCGGTGAGCGCCATGGTCGCCCGGTCCAGCGTGAGCCGCTGGCCGAGGATGTCGAGCCGGCCGCGGATCAGGTCGAACCGGCCTTGCGGGATCACGTCGGCCGAGCTGCCGGTGATGCGCAGCGCGCCGCCAAGCTCCATGTCGAGGCCACGGCCGCGCACGAAGATCTGCTGCGGCGCACGGATCACCAGGTCGAGCGGCAGCGCGTAGGCCGAGCCGCCGCCTTGCTTCTCCTCGTCGATCATCCCGGCCCGGATGCGGGTCACGCGCGAGCCGAAGGGCTCGGAGACATGGGTCAGCACGAAGCCATGGCTGCCCGGCCCGAGCCCGGTTTCGGGGATGCGGATTTCGGCGTTGTCGATAAGGATCTCGCCGCCGATCGTAGGCCCGGTGAGCAGTGGCCCCGAGATCGTGACGTTGCCGCCGAGCTGCACCTGGTAGAGCCGCCGGTCCTCGAGCACGAGGTCGTCGAGCGCAATGACGAGGTTGGCGGGGAAATCGCCGCTCATGCCGATGGTGCCGTCGACGTTGATCCGCCCGCCGGTGGCCAGCGCGGTCGAGGCGGTCAAGCTGGTCTGCCCGCCCGAGACATTGGCGTTGAGGTTGAGCCCGGTGAACTCGAGCCCGGCGGTGGGCACGATGACGCGCGCGCCGTTGACCGTGACATTGCCGGACAGGGAGTTCAGCGCCAGCGGTCCGTTCAGCTGCATGTTGAAATTCGCCATGCCGGACATGAGGTTGGGCGAGGCCACCTGATTGGCCAGCTCGAGCGGCGCATTGCCGGTGATCGCCAGGTTGGCGCTGCCGAAGTCCTGCGCGATGCTGCCCGAGACCTGCGCCCGCGTGCCGCCGGGGGCGGTGAGGTTGGTCTGCACTTGGTACTGGCCGCCGTTCTGGGTCAGCGTGCCCTCGGCGGTGGCGCGGCCGGGGAGCTGTGGCACCAGAAGGCCCAGATCGCGCAGCGCGACATTGTAGGTGATGCTGCTGTCACCGGTGCCATAGGTGCCATTGGCGGTGGCGGTGATCTCGCGCGTCTGCACCTCGAGCTGTTGCACGTTCAGCGCCCCGTCCGCATCTCGGCTCAGTTGCACCACGGCGCGGCCGTCGCCGCCAACGAGCTGGTCGACGGTGGGGATGCCAAGCGCCAGCGCGCGGGTGTCGAGCCGCCCATCGGCCGTAAGGCTGCCATCCTCGAGGTTGTAGGCGACGTTGCCGTCGAAGTTGACCCCGCCCGAAAGCGGCTGGCCGACCAGCGGCGCATAGGCGTTCAGCGAGGCGACCGAGGCGGTGCCATCGAAGCCCACCGCGCCGAGCTTGCCGCCGCCGAGCTTCTCGGCGGTGACGCGGCCCTGCGCGTTCGCCTCGCCCGGGCCGGAGCCGCTGAAGTCGAGCTGATAGGCGCCGTCACTTTCCTGCAGGGTGCCCCTGAGCTGCGCGCCGCCGGTGACGCCGGGCTGGATCAGCGACATGTCGGGCAGCGAGATGTCGAAGCTGGCGTTGCTGAGGCCGCTCTCGGCCGAGCGCTCCTTGCCGAGCAGCGCGGCGGTGTAGACATCGCCCTGCGCGGTGACCTGGATTGCCTGGCCGTTCACGTCGAGCTGCCGGATCTGCACCAGATCACCGTCATAGGCGACCGAAGCGTCGAGATCGACCGTGCCGGTGAGCAGCCCGTCCAGCTGCGCGATGCCGGTGCCGAGATCACGCGTGGTGCCGTCGAGCACCGCGTCGGCGGCGCCGGTGGCCATGTCGTAGGAGACGTCGGCGGTGAGGTTCAGCCCGCCCGCCAGCGCGCGTCCGACGAGCGGCTCGTAAATCGACAGGTCAGAGGCCGCGAGGTCGCCATCGAAGGTGACCATGCCGAGGCTGCCATCGGCCCGTTTCTCGGCGCTGGCCTTTCCGATGATGCGCACGTCGCCCGGCGCGGTGGCGTCGAGGTCGAGCAGGTAGGCGTTGCCCTCTTCCTGCAGCGTGCCGGTGAACCGTGCGGGGCCGGTGATCTCGGGCTGGATCAGCGACATGTCGGGCAGGGAGATGTCGAAGCTGGCGTTGCTCTGGCCTGCACTTGCCGACGGGGTGCCGCCCAGCAGGGCGGCGGTATAGACCTCGCCTTCGGCCGAGACCTGCACAGCCTGACCGTTCACCGTCAGCTGGCGGATCTGCGCCAGATCGCCATCATAGGCAACCGAGGCGTCAAGATCGACCGCCCCGGTGAGCAGCCCGTCCACCTGCGCGATGCCGGTTTCGACGTTGGTCAGCCGACCGTTCAGCACGGCATCGATGGCGCCGCCGTCGAGCGTATAGGTGACGTCGGTTTTCAGATCGACGCCGCCCGCCAGCGGTCTTCCAGCCAGCGGGGCATAGGCCGCCAGGTCCTGCGCCGCGGCATCGCCCATGAAGCGCAGGAACCCGATGCCGCCACCTTCGAGCTTGCTTGCGGTCAGCAGACCATCGAGATCGGTGCCGCCCGGCGCGGTGCCCTCGATGTCGAGGCGGTAGGCTTCGGGGGTCTCGTCGAGCGTGCCGGAGACCTGCACCGCGCCCGAAAGCCCGTCCTGCACCTTCGACACGTCCGGTATAGAGATGTCGAAGGTGCCGGTGCTGCCGCCGGTCTGCAGCTTGGCCTCGGCAGTGGCCTTGAGACCCTCGCCCGAGAGGTCGAGGCGGCGCAGCTCGGTGCCTTCCTCGTTGCGGACTGCAGAGGCGAATAGCTCGACCTGCCCCTCGAGCAGGCCGTCGGCCTGCGCGATGCCGGTCTTCAGATCGAGGGTGCGGCCCTGCGCGGTGATGTCGAAGCGGCCCGCGACCGGCTCGATCGAGCCCTTTACCGCAAGGTCGGCATCGCCGCCGAGAGGGCGCCCGGCAAGGCCGGAGAAGCGGCCGATGTCTTTGGCCTTCACGCTGAGGTCGGGCTCGATGATGATATTGCCGCTGTTGCCGAGGCCCGAGAAGGTCACGTCTCCGTCGAGCGAGAGCCCCGCGCCGCCGAAGTCGATCTGCCGCAGGTAGAGTGGATCGCCCGCTTGCCAGTCGATCTGCATGACGCCCCTCAACTCCTCGCCCGCGGCGTCGGCCATGGAGGCGTCGGCGAAGTCGAGGCCGGTGGCATCGAAGGTCAGCTGCGCCTCGACTCCGCCAGGCAGGGAGGCGCCGGCGCTGCGGCGGATGGTGCCGCGCCCGGCGATGTCGGCGCGGTCGATGGACATGTTGGGGCGGTCGATGCCCTCGGCGACCAGATCGAGGATGAAGGCCTCGCCCTGCGATGCGTCGAAGTCGAGCGTCAGCGTGGCGGTGTCGAGCATGGTGACGTCGCCGGACATGGCCAGCCGCACCGGGCTGCCGTCGTCGGAGGCGATTTCCCCGTCGAGTTTCAGCAGCTCGGGCCAGCCGTCTGCGCCGATCCGTGCCGAGCCGGTGAGCGAGACCATTGCGGTTTGCAGGTCCAGCTTTTCCAGATCGAGCGTGCCGTCCGAGCCCTGCAGGCCCGTGACTTGAAGGCTCTGCTCGGGTCCGAAGAAGTCGCGGTGCTCCTCTGGCAGCAGCGGGCGGAGGTCGCCCGAGAGATCGGCGGTGAACTGGCGCCCGGCTTCGGAGCTGCCCTGCAGCGTGACCTGTCCCCCCAGCCGTTCCTCGCCATCGGTGGCGAGCTGCAGGTCGGCGGTGAAATCGTCGAGCACGCCGTCGCCCTTGACCGTCAGCGCCAAAGAGGGCGCTCCGGGCAGGCCCAGCTTGGTGCCGACGATTCCGCCGCTGTCCTCTTCGAGCGCGAGGTCGATGTTGAGCGAGCCGCTGTCGTTGGCGTAGCTGCCTGCGAGAGTCAGCGAATCCCGCGGCCCGTCGAGCCGGTTTACCGAAATGTCGGCATTGCCTTCGCCATCCGCGAGTTTGGCCGAGCCTTGGACCTCCAGCGCGATCTCCTCGCCCATCAGCGGGGCGCCGAGTTCGACGCGGGCGATATTCAGCGCGCCGACCTCGACCGAGACGGGCAGATCGGGCAGAGCGAAATCGCCCGAGGCCTCGGGGGCGGGGGCCTCGCCCTCGGTGATCGGGGCACGCGCGATGGCGAGCCGCTCGGCGCTGAGCTCGTTGACGACGAGCTGGCCGCGCAGCAGCGCGGTGCGGCGCCAGTTGAGCTTGGCATTCTCGAGCGTCAGCCAGACGCCGTCGGAGTCGGAAATGGTCATCCGCTCCAGCGTTGCTTCGGAGCTCAGCGCGCCGCGAAAGCCGATGATGCGCACGTCGCGCCCGGCGCCGGAGAGGGAATCCTCGATCAGCCGTTCAAGAAAGCCGCCGCTGTCCTCGTCTTCCTCCTGCGCCAGCGCAGGCGGGGCCGCCAGAAAGAGCGGCAGCAGCAGCAGCATCAAAAGTCTTTTGAGAAGGGTCAAAACGCTTGTCCTATCCCGAGGTAAATCTGAACGCCGTCGCCGGTGTCGCCGCCGGCGGGCATGGCGACATCGAAGCGCAGCGGGCCGATGCCCGTCTTGTAGCGCACGCCGAGACCGGCGCCCGCGTGCCATTCGCCGTCATCGCCGCCGGGGGTGCTGTCGCGGCCGACGTAGCCCGCGTCGTAGAAGACCACCGCGCCGAGGCTTTCGCCGATGTCCTGCCGAAACTCGGCCGAGAGCGCTGCGAAGCTGCGGCCGCCGATGGTGTCGCCGTCGCCGATGTCGATGGCCAGCGACTGATAGGGCTGGCCGCGGACGGTGCCGGCGCCACCGGAATAGAAGAGGTAGTCGGGCGGGGTTTCGTCGATGTCGGGGCCGAGCACCGAGCCCAGCATGACCCGCCCTGCCAGCACCGAGCGCTCGCGTTCGCCGAGCGCGAGATAGCCGCGGAAGTCGCCGTAGAGCCGCGCGCCGTTGGGATCGTCGCGCAGGTTCAGGAAGGGGGTCGCCTCGGCTAGCGCGTAGAAGCCGTGTCGCGGATCGAACTCGTTGTCGCGGCGATCGTATTCGGCCTTCATCGGCAGAGTCAGCAGCTCGAAGGTACGCTCGCCGAGATCGTCGGTGGTCTCGGAGTAAAGATAGCCGACGCCGATTTCGGTGTAGAGATGGTCGGTGAGTTGGCGGGTGATGCCGAGGGTCAGCTCGATGCTGTCCAGATCGTAGTTCGGCTCCTGCAGGTGCTGCAGCTCGGTCTCGAAGAAGCCGTTGGTCTCGGGTCCGATGACGGCGGGCACGTCGAGCCGCCCGGTGAGCGTGTAGTCGAGCGTGTCGGCCTGATCGGTTATGTCGGTGATCGAGGCGTCGAAGCGCAGTCGTTCGGCACCGCCGAGGATGTTGCGGTGCAGCCAGTAGCCGGTGAGCGACAGGCCTTCGAGCGAGCTGATCTCGGCGCCGGCGCCAACGCGCCGCGGCTTGGAGTCGACAACCTGGAGCGTGTAGTCGAGCGTGCCGTCGGGGTTGGGCACCTCCTTCTCGCGCAGGGTGACCGTGGCAAAGGCGCCGGTGCGGGTGAGCCGATCAACCGCATCGTTGACCTCTTGCGGATCGTATATCTCGCCAGTGGGCAGCCCGGCGATGCGTCGCCGGGCGCTGCCGCGCACGGCGCTCTTGCCGACGTTGAGCAGCCGGCCGAAGCGCAGACGCGGGCCGGTGGTCACCCCGAGGTCCACATCGACGTAGCGGCTGACGTGGTTGGCGGTCACATCCTCGCGGGTCAGCTCGGCCTTGGGGTAGCCGACGTTGCGCCAGCCGTCGACGGCTGCCTGCGCGGCGCCGCTGATGGTGCTTGCGCGGGCGCGGTCGCGGGTCTTGAAGTCCGAGGGCAGTTCGGTGCCGGGGGCCAGCGGCGCCACGTTCGTGCGCCCGAAGCGGAAGCTGGGACCGCGCTTGACCAGAACGTCGACACGGTTCACCGACTGCGGCGTGGTGAGCAGCGGGATGTCGGCCGCCTCGCGACCGTCGATGCGGATCGACACTTCGGGTCCGTAATAGCCGTTGGAATAGAGCGTCTCGACGATGATTCCGTAGTCCTGCAGCGCCGCGGCGAGCACGTCCGGCCCCTGGGTCTTGCCGTCGGTCTTGGCACGCACCAGCGCCGAGTAGGTGGTGATCTGGTCCTGAATGTCCTGGTCGAGCTCCGGAAATGCGAAGCTGAGCGTTTCGAAGGCCGAGGCCGGCAGGGCGGCGAGGCTCAGGGCGAGGCTCAGGGAAATAAGAGAGTGCCGAGGGCGCAATGAACTGTCCTTTCTCGAAACCATGCGGGCACCTTAACGCAGCGGAAGTGCTGCGGCTAGGCGCAGCGGCAATAAGGTCAGCGTTCCGGGTGATTTAGCGCTCATCGGTCACGGGGCGACCGTCGATCCGCAGCGGGAGGCCGCCGGGACGCGGAAAAGCCGCGGCGCGGCTTGCCGTAAGGTCGGTGCGGCACTATCCCGATCAACAGGCAGCTTGGCAAAAAGGGCAGGGCATCACGATGGCGACGCAGACCTATGTGACCGGATGCGCCGGCGTGCTCGGCTTCGAAATCCTGCGCGCGTTCGACGCGGCGGGCCTGCCGGTCACCGGCATCTCGCGCAGCGCGCTGCCCGAAGGGGCGGCGGCGCTGCCGCACGTGCGGGTGAGCGACGCACTGCACCCGGGCTGGCTGGCGCCGGGCGATGCGGGGGCCACCATCGTGCATTGCGCCGGCCTGTCGGACGCGCGGCGGCGCTTCGGCTCGATCGGTGAGTTGTCGCAAGAGATCACCCGGCCGCAGACCGATTTCGTCGAGGCGCTGGTGGCGCGCGGCTGGCGCGGGCATTTCATCTACCTGTCCACCGCGGCGGTCTACGGCGACACGGACGCGCTGCCGATCCCCGAGACCCGCGAGCCACAGCCCAAGGGGTATTACGCGCTGCACAAGCTGGCGATGGAGGAGGCACTGCTGTTCCTCGCCGCGCAGCATGGCTTCCGGCTCACTCTGCTGCGGCTTGGAAACCCCTATGGCACGGCGATGCCTGGGCGCGAGCGGGGGGTGATGCGGCTGCTGCTCGATGCGCTGGCCAGCGGCGCGCCTTTCACCGTCTATGGCAGCGGCGAGACCTCGCGCGATTACCTGCACATGGATGACTTCTGCGCCGCGGTGGAGCGGGTGGCGACCGGCCCGCTGCCGGCGGCGGTGACCCGGCTCAACCTCGGCGCGGGCGAGGGATGTTCGCTGAACGCGTTGATCGCGAAGCTGGAGGCGGCCACCGGACGCCAGCTCAACCTCGTCAGCGAACCTTCGGCGCTGGAGGTGAAGTCGAGCGTGCTCGATATCGCGCGCGCGCGACGTGTCCTTGACTGGGCGCCGCGGGTGTCCCTGGACGACGGGCTGGCGCGCATGGTCGCGGACTACGGGCTTTGAGGCGATGATCGACGCGCTGATCGCCAAATACGGTCTGATCATCGTCTACCTCGGCTGCGCGCTCGAAGGCGACACGGTCGCCATCACCTCTGGGCTGCTGGCGCATCACAAGTTGCTGCCGCTCTGGCCGACCCTTGCCGCCGCCTGGGCTGGGGCTTGGAGCGCGGACGCCGTGATCTTCCTGCTGGCGCGGCACTACCGCGATCACCCGCGGGTCCTGCGCCTCCTCGCCCACCCGGTGTCGCAGAAGATGGCGCGGCGGTTCCTTGGGCGTCCGGTCCTGCTGGCCGCGGTCTTCCGATTCCTGCCGGGAATGCGCACGGTGACGCCGGTGCTTTTGGCCGCCGGCGCGCGGCTGAGCCCGGCACTTTACCTGCCGCTCACCTGCGTTTCGGCGCTGGTCTGGGCCGGGGTGATGGTGGTCATCGGCCATGGCATCGGCGGGCTGGTGCACCGCATCTGGGGGCATGTGGACCGGACCGAGTTGCTGCTGGCGCTGCCGGTGCTGCTGGTCGCGCTGTTCCTTGGGCACCGGCTGTGGCAGATGCGGCGGGATCTGCGCGAGTAAACCAGCCAGACTTGGCCGGCGCCGCAAAAGAAAACGCCGCCCCGGAGGGCGGCGTCTTGCGTTCCGCGGGCGCGCTTCAGCCGAAGAGCCGGCTGCCCTGTTCGTCGATCATCTGCTTGGCCTTGCGGATCGACGCCTCTACGGCCTCGTCGCGGTCGCGGATGACGTCGGCGCGGATCAGTTCGTGCACCTTTGTCTCGCCGTTCACCTCGCCCTCGATGCGGGCGGCGATGCGGAACTGACCCTCTGCCGGCTGCGGCGTGGGAAAGATGCGGAAGCCGCTATATTCGACGGCCTCCGCCTGCGGCTCTGCCTTGGCGGGGCCGGAGCCGCCGCCGAAGAGACGAGACCAGAAGGACATGGGCGTTCCTCCGCGTTTACTGGTCGAGGAAGGAGCGCAGCTTGCGCGACCGCGACGGGTGCTTGAGCTTGCGCAGGGCCTTGGCTTCGATCTGGCGGATCCGTTCGCGGGTCACCGAGAACTGCTGGCCAACCTCTTCCAGCGTGTGGTCGGTGTTCATGCCGATGCCGAAACGCATCCGCAGAACCCGCTCTTCACGCGGGGTGAGCGAGGAGAGCACGCGGGTGGTGGTCTCCTTGAGGTTTTCCTGAATCGCCGAGTCGAGCGGCAGGATCGCGTTCTTGTCCTCGATGAAATCGCCGAGCTGCGAATCTTCCTCGTCGCCGATCGGCGTTTCGAGCGAGATCGGTTCCTTGGCGATCTTCATCACCTTGCGGACCTTCTCGAGCGGCATCTGCAGCTTTTCCGCCAGCTCTTCCGGGGTCGGCTCGCGGCCGATCTCGTGCAGCATCTGGCGGCCAGTGCGGACCAGCTTGTTGATCGTCTCGATCATGTGCACCGGGATACGGATGGTGCGCGCCTGGTCGGCGATCGAGCGGGTGATCGCCTGACGGATCCACCATGTCGCATAGGTCGAGAACTTGTAACCGCGGCGGTACTCGAACTTGTCCACGGCCTTCATCAGGCCGATGTTGCCTTCCTGGATGAGATCGAGGAACTGCAGCCCGCGGTTGGTGTATTTCTTGGCGATGGAGATCACGAGGCGCAGGTTGGCCTCGACCATTTCCTTCTTGGCCTGACGCGCCTCTTTCTCGCCCTTCTGCACCTGCTGGACGATGCGGCGGAATTCGCTGATGTCGAGGCCGACGTACTGGCCGACCTGCGCCATGTCGGCACGCAGCTCTTCTGCCTTGTCCGAGAAGCGCTCGATGAACATCTGCCAGCCGCGACCGTCCTTGGCCGCCATGTGGTCCATCCAGTTCGGATCAAGTTCGCGGCCACGGTATTCGTCGATGAACTCGCGGCGGTTGATGCGGGCCTGGTCGGCCAGCTTCACCATCGAGCTGTCGATCATCATGATCCGCTTGTTGATGCCGTAGAGCTGGTCGATCAGCGCCTCGATGCGGTTGTTGTGCAGGTGAAGCCCGTTCACCAGCACCACGATTTCCGAACGCACGCGCTGGTACTGCGCCTCGTCCTCGGCCGAGAAGGAGCCGTCCTCGTTCAGCGTGGCGCTGATCCGGGCATCCTGCATTTCCGACAGGGTTTCGTAATCGGCTGCGATCGTGTCGAGGGTTTCCAGAACGCGCGGCTTCAGCGCGGTCTCCATCGCGGCCAGCGACATGCTGGCCTGGTCGTCCTCGTCCTCGTCGTCATCACGGCGCAGCGGGTTGCCGTCGGCATCGAGTTCGGGCTCGTTGCTGCGCTGCTTCTGCGCCGAGGCGTCGCCGCCGGTGCCGACCACCGGCTCGTCCAGCTCGCCGTCCTCGTCGAGCTGGTTGCCGAAGGTCGCCTCGAGGTCGATCACGTCGCGCAGGAGGATTTCCTCGCTGAGAAGTTCCTCGCGCCAGATGGTGATCGCCTGGAAGGTCAGCGGGCTTTCGCAGAGGCCCGCGATCATCGTGTTGCGGCCAGCCTCGATGCGCTTGGCGATGGCGATTTCGCCCTCGCGCGAGAGCAGTTCGACCGAGCCCATCTCGCGCAGGTACATGCGCACCGGGTCATCGGTGCGGTCGAGCTTCTCGGCGCCCCCGGACGACAGCGCGACGTCGCGACCGCGCGAGGCGTCGACCAGATCGGTCGAGCCCTTCGCCTTGTCGTCACCGTCTTCCGATTCCTCGTCCTCTTCGGTGACTTGGATGCCCATTTCGGAGAGCATCGACATCACGTCTTCGATCTGGTCTGAGCTGACCTGATCGGGCGGCAGAACCTGGTTCAGCTGGTCATAGGTGATAAAGCCACGCTCGCGCGCCTCGGCGATCATCTTCTTGACCGCGGCCTGGCTCATGTCGAGGCTGTGTGCGTCGTCCTGAGTTTCCGGCTTGGCGTCGTCGTTGTCTTTGGCTGCCATGAAGTGCTCCGTCAGAGGGAGGGGCCGGTTCTGGCCGGCACTCGCGCAAGTGAAGTGATTCGATTTTGCGAATCATGGGGGGAATCGTTTGATTCGGCCACCCGTCTACCGGTTTTTCCTCCAGTTTCCCTAAATGGCCATCTAGTTCTGACCTTTGGAAAAGCGAATCTGCTGCAGCAACGCGTCAAAGGCGCTGCGTTCTTCCTTGTCCATGCGGGCGCCATTCACGCCCACGTCGAATTCCACGTCATCCTCGGACCGGTTCATCACGGCCTGGTTGCGTGCCTGCGCTGCCTGTCCCAGGCGCCAGGTGAGGGCTTCGTCCGCCAGGCTTTCCATGTCTTCCAGAGCCTCGGCGAGTTCGGCCACGAGCCCAGCCTGAGCGGCGATTTTCGCGAACTCCTCGGCCACCGTCAGGCGGGCGAGCTCGCTGTCACCGAAATGTCGCAGGCAGGGTACGACAGCCACATGGCGTGCCCCGAGCAGGGAATCAAGGGCCTCGGGTCCGATTCTCTGCATCGCTTCGTCCTGGAGTGTCTCGGGATCGTCGGTCACCCCCGACAGCAAAAGGCTGCGCAGGGCGGCGTGCGAGGGGTCCTGGCAGGGCAGCGTCTCGAGCGGGCTCTCGAATTCGGCCATCAGCGCGGGGTAGCGCAGCAGCACGGCGAGGATGACATCCTCGCGCAAGCGGGTCTCGGCGGCGTCGCCAGCGGCAACCAGGAGCGAGGCCTTGGCCGAGGCGCTCGGCGCGATGGGCACGGCCTGGCCCCATTTCTGCGTACGCCTGCCGTTGCGGAAAGGGGTGTATTGGCTCGCGCTTCCCGAGAACCCGCCGGACGAGCCGCCGCGCTTGCCGCGGAAGAGCTGCCAACGCAGGTCCTTGATCTCGTCGCCGTAGTGGCGGCGCAGGTCGGGGTGCTGGATCCGCTTGATCGCGGCGCGCAGCGTCGCGTCGAGGGCGGCCTTGCGTTCGGGGCTGTCGAAGACCTTGCCTTCGGTCTCGCGCCGCCAGAGAAGCTGCACCATGGGCAGCGCCTGGTCGAGCACGGCCTTCACCGCCTGCGGACCCTTCGCGCGGAGCAGATCATCGGGGTCCTGCCCCTCGGGCATGAGGGCGAACCGCAGCCCTTTGCCAGGCACCAGCAAGGGCAGGGCCGTGTCGATCACCCGGTAGGCGGCGCGCAGCCCGGCCTTGTCGCCGTCGAGGGCGATCACCGGCTCGTCGGCGATACGCCATAGGAGGGCGAGCTGATGCTCGGTCACCGCCGTGCCGAGCGGCGCGACCGAGGCTTCGAACCCGGCTTCGCTGAGGGCGATCACATCCATGTAGCCCTCGGCAACGATCAGCGGCTGGCCCTTGCCCGCCGCCTCGCGCGCGGGCGCGTGATTGTAGAGGTTCCGGCCCTTGTCGAAGAGATCGGTCTCGGGCGAGTTGAGGTATTTCGCATTGTCGCGCGGATCCATCGCCCGCCCGCCAAAGGCGATCGCGCGGCCGCGACCGTCGCGGATCGGGAACATGATGCGGTTGCGGAAGACGTCATAGGGCGCGCGGCCCTTGTCCGAGGGCTTGGCCAGCCCGGCGCCGAGGATCAGATCCTCGGCCACGCCCTGTCCGCGCAGGTGATCCCAGAGCCCCTGCCAGCCGTTCGGCGCGAAGCCGAGCTCGAACCGGTCCTGCACCTCCTGCTTGAGGCCGCGCCGCTCGAGATAGCCACGCGCCTCGGCGGCGGCGCTGGTGCGCAGCTGCATCCGGTAAAAGCGCAGCGCCTGTTCCATCACCTCGGCGAGCTGGCTGCGGCGGTCGGCCTTCTGCGCGGCCTGCGGATCGCGCGCCGGCATTGGCATCCCGGCCTCGCGGGCGAGGATCTCGACGGCTTCCATGAAGTCGACGTTCTCGCTCTCGCGGATGAAGGAGATGGCGTCGCCCTTCGCGTGGCAGCCGAAACAGTAGTAGAAGCCCTTGCGGTCATCGACGTGGAAGGACGCGGACTTCTCTTGGTGGAACGGGCAGGGCGCCCACATGTCCCCCTTGGCCTGGTTCGATTTCCGGCTGTCCCACATGACCTTGCGGCCCACGACCTGAGACAGGCTCGTGCGCGTGCGCAACTCGTCGAGGAAACCGGGTGGAAGACTCATGGTCGGAGTATCAATGCACAACGGAGCCGAGTCCATGCGACTCGACCGGGGATTTCATCATTCGTTGCGGATAGCCGACTCCGGCGCCGCGCGGAAGCGCGACGTCGGTGCCCGTCAGCTCTGAGGGCTCATTGCGTGAGGCACTGTTGCTCCCACGTCCGACCCACGTCGAGGGTCAGATCCTTCTCCGGCAGCTCGTAGATCCATTGCGCGAGCGAAGCGCCGGTGTCGCGGTCGAGCGCCCGGCGCAGCTCGCGCTCGGTCCGCTTGAGGGAAATTCCGTCCTTACGCGCCTGCACCGCTTCCATGACCATCTTTGCCGAGGTCTCGCAGCGTGCCGCCTTCTCACTTTGCGCGGAGAGGGGCGTGGCAGCGGCAAGCACCAGCCCGAGTACAACAAGGTTCCGCATGGTCTGCATCTCCTTCGTCAGCCATGCTGGGTACCTAAGCGCTCGCGGCGGCGCTGTCATCCGCAGCACTCTGTTCATTCACGAACAGATGAGTAGGCCGAGCGTGTTGATTTCAGGGAAAACCGCGTTGCGGGCCGGTCGCAGGAATGACATCATGACGTCACATACAGGAAAGGTGCGCAGCATGGCGAAGGTCAAACAGCCCAAGGCCAAGGATGCACAGGAAGATGAGAAGAAGAACACCTCCCTTCGGCTCAGCGGCGAGACCCTGAAGGCGCTCAAACTGCGCGCGATCGAGGAAGATACAAGCGTGCAGAAGATCGTCGAGACACTGATCGAAGACTACCTGCGCAAGAGCAGAAAGAAGGTACGATGAGCCCGGAGACCCTTGCACTCTATCTCCTGCCCGAAGCGGCGCTGGAGCGGCTGATGGGCGCGCCCGTCGGCGGCCTTGCCGCGCGGTTGGTCTGGCAGGAGGGCAGCAGCGCCTTCCAGGTCCGAGACAGCTTCGATCAGAGGCTCCGGAACTCCGGCAGGCTGCTGGTCGAGGCGGACGAGCGGTTCGAGCTGCTGCGGCCTGCGGGCGCGCCTCTCGTGCAGCGCGGTGCCGCCGGGGCCCGCTTCGTCAGCGACCTTCCCGAGGGGCCGGTCAAGGGGGCGCTCTCGGACCTCTCTTCGCTGCGCTGCCTGCTCCCAGTGGGCGCGGGCACGCTGCGCCGGGGAACGTTGTCGCTGCTGGATGACGAGGGCAAGACGCAGGCGCGGGCGCAGCTTATCGAGCTGGCGGCGACCGGGGGCGGAACCGTATTGGTGCTGCAGCTGCAGGGGCTGCGCGGCTACGACAAGGCGCTGCAGCGGCTGCGCGCTATGGTCGAGGATGCGGGCGGCACGGCGCTCGGCGAGGCCGGGCTCTATGCAAAGCTCTTTCCGGGTCTGAGCGACTACACCCCCAAGCCGGTCGTTTCACTGGATCGCGAGACCGGGGCCTTCGATGCTGCGAGCGACATCATCGCCGCCTATCTGCATGTGGCGCGGGCCAACGAGGCCGGGGTGATCGCCGATGACGACACCGAGTTCCTGCACGACTACCGCATCGCGCTGCGCAAGGTCCGCTCGGTGCTGAGCCTTTTCAGGGATGTCTACGACGCGGAGCTGACCGCCGAACTGAAGGCGCGCTTTTCCGACCTCATGACGCCCACCGGGCGGCTGCGGGATCTTGATGTCTACCTGCTGGAGCGGGACGGCTTCTACGGCATGGTGCCCGCCAGCCTGCACGGCGGGCTCGACCGGATGTTCGCGCTTTTCGCGCAGGAGCGGACGGGGGAACACCAATCGCTTGCGGCACACCTGCGCAGCACTGCCTACCGCAAGGAGATCAAGGCGCTCATCAAGCTCTTTGACAAGCGCAAGAAGCTGGCAAAGGGGGGCAAGGCTGATCTGTCCGCCTACGACTTCGCCTGCAAGCTGATCTGGAAACGCTACCGAAGGATCTGCGCCATTGCCGAGGGCATCGACGAGGGCACACCCGACCACGAGGTCCACGAGCTGCGCATCCACTGCAAGAAGCTGCGCTACCTCATGGAGTTCTTCGCGCCGCTCTTCCCGGCAAAGCCCTTCAAGCAGATCATCAAGCCGCTCAAGAAACTGCAGGACAACCTCGGCCTCTTCAACGATTACTCGGTGCAGCAGGAGAGCCTGCAGGCCTTTCTCGGGCGTCTCGAGGGGGCGACACCGGGCAACCTGCAGATTGCCCAGAGCGTCGGCGCGCTGGTCCTTGTGCTGCACGACCGCCAGCTGGCCGAGCGCGCACGGGTTGTCGGCAGCTTTGCCGCCTTCAACAGCGCCGAGACCCGCCAGACGTTCCGCGACCTGTTCCACGGGGGAAAACCATGAAGATCATCGCCTGCTATTCCAACAAGGGCGGCGTGGGAAAAACCGCGACCTCCGTCAATCTCGCCTATGCGCTGGCGCAGGGCGGGCGGCGGGTGCTGCTCTGCGATCTCGATCCGCAGGGCGCCTCGGGGTTCTACTTCCGGGTGAAGCCATCGAAGAAGCTGACCGAGACGCGTTTCTTCGACGACGTCGCGCGCTTCACCAAGGCCATCCGCGGCAGCGATTTCGACAATCTCGACATCTTGCCCGCGAATATGACCTTCCGCGACTTCGACGTATTTCTGGCGAGGATGCGCAACTCGCGCTCTCGGCTCAAGAAGGCGCTGAAGGCGGTGAAGGGCGACTATGACGTGATCCTTCTGGATTGCCCGCCGAACATCTCGACCCTGTCGGAGAACGTCTTCCGCGCCTCGGATGCCGTTGTCGTGCCGGTGATCCCGACGACGCTCTCGCAGCGCACCTTCGAGCAGCTCAAGGCGTTCTTCCGCGAGCACGACCTGCCGGTGAAGAAGTTGCACGGCTTCTTTTCCATGGCGCAGGGGGTGAAGTCGTTGCATGGCGAGACCATGGACGAGATGCGCCGGGAGCACGGCAAGCGGCTGCTCGCGGCGTCGATCCCCTTTACCTCGGACGTGGAGCGCATGGGGGTGCATCGCGCGCCGGTCATGGTCTCGGCCCCGTCGAGCGCGGCAAGCGCGGCCTACGCGACGCTGCATGACGAACTTGTTGCCCGGGTGTTCGGCAAATGAGCGGCGGCGTGGAGATCGAGCGCAAGTTCCTCGTCGCCCGCCTGCCGGTGCTCGAGGGGCTGAAATCCAAGCCGGTGCGACAGGGGTATGTCACGCTCGAGGGCGATTCCATCGAGCTGCGCCTGCGCGAGAAGGGCGGCGCCTATTTCCTGACGCTGAAATCCGAGGGCGGGCTGGCGCGGATGGAGCGCGAGATCGAGATCGGGCGCGCCCAGTTCGAGGAACTCTGGCCGACGACCGGCGGGCGCGTGGTCGAGAAGACCCGCTACGTGGGCGCGCTGGCGGATGGCACCGGCTTCGAGCTCGACGTCTTTGCCGGCGCGCTGGCGCCGCTGGTGATGGTCGAGGTGGAATTCGATACGGTGGAGGCCGCACTGGCTTTCACTCCGCCGGACTGGTTCGGCGCGGATGTGACCGAGGATCGCCGCTACCGGAATCGCGCGCTCGCCGACAACGGGGTGCCGGGCCGACCCGGGTGACGTGACGTTCGCCTCCTGCGACTCGTGTGTATCGATTCGCGGGGGGCAGTTTTCGCGGCGGAGAATCGCGGTGCCGTGCGATCTGGGCGCGACTCGTTTCCGCGCCGGAGTCGGGGTGACGCCGGGGTGACGCGCCGGGGTGACGCAAGGACCGCTTCCGGGGGTCGGAAAATGCGCAGGATACGGGGGCTTCGGGATGCCCTTGCGGCAGCTCGGTGCGCGCTGCGCGGTGGCGCGCCAAGAGCCCTGGCGACGTGCTCCGATAAAGCCCTGATCTACCGGACCAAGCGCATGCAGGAGCCAGCGCGGCAGCGCGGAGGCGTCTCGGCAAGGCCCGGAGCGCGAGAGGCCACCCTGGGAGAGGGTCTCGCGAAATCTAGCGATTTCAGGGATTTAAGTGGTGCTGCTGGACAGGATTGAACTGTCGACCTCTCCCTTACCAAGGGAGTGCTCTACCACTGAGCTACAGCAGCGCCGGTTCGCCTTTCGAAGCGTCCGCGCTAGGTTGCGTCGGTGTGCCTCGTGGCGTGGCGCGGTGTCTAAGGGCAAACGCCGGGGGGTGCAAGCGCAATCTGGACGGTTTTTTGCCTCTCAAGTAAAGAAAGTTCATGGAGCCGAAAAACAGCCCCCGAACATCC
The DNA here is from genome assembly GCF_010500785.1 of Salipiger sp. PrR003. Taxonomy (NCBI): domain Bacteria; kingdom Pseudomonadati; phylum Pseudomonadota; class Alphaproteobacteria; order Rhodobacterales; family Roseobacteraceae; genus Salipiger; species Salipiger sp. PrR003. Next base: position 158,571 of record NZ_JAAGOV010000021.1, read on the forward strand.
CCTGCGCAGGAGCGCGAAACCCGTCTAAAAGCCGCGCTGAAGGCGAATCTCGCCCGGCGCAAGGCGCAGGCCAAGGCGCGCAATGCCGCGCCGACAGAAGATAACAAGCCCGAAGACGGGCAGAGCAGTGAAAAGGACAGTTAATGGATTCGATCGTCGTCACGGGCAACGGCCCGCTTTCGGGACAAATTCCGATTGCCGGGGCGAAGAACGCCTGTCTCACGCTGATGCCGGCCACCCTGCTGTCCGATCAGCCGCTCACGCTGACCAATGCGCCGCGGCTGTCGGACATCCGCACCATGACGCTGCTGCTGCAGTCGCTTGGCGCCGAGGTGCAGTCGCTGAATGACGGGCAGGTCCTGGCCATGTCGAGCCACGCGCTGACCTCGACTCGCGCCGATTATGACATCGTGCGCAAGATGCGCGCCTCGATCCTCGTGCTCGGCCCGCTGCTGGCACGCTTTGGCCATGCCGAGGTTTCGCTGCCCGGTGGCTGCGCCATCGGCGCGCGCCCTGTGGACCTGCACCTCAAGGCGCTCGAAGCCATGGGCGCCGAGCTCGACCTGCGCGACGGCTACGTGCATGCCAAGGCCCCCTCGGGCGGTCTCAAGGGTGGCATCGTCGATTTCCCCTTCGCCTCTGTGGGTGCCACTGAGAACGCGCTGATGGCCGCGACGCTGGCCAAGGGCACCACGGTGATCAAGAACGCCGCGCGCGAGCCCGAGATCGTCGACCTGGCGCAGTGCCTGCGCAAGATGGGCGCGCAGATCGAGGGCGAGGGCAGCTCCACCATCGAGATTCAGGGTGTCGAGACGCTGGGCGGTGCGACCCACCGCGTGGTCACCGATCGCATCGAGCTGGGCACCTACATGCTTGCCCCGGCGATCTGCGGCGGCGAGGTGGAGTGCCTTGGCGGCACCATCGCGCTGGTTGAGAGCTTCTGCGAGAAGCTCGACGCGGCGGGCATTTCGGTCGAGGAGACGCCCACGGGTCTCAAGGTGGCGCGCAAGAACGGCCGGGTGAAGGCGGTGGACGTGACCACCGAGCCTTTCCCGGGCTTCCCCACCGACCTGCAGGCACAGATGATGGCGCTGCTCTGCACCGCCGAGGGCGAGAGCGTGCTGGAAGAGAAGATCTTCGAGAACCGCTTCATGCATGCCCCCGAATTGCTGCGCATGGGAGCCAAGATCGACGTGCACGGCGGCACCGCACGGGTCACCGGGGTCGACAAGCTCAAGGGCGCCCCGGTGATGGCCACCGACCTGCGCGCCTCGGTGTCGCTGATCCTCGCGGGTCTCGCCGCGGAAGGCGAAACCGTGGTAAGCCGGGTCTATCATCTGGACCGCGGCTACGAGCACGTGGTCCGCAAGCTGCGCGGCGTGGGCGCCAAAATCGAACGGGTGAAGGGCGAGTGACCGAGGACGCAAGATTCGAAGACGCGGGCAACCAACCGCTCAACCTGGGTGCCATGGATCCGGAGGACCTGCAGGTCCTTTCGGCCCTTGCGCAGGATTCGGTGACGACCGTGGCCGACGTGGCCTGGGAGAAGCGTCACCACCGGCTGGCGCTGCTGATCAACCGGCTGCGCCGTGAGGATGGCGTGCATGTCTCGCCGCCGGAGCGGGTGCGATCGCTTCTGGTGATCGAGAACGTCCTGAAGGTCTCGGCGCAAGGGGTGAACCCGGGCGAGAAGGACACCGTGCTCTCGCTGCTCTCGGTGAAATTCGAGCCGGGCGAGGAGGGAGCAGGATTCGTCGAGCTGACCTTCGCCGGTGACGGCGCGCTGCGTGCCGAGGTCGAGGCGCTGGAGTTGCGTCTCAAGGATGTGACCCGGCCCTACACCGCGGTGTCGGGGCAGGTGCCGGATCACGGGGCCTGAACCGGTGGTCCTGAACCACCGGGCCTGACTCCTTTCCGAACCTACTGCGCCTGGATCGATTCCAGGTGCTGCGCGAGGGCGAGAATCCGTCCTCGCGTCACGATCTCGCTGGCGTAGGGGCCGATGTCTATGGAAAGCGCTTCCTTGAACCGCTGCCCCCAGACCGGCATCGGGTAGCCATGCCCCCGGATGCCGCTGCGCCCGTCGATGATCTGAATGACGTCGAGCATCGGAAACGCGCCGTCGTTCCGCGCCGAGATCTGCGTGAGGTCGGGTAGATCGACGGTCATCAGTTCGGCCAGCGGCCCGTCGCCGGTGCCTTTCTCGCCATGGCAAGCGGCGCAGGCGTTCATGTATTCCGTTTCTCCGGCGCTCTGCGCCACGGCCGATCCGCCAGCGCAGAAGGCACTCGCCGCAACCACCAGCCCCATGGCTGCAAATGTCTTCTGAAACATCTTTGCTCCTCCGAAATGCATCGGCTCTCCCATGCCGATTTCGACATATTAGGCGAGTCGCATGTTTTTCGGGCTGATCCATGTCAAGGGATGCGGGCGAATCCCCCGGCGCGCCACTTGAGCCGGGCGGCGCTTCTCTCTAAGCAGTCTCGCGACAAGGAGACCGCCCATGCCCGTCTTTCTCGACACGACCGACCCGGATTTCGAGCTGGAGTTCGCCCAGCTGCTCAGCGCCAAGCGCGAGGACAGCCCCGACGTGGATGACATCGTCGCGGGCATCATCGCCGACGTGCGCGCCCGCGGCGACGCCGCCGTGCTGGAGATGACCGCCAAGTTCGACCGGCTCGAGCTGGAGGCGGCCGGGTTGCGGTTCACTCCCGAGGAGATCGACGCCTATTGCGCGCAGGTCCCCGCAGCCGAGCGTGCCGCGCTGGAGATCGCCGCCGAGCGCATCCGCGCCTACCACGTGCGGCAGATGCCCGAGGATGCGCAGTGGACAGACCCCGACGGCGCGACCCTCGGCTGGCGCTGGACGCCGGTCTCAGCGGCCGGTCTCTATGTGCCGGGCGGACTTGCCAGCTATCCGTCCTCGGTGCTGATGAACGCCATTCCCGCCAAGGTGGCGGGTGTCGAGCGGCTCTGCATCGCCGTGCCGACGCCTGATGGCGTGGCCAACCCGCTGGTGTTGCTGGCGGCGCGCATCGCCGGGGTCGACGAGATTTACCGGATCGGCGGGGCGCAGGCGATCGCCGCGCTCGCCTATGGCACCGAAAGCATCGCGCCCGTGGACAAGATCACCGGCCCGGGCAATGCCTTCGTCGCTGCCGCCAAGCGCCGGGTCTTCGGCAAGGTCGGCATCGACATGATCGCCGGCCCCTCCGAGATCCTCGTCATCGCCGACGAAGGCAATGATCCCGAGTTCATCGCCCTCGACCTGCTCAGCCAGGCCGAGCACGACGAGAGCGCCCAGTCGATCCTGATCACCCCCGACGCGGGCCTTGCTCAAAAGGTGGCCGACGAGGTCGCCCGGCAGCTCGAGGTGCTCGAGCGCCGCGGCATCGCCGGCGCCAGTTGGCGCGACTTCGGCGCAGTCATCATCTGCCGCGATCTCGACGAGGCGGCGGCCCTGTCGAACCGGGTGGCGCCCGAGCACCTCGAGCTCTGCGTTGCCGAGCCCGAAGCGCTGTCCGAGAAAATCCGTCACGCCGGGGCGATCTTCCTCGGCCAATGGACCCCGGAAGCGATCGGCGATTACGTCGGCGGGCCGAACCACGTGCTGCCCACCGCGCGCTCGGCGCGCTTCTCTTCGGGGCTGTCGGTGCTCGATTTCGTCAAGCGCACCACGCTGGCGAAGATGTCGCCCGATGCGCTGCGCGCCATCGGCCCCGCCGCCGAGGTGCTGGCGACCTCGGAAAGCCTGCAGGCGCACGGCATGTCGGTCACCGCGCGGCTGCGCAAGCTCAACGGCTGATCGTCCGGGGCGGGGGCGTCGCCGCTTCTGCCCCATGAGTCGCAAGTCGCATTGCCCCATCCCCGCGCATTGGCTACAGATTCCGGAGCCGCAGCCGAGGACGCGCCCATGAGCACCATCGCCCGTATCGAGCTTGACGACGCCAACCTGCCGCCTCCGACCCCGGAGATCGAGCAGGAGCGGCGCGTGGCCATGTTCGATCTCATGGAGGACAACAGCTTCTGCCTGCCGGCGCGCAACGGCCGCGACGTGCCCGACGGTCCCTATGCGCTCGGCCTGTCGATCCGCGACAAGCGGCTGGTTTTCGACATCACCACCGACGCTGGAGATCCGGCAGCCGAGTTCCACCTGTCGCTCGCGCCCTTTCGGCAGGTGGTGAAGGACTACTTCCAGATCTGCAAAAGCTACTTCGATGCGGTGAAGACGGCGGCACCGAGCCAGATCGAGACCATAGACATGGCCCGCCGCGGCATCCACAACGAGGGCGCGCGCATCCTGCAGGAGCGGCTCGAGGGCAAGGCCGAGGTCGACATAGACACCGCGCGGCGCCTTTTCACACTCATCTGCGTGCTGCATTTCGGGGGCTGATCGCGTGCCGAAGCTGCCGCAATCGGTGCTCTTCTGCTGCGACCACAACGCGGTGCGCTCGCCCATGGCCGAGGGCATCATGAAAAAGCTCCACGGTCAGGGCACCTATGTGCAGTCCGTCGGCGTGGTGAACGATCTCGAGATCGACGGCTTCGCGATCTCGGTCTGCCAGGAGATCGGCGTCGAGCTGTCGCGCCACCGCTCGCGCAGCTTCGAGGAGCTCGAGGAGATGGGCGAGACGCTTTCCGGATTCGACCTGATCGTGGCCATGTCGCCCGCCTCGCAGCGCGCCGCGCTGGATCTGACCCGCTTCTTCCATCTGACGGTGGAATACTGGCCGATCATGGATCCGACGGGGCTCGGCGAGACCCGAGAGACCAAGCTCAACGCCTACCGCCAGACCCGCGACCAGATTTACCAAAAGCTCAAGACCCGGTGGGGAGACACATGACGGCCACCGAAACGATCCAAGCCTATTTTGCCGCCTTCAACGCCAAGAACACCGATGCCATGCTCGAGCTGCTCTCGCCCGACATCGCGCATCACGTGAACGAGGGGCAGATCCGCTCGGGCAAGACGAAGTTCGCCGAGTTCTGCGCCCACATGTCCCACTGCTACGACGAGCACCTGACCGATATGGTGGTCTTCGAAGCAGAGGGCGGCACCCGCGCCGCCGCCGAATTCACGGTGAACGGCACCTATCTCAGCACCGACGCGGGCCTGCCCGAGGCGCGGGGCCAGACATACCGCCTGCCGGCTGGGTCCTTCTTCTCGCTCGAGGACGGCAAGATCACCCGGGTCGTCACCTACTACAATCTCGCCGACTGGATCCGGCAGGTCTCGTGACCGCGGTGACCGAGGTTCGTGTCCTGACCGGCGCGGCGCTCGATTCGGCGCTCGACGACGTGGCGCGGCTGCGCATCGCGGTGTTTCGCGACTGGCCCTATCTCTACGACGGCGATCTGGATTACGAGCGGCGCTACCTGGAAAGCTACCGCACCAGCGCCGGGGCCGTGCTGGTCGGCGCCTTTGCGGGCCCGCGCCTCGTCGGCGCCGCCACCGGCACCCCGATGGAGGATCACGCCGAGGATTTCGCCGCGCCCTTCGCCGCCACCGGACTCGCGCTGGCCGACATCTTCTACTGCGCCGAGTCGGTGCTGCTGCCCGAGGCGCGCGGGCAGGGCATCGGTCACCGCTTCTTCGAGGCGCGCGAGGCACACGCCCGCGCGCTCGGCCGCCGCTACAGCGCCTTCTGCGCCGTGCAGCGCCCCGCGGATCACCCGCTGCGCCCCGCCGCCTACACCCCGCTCGACACGTTCTGGCGCAAGCGCGGCTACGCGCCGCTCCAGGGCGTCGTCGCCCGCTTCCGCTGGCGCGACGTCGACCAGCCCGAGCAGACCGACCACACCCTGCAGTTCTGGCTTCGTGACCTCGACGACGACATCGCCTGACCTTTCCTTCTCTCTTCACATACGCCTCGGGAGTCCGCGCAGCGGACGGGGGCAGAGACCCTTCGACCCCGCCAGCCAAGGACACCATGCATGAAGATCGCCACTGCTGCTTACCCGATGGACTTCCTCGAGGACTGGGACGCCTATGCCGCAAAGACCGAGACCTGGGTCTCCGAGGCCGCGGGGCAGGGCGCAGAGCTCCTGGTCTTCCCCGAATATGGCGCGATGGAGATCGCGACGCTGGCCGGGCGCGCCGCGGCAGGTGATCTCGAGGCCTCGCTGCACGCGGTCTCCGAGCGCATGCCGCAGGTGGATGCGCTGCACTCGGAACTCGCTGGCAAGTACAAGGCCCACATCCTCGCCGCCTCCGCCCCGGTCTTCGATGCCGCCCTCGGTCCGCGCCCGGTCAATCGCGCGCGCTTCTTCGCGCCCGGCGGCGGCATGGGGTTTCAGGACAAGCAGATCATGACCCGTTTCGAGCGGGAGGACTGGCACGTTGTTGGCGGCGCGCCGCTGCAGCTCTTCGACACCGCGCTCGGCAAGATCGGCATCCTCATCTGCTACGACAGCGAGTACCCGCTGCTCGGCCGGGCGCTGCGCGACGCCGATCTGCTGCTGGTGCCCTCCTGCACCGAGGCGCTGGCGGGCTACAGCCGGGTGCGCATCGGCGCCATGGCCCGCGCGCTCGAGCAGCAGTGCATCGCGGTCATGGCCTCGACGGTCGGAAGCTGCGACTGGTCCGAGGCGGTGGATACCAACATGGGCATGGGCGGGGTCTTCTGTCCGCCCGACACCGGCTTTCCCGCCACCGGGGTGATCGCCGAGGGCCGACTCGGACAACCCGGCTGGACCTATGCCGAGGTTGACCTTGACGCCGTCGCGCGGGTCCGTAACGATGGCGTCGTGCTGAACCGAAGCCACTGGGACGATCAGTCCGGCCGCGACGGCCCCGTGACCCAGCGGGCGCTGCGCTAGAGCCTATTCCCGACAATCTGCAATTGTGGGCTTGAAAATTGCCCCGTTTGGGCGCATATGCATCCGCGTTCCGCGAAAGTCAGCGGGACTGCATTTTCAGGAGAAAGCATGGCCAAGGAAGATACGCTCGAATTTCCCGGTGTCGTGAAGGAACTCCTGCCCAACGCGACGTTTCGGGTCGAGCTAGAGAACGGCCATGAGATCATCGCGCATACGGCAGGTAAGATGCGGAAAAACCGCATCCGGGTTCTTGCCGGCGACAAGGTTCAGGTGGAAATGACGCCCTATGATCTGACCAAGGGCCGGATCAACTACCGCTTCAAGTAACTCCGCATGACCCGGAATCTCATGGCGGATCCCGCGTTCCCTGACACGGACACGGGAGGTCCGCGCATGAAACTCGTCCTCGGTTCCGGCTCGCCCCGGCGGCGCGATCTGCTCGCGCAGCTTGGCGTCACCGCCGACGACATCCGCCCGCCCGACATCGACGAAGACCCGATGCCGGGCGAGCTGCCCCGCCCTTACTGCGTGCGGCTCGCGCGCGAGAAGGCGCAGGCGATTCCCTCTGCAGACGACGAGATCGTGCTCTCGGCCGACACCACCGTCGCGCTCGGGCGCCGCATCCTCGGCAAGCCCCGCGACGCGGGCGAGGCCGCGGAGTTTCTCACCAAGCTCTCTGGCCGCCGTCACCGGGTGATCACCGCCGTCGCGGTGCGCCGCGGGAGCCGCATCTGGGAACGCGACGTTGTAACCCAGGTGCAAATGAAGAACCTCTCCAACGAGGAACTGAACGCCTACCTCGCTTCGGGCGACTGGCAGGGCAAGGCCGGGGGCTACGGCATCCAGGGTCTCGCCGGGGCGTTCATCCCGTGGATCAACGGCAGCTTCACCTCGGTTGTCGGCCTGCCGATGGCCGAGACCGCGAACCTGCTGCTCGCGGCGGGCTACCCGCTCTATAAACCTGCAGACTGACCAAAGGGGCCTCGCATGAAGGGACGCACCATCGCGCTCGACCAGCTCGGCGAGGCGGAAGCCGCCGCGCTGATCGTCGACGGCAAGCTCGAGGACCTGCTGATCGACAGCGATCACGCGCGCCCGGGCACCATCTACCGAGGCATCGCGCAGCGCCCGATGAAGGGGCAGGGCGGCATGTTCCTCGACACGCCCGAGGGCTCGGCCTTCCTGCGGCAGGTCAAGGGGCTGGCACCCGGCCAGCCACTGATCGTGCAGGTCACCGGCTTTGCCGAGCCGGGCAAGGCGATCCCGGTCACCACCCGCATCCTCTTCAAGTCGCGCTACGCCATCGTCACGCCCGGCGCGCCGGGGCTGAACATCTCGCGCCGCATCAAGGACGAGGACATCCGCGAGAGCCTGCTCGAGATTGCCCATGAGGTCATGCCCGGCGCCAACGAGGCCGAGAACGGCCTGATCCTGCGCTCTTCCTGCGCCGAGGGCAATGCGGACGAGATCGCTGAGGACATCGCCGCCATGGCGCAGCTTTGCGCGCAGGTGATGGCGGATGTCTCGGGCAAGGCCGAACTGCTGGTCGAGGGCGACGGGCCGCATTCCATGGCCTGGCGCGAGTGGGACGAGGGCGACGTGGACGCAGAGCCCGGCGCCTTCGAGCGCCATGACGTGCACGAGATGATCGCCGCCTTGCAGCGCCCGCTGGTGCCGCTGCCCGGGGGCGGCTCGATGAGCATCGAGCCCACCCGCGCGCTGGTCGCGGTGGACGTGAATACCGGCGGCGATACCTCTCCGGCGGCGGGGCTCAAGGCCAATATCGCCGCCCTGCGCGAGCTGCCCCGGCAGCTGCGCCTGCGCGGGCTTGGCGGGCAGATCATCGTCGATCCCGCGCCGATCCCGAAAAAAGAGCGCCGCCAGCTCGAGACCGTGCTGCGCGCGGCGCTGAAGACCGACGCCACCGAAACCATCCTCGCCGGCTGGACCCAGCTGGGGCTCATGGAGCTGCAGCGCAAGCGCGAGCGCGTGCCGCTGAGCGAGGTGCTGAAACCGGGGATGCTGCCATGAGCTGTCCGATCTGCGCCAAGCCGACCGACGAGAAATACCGCCCCTTCTGCTCGAAACGCTGCGCCGATGTCGATCTGGCGAAGTGGATGTCGGGCAGCTACGCCGTGCCCTCGGACGATCCGCAGGACGTGGAAGAGGCGATCGAGCTTGCCGAGCGCGAACAGGCCAAGCAGACGCGGCACTGACAGGGCGGGCAAGGGCCTTCGCTGCCACCGCGCTGCGCGCGTCCTCCCGAAGGAACGTCTGTCTGGAAGAAACGCAGGGCCGGTCCCGGGGCCGGCGACGGTCATTGCCTGTTGCAGCCGCGCGGGACATCGCTAACGTCCCGCGCATGACCCATACGTCTTCCTATCCCCTGCTGCGCACCGCTGGCATCGACGGCATGCTGGTGAGCTTCGGCGACCGGCTGAGCGAGCCTGCCAACCGCGCCGCGCTGGCCTTCCGTGCCGCGCTGGAGCGCGAAAGCTGGGAGGGGGTGGAGGAGATATCCTCGTCGCTGGTCTCGGCCTATCTGCGCTTCGATCCGCTGGCGCTCAAGCATGCCACGCTCGAGGCGCGGCTGCGCGCGCTGATAAGCTCGCGCGACTGGCTGCAGGCCGAGTTGCCGCACGGCCGCCGCCTGCACCGCATTCCTACCGCTTATGGCGGCACCCTCGCGCCGCAGCTGGCGGAGGCGGCACAGGTGGCGGGGATGACCGAGGCCGAGGCGGTGGCCTCGCTGTCCTCGGCGCGGGTGCGGGTGACGGCGCTTGGCTTCGCGCCGGGCCAGCCCTATCTGGGTGAGTTGCCGGAGGTGTGGAACATCCCGCGCCAGCAGGCGCTGACGCCGCGCGTGCCGCAGGGGGCGTTGGTGCTGGCGATCCGGCAATTCGTCATCTTCTCGGTCACCGCGCCGACCGGCTGGCGCCACGTCGGCCAGACCGCCGCGCCGCTGTTCCGGCTCGGGGCCGAGCGGCCTTTCCTGCTGGCGCCGGGCGACGAGGTGGAATTCCCGCAGGTTTCGGAGGAGGTCTTTAACCGGATGCAGGACGATCCCGACGGCGGGGCGAGCTGGGAGGCGCTGTCATGAGCAAGGCCATGACCGGAACCACGCGCCGCGAGCTGATCGTCCATCGCGCCGGGCCGGCGGTCACCGTGCAGGATGGCGGGCGTCCGGGCTGGATCGCCTATGGCTTGTCACGGGGCGGCGCCATGGACCGCATGGCGCTGGCCGAGGCTGCGGCGCTGCTCGGGCAGGGCGAGAGCGCGGCGCTGGAGATGGGCGGCATGGGCGGGCGCTTCGAGGCGGGCTGCGATCTGCGCATCGCGCTGACCGGCGCGCCGATGCGCGCCAGCATCGACGGCGCGCCGGTTGTCTGGCACGCCTGCCACGCGCTGCCCAAGGCCGCGGTTCTGGAGATCGGCCCGCTGCAGGCCGGGGCCTATGGCTACCTGTCGGTGGGCGGGGGGCTTGCGCCTGACGAGATCCTCGGCGCGGTCTCGGCGCATCTGACGGCCGGGCTCGGCCGGGCGATCGAGGCAGGCGACCGCATTCGCGTGGGTGCCGACCGCGGCAGCGCCGTGGCACGCAAGCTGGCTGTCGAGGACCGTTTTTCGGGCGGCGCATTGCGCGTGGTCGAGAGCCTGCAGACCCGGCTCTTCCCCGAGGAGCAGCGCGCCCGGCTCGAGACCACCCGCTTCACCCGCGACGCCCGCGCCAACCGGATGGGCGCCAAGGTCGTGGCCGAGGGCGAGCCCTTCGGCGTCGAGGGGGGGCTGTCGGTGGTCTCCGAGATCATCACCCCCGGCGACATCCAGGTGACCGGAGACGGCGCCCCCTTCGTGCTGCTGGCCGAGTGCCAGACGACAGGCGGCTATCCGCGCCTGGCCACGGTCATTCCCGCCGATCTGCCGAGCATCGCGCAGGCGCCCGCCGGGGCCGAGCTGCGCTTCCGCTTCGTATCGATGGACGAGGCACTGGCGGCCGAGGCGGCCCATCGCGCCGCGCTCAAGGAGATGCCGCGCCGGGTCGAGCCGCTGGTACGGCACCCCGGCGATGTTCCGGACCTTCTGGGCTACAAGCTGGTCAGCGGGTTTTCCAACGGCGAGCATCACGACCACTAGACACGACAGAAAAAAGGGGAGCGCAGGATGACCAGCGTCGATCTCAACGCGGATATGGGTGAAAGCTTCGGGCCCTGGGTCATGGGGCAGGACGCGGCGCTCTTGGAGGTGATCACCTCGGCCAATATCGCCTGCGGGTTTCACGCCAGCGATCCCGACGTCATGGCGGCGACGATGAAACGCGCCGTCGACCATGGCACCGGCATCGGCGCGCACCCGGGTTTTCCGGACCTGCAGGGGTTCGGGCGGCGGCGGATGCAGCTGTCGTCGGCCAGCCTGCGCAACCTGACCGCCTACCAGCTCGGCGCGGCGCAGGCGATGGCGGGCATGGCGGGCGGCAAGGTGCGGCACCTCAAGCTGCACGGCGCGCTGGCCAACATGTGCGCCGAGGACAAGGCCATGGCGCTGGCCGCCTACGAGGGGGCGCTCGCGGTCGATCCCGAGATCATCGTCATGGTGCTGGCGGCGACGCAGCAGCAGGCGGCGGTCGAGGAGTTGGGCTGCCGCTGGGCCGGCGAGATCTTTGCCGACCGCGCCTATAACGACGATGCGACGCTGGTCGACCGGGCGCTGCCGGGCGCGGTGATCCACGATGCCGAACTGGCTGCCGCGCGCATGGTCAAGATGGTCGAGGCCGGGGCAATCATCACCGAGAGCGGCAAGCACATCCCGGCGGCGGTGGACACGATCTGCCTGCATGGCGACGGCAAGACGGCGCTGCAGATCGCCCGGGCCGTGCGCGCGGCGCTCGAGGGGGCGGGCGTGACGCTGCAGGTCTTCCCCGGGCGCACCGGCGGGGTCTGAGCACCGGGGTCTGATGCCGGGGTCTGAGCGGCGGGGCCGCCCGGTCTCAGCCCTTGGTCCAATAGGCCGAGAAATACCCGCGCTCGCGCGGCAGGCCAAGCTCCTTGAAGTGGGCCTTGGCCGAGCGGACAATGGATTTCTCGGCGGCAACCCAGACGCATTGGCCGTCCTCAAGCCCCGTGACCGCTTTCAGTGCAGCCCCCAGGCCGCCGCCGTGGCCGCGGGTGATCCAGCGCAGCGCCATGCCCGCTGGCAGGATCAGCGCGGGACGGTGCTGCTCCGAGGCGGTCTCCAGGATCACCGTGCCGCGCCGGTCCGCGGGCGACTGCTCGAGGATGCGGCGGATGGTGGGCAGGGCGGTCTCATCCCCGGCAAGCAGGATATGGTCGGCCTCGGGGAACTCGCCGCCGCCCGGTCCCATCACGCCCACCGTCTCGCCCGGCCTCGCGCGACGCGCCCAGTCGGTGGTCTGCCCGCCCTCATGCTCGAAGATGTCGAAGGCAAACCGCCCCGCCTTGGCATCGAGCCAGACGAAGGTATAGGCCGCCCTGTGCAGCGCGCAGGCGCCATCCGGCCAGATGGTGCGGCCCTGCTCGGTCAACTCGGGCCAGCGCGGCGTGGTCCCCTCGGGCGGCAGCAGCAGCGAGAAATGCATGCCGCCCTCCTGCAGCGTCGCGATGCCGTCGCAGGCCATCTCGACGCGCAGGAAGCCCGGGCTGATCCGCCGCGTGCCGACCACGGCGGCGAGGTGGAAGTTGGGCGGTGTGCGGCGGGCATTGACGCCGCTCCAGGTCATGCGCGCGCTCGCCTCGGGCAGCGCCGCGTCGAGGAAGTAGATCACGCTTTCACGGCATTGGTGCAGGGGCACTTCGCCCTCGGCGGCGATCTGCACGGCAAAGCCGGCGTGGTCGAGCCGCAGGGTGATATCGGCCTGGGTGTAGCGGGCGGTCAGCTGGTGCCCGCGTTGCTGCAGCGGGATGTCGTAGTCTTCGAGCTGTGCGCGCAGGCGGCTGAGGAAGCCCTCGGGCAGCGGGCCGTCGTATCGGCTGGCAGAGATGGATCGGTCGGGCAGAACCATGGTGCGCCTTTCGCTCAGAGCGGGATGACCATCGGCGTGCCGGTCACCGGGTCGGGATCGACGCGGGCGGCAAGTCCGAAGGCGGTCTGAAGCTGTGCGGGCGTCAGCACCTCCCAAGGGCTGCCGGTGGCGACGAGCCCGTCGCGGCCCAGCAGCACCAGCCGGTCGGAGAAACGCGCCGCGAGGTTCAGGTCGTGCAGCACCGAGACCACCGTCAGCCCGGCTTCGCGGTTGCGGCGGCGCAGCAGTGCCAGCACCTCGATCTGATGCACGAGGTCGAGGTAGGTGGTCGGCTCGTCGAGCAGCAGGAGCGGCGCGGATTGCGCCATCACCAGCGCGATCCAGGCCCGCTGCCGCTGCCCGCCAGAGAGCTCGCCAATGGGACGGTCGGCGAATGCGCTCATCTGCACGGCGGCCAGCGCGTCGGCGCAGGCAGAGGCATCCTCGTCGCGCCAAGGGGTGAAGGGGCCGCGCCACGGCGTGCGGCCGCGCTTGACGAGATCGGCGACGGTGATGCCCTCGGGGGCGATGGGGCTCTGCGGCAGGATCGCCAACTCGCGGGCCAGCGCGCGGGTGTCGCGGCGGTGGATGTCCTCGCTGTCGAGCAGCACGCGCCCGGCAGAGGGGGCGAGCAGCCGGGCCATGGCGCGCAGCAGGGTGGACTTGCCGCAGCCGTTCGGGCCAAGGATGGCGGTCATTTCGCCGCGCGGCAGCGCGAGCGACAGCTCCGCGATCACCGGGCGCTCGGCGTACCCCAGCGAGAGGCGCTCGGCGGCGAGGCCGGCGGGGGGCAGATCAAGGGTCATAGCTCGCCTTTCTCCATTTCGCGCGACAGGCGCCAGAGCAGGTAGGGGGCACCGAGAAGCCCGGTCATCACCCCGGCGGGCAGCTGGATGCCGGGCAGCGCCGCGCGGGCGGCAAGGTCGGCGACCACCAGCACCAGCGCACCGGTGCCCGCGGCCGAGAGCATCTGTCCGCGCAGCCGCCGCGCGCCGGTGATCCGCGCGCCAAGCGGGCCGGACATCAGCGCGATGAAGGGCACCGGGCCCGCCACCGCCACGCCCGCCGCCGCCAGCAGCACGGCGGTTCCGGCCAGCGCTAGGCGCGCCCGACCGACGCGCAGGCCGAGCCCGGCGGCGAGGTCCTCTCCCAGCTCCAGCGCGGCGAGGCGGCGCATCTGCGCCAGGGCCAGCGCCGCCAGCAGCGCGCCAATCAGCCACACCTGCGCCACATGGGTCCAGTCGCGCGCTGCCAGCGAGCCCGTCAGCCATCGCTGGGCTTCGGCGGCCTGCGGATGCGGGAGCAGGGTCAGCAGGAAGCTCGACAGCGCCGAGGCGATGAAGCCGATGCCGAGCCCGACCAGGATCATCGTCAGCGGCGGCGTCGCATGGCCCCTGCGCTGCGAGAGCAGCGCGACCAGCAGCGCCGCCGCCAGACCGCCGCCCGCCGCCAACAGCGGCGGCGGCAGGGTGAGGCCGAGCGCGATGGCGGCGATGATGGTCAGCCCCGCGCCCGCGGTGAACCCCATGATGTCCGGCGCCGCGAGCGGGTTGCGGAAGAGCGCTTGGAAAAGCGCGCCCGAGAGGCCCAGAACCGCCCCGGCACCCAGCGCCGTGACGACCCGAGGGCCGCGGATCGTGCCCAGCACCAGCGCGCCGGGGCCCTCGCCGGTGCTCAGCCCCTGCCAGAGCAGGGCGGGGCTCAGCTGCACCGGCCCCAGCGCCAGCGCCGCCAGCGTCGCGCAGAGCAGCAGCAGACAGAGCGTCAGAGCCCCCTTCATGCGGTGGCCCCGGGGCGCAGGCGCCGTGCCACCCAGAGGAAGATCGGCCCGCCGATCAGTGCCGTCATGACGCCCGCCCGGACCTCGGCGGGCGGCATCACCACCCGGCCCAGCGTGTCGGCAAAGAGCAGCAGTGCCGCGCCCAGCAGGGCGGAGGCGAGAAGTTCGCGGCGCAGCGCATGGCCCGCGACGCGCCGGGCGAGCGGCGGCACCATGAGGCCCAGGAAGGCGATCGGCCCGGCGACCGCCACGGCCGCCCCGGTGCAAAGCGTCACCACCGCCAGCGCCGCCGCCTGCACCCGGCGGGGCTTCGTGCCAAGACCGCGCGACAGCGCCGAGCCGAGCGAGAGCGCCTCGATCTGCGGGGCGACGGCCAGCGCCAGGATCCCCCCGGCTGCGGCGATGAGAGCCATTTCCATGAGCGGGCGGCTGGCGGCCTGGGTCAGCGATCCGGCGACCCAGAAGCGGAACATGTCGAGCGTGTCCTGCCGGATGAGCACGATGGCGGTAACCAGCGACAGCAGCAGCGCGTTCAGCGCCGCGCCCGCCAAGGTCAGCCGCACCGGTCCCACGTCGCCGCGCAGCCCGCCTCCCAGGGTGAACACCAGCGCCGAGGCGAGCGCCGCCCCGGGGAAAGTCAGCAGCGCCACCGAGGTGGCGTCCGAGGTGCCCAGGGCCGTCGCCCCGATGAGCAGCGCGAAGGCGGCCCCGGCGTTCACCCCGAGCAGTCCGGGGTCGGCCAACGGGTTGCGGGTCATCACCTGCATGACGGTGCCGGCGATGCCGAGTGCGCCGCCCGCGATCAGCCCTGCCGCAAGGCGGGGCAGGCGGATCGCCATGAGGGTCACATGTTCGGGGTTGGTCGGATCGTAGGCCCGCAGGGCCTCCAGCGCCACGGCGGGCGTCACCGGCCGGGCGCCCACCGAAAGGGCGAGCGCGAGCGCCAGTGCCAGCAGCGTGAAAAGACCGAGCAGGCGGAGCATCAGAGCAGGCCGGCCTCGGAGGCGCTCGGCACCACGGTTGTCGGATCGCCGTCGAGGGCGGCACTGATCTCGGGCTCGAGCCGCTTCAGCGCATAGGGCACCGACAGCACGCTGCCGAAGGAGAGCGCGCCCGAGAGCAGCGCGTCGCAGAAGGCCTCGCGCCCCTCGGCGTTGGCGCGCAGGGTGCGGCGCATAGCGAGCGCGGCGAGATCGTCGGCCTGTCCACCGTCCGAGATCCACAGCAGCAGGTCGGCGTCGATGGGCGAGAGGTCCTCGGGCGAGAGCGCGGTGTAGAAGTCGTCGGTCCCCTGCATCTGCGCCAGCGCCTCGGGCAGGCGGAAGCCCATCTCGCGCAGCACCTGCGCGCGGCTGTCGCCGCCGAGGAAGGCGCTGGTCTGCCCGCCCTCGTGCCAGGCGCAGACGGCGCTTTGGCCCTGCCAGTCGGGGTGCCGGGCACGCAGAGCCTCGAAGCGGCCGTGCAGGTCGGCGACCAGCGCCTCGGCGCGCTCCGAGGTGCCGGTGGCGCGGGCGAGCATGCGCAGCTCGGCGTCCCAGGGCATGCCGTAGGTGGTGAATTCGGGCGCCTGCATCAACACCGGGGCGATCTGCGACAAGAGCGCGTATTCGGCCTCGGAGATGCCCGAGCCGATGGCGACGATGAGAGCGGGGGCGAAGCTGGCGACGGTCTCGATCGACACCTCGCCGGTCATCAGCATCGGCTGCCCGTCGCCGAGCAGCGGCTGCGCCCAGGGCCAGACACCATAGGGGTGATCGCCGTACCAGTAGCGGATCGCCTGCGGCACGATGCCGAGCGCCAAGAGACTGTCCTGCGTGGTGTAGCCCAGAGAGACGACGCGTCTCGCCGGCGCCGCGAGGACCGTCTCGCCATAGGCATGCGCAAAGCGCAGCTCCTCGGCGGCATGCAGTTTCGGGGCTGCGAGCAGGCTGGCGGCCCCGGCAAGGAAGCCGCGGCGGCTGAGAGAGGCGAGGGGCGTGGTCATCCGGTTTCCTTGCGCGGCTGTGGCGCCGTGAGTTCCGCAAGGTCTGAGAGTGGCAAACCCCGGCGACGCGGCGCCCGCGTCCTTTATCCAAGCTAATTAGTCGGGAAATGCGGCAAGGAAAAGCCCCTTTGCCATCAAGGCAAAGAGGCGTCGCGCAGCGGGATGTCGGGGTAGAGCTTATTGAGCGGCGCAATCCGCGATGCGCTGCGCCATGTCCTCGATCAGCGCCGGGTAGAAGCCGGGGCCGGGCTCGAGCGTGGCGCCGAGCGGGTCAATCTCGGCCACCGGGGTGCCCGCGCCTTCGGTCACCGCCGCGATGAGGCGCGGGTCGAATTGCGGCTCGGCAAAGACGCAGGCCGCTGCGGCGCCGCTCAGCGCATCGCGCAGCGCGTCGAGGCGGGCCGGGCTGGGGGTGGTGGCATCCGAGAGCGAGATCGCACCCAGCACGGTCAGCCCGAAGCTGTCCTCGTAGTACTGGAAGGCGTCGTGGAAGACGACGAAATGGTTGTCCTTCACCGGCGCGAGCGTGGCTTCGGCGGCGGCGCGGGCCTCGGCGATGCGGGCCTGCGCGGCCTCGGCGTTGGCGGCATAGGTCTGGGCGTTCTCGGGATCCTGCGCCGCAAGGCTCTCGGCAATCGCGGTCAGCCAAGTCGCGGCATTGTCGACCGAGAGCCAGGCGTGGGGGTCGTCGCCCTCGTGGTGGTGTCCGCCCGCCTCGTGACCATGGTCGTGATGGTCCTCGTGCGCATGGTCGTCATGACCGTGATCGTCATGCGCGTCGTGATCGTGCGCCTCCTCGTCGTGCCCGCCGTGGTCATGATCCCCCTGCGCACCGGGCTCGGCGAAAAGCACGTCGTCGCGCGCCGCGAGATGCCGGGTGCCGGTCAGGTCGAAGAGCGAGACTGCGCTGCCCGCCTGTGCGATCGAGTCGATCTTGCGGGCGAGGTCCGGGCTCAGCTCCTCGCCGATCCAGAAGACCAGGTCGGCCTGCTGCAGCGCGCGCGCCTCGGAAGGTTTCAGCGCGTGGCTGTGCGGAGAGGCGCTGGCGGGGATCAGCAGGTCCGGTGTGCCGAGGTCGCCCATCACGCTGGCCACCAGCCCCTGCACGGGGGCGATGTCGGTGACCACCTTAGGCACCTCGGCGAAAGCGGGGCTGGCGAGCAGAAGGGCGGGGAGGAGGGAGCGGTACATCGGGGCCTCTTGCGTGACGGTCGGGAATCAAGGTGTGTTATAAAGTAACAACAGGTGGGGTTGATATCGGCAACACTATAACATATCAACCCCCATCCACCGCGGTCCCGCTCCGGGGGCGAGATGTCAGGCATCAGGGCAGACGACATGACAGAGCATACCGATCCTCTCGGGTTCACCCCGCACAACCACGCGCATTGCCGCGAGAGCGCCCTGCAGGCGGCGGAAGACACCTGCGCGCGCGAGGGGCTGTCGCTCACCAAGCAGCGCCGCCGGGTGCTCGAGCTCTTGCTGCGCAAGCACAAGGCGATGGGCGCCTACGAGCTGCTCGATGCCATGCGCGACGACGGTCAGCCGGCGCAGCCGCCGACGGTGTATCGGGCCCTGGACTTCCTCGTCAGCAACGGCTTTGCCCACAAGATCGAGCGGCTGAACGCCTTTGTCGCCTGCGCCCATCCCGGCGAGCGGCACAAGCCGGCCTTCCTGCTCTGCAGCGCCTGCGGGCTGGTGGCCGAAATGCGCTCGCAGGGGATTGGCGAGGCGGTGAAGGCCGCCGCCGAGGAGCTCGATTTCGCGCTCGAGCGGATGGTGGTCGAGGCCGAGGGGCTCTGCCCGCACTGCCGCGGAGCCGCCGCATGACGCTGATCGAGGCGCGTGGCCTGCAGGTCACGCTGGGCGAGCATCCGGTGCTTCAAGGTGTCGATTTCCACGTCGATCCCGGGGAGATCGTCACGATCGTCGGGCCGAACGGCTCGGGCAAGTCGACGCTGCTGCGCACGCTGATCGGCGCGGTCCGGCCGCAGGCGGGCAAGGTGACGCGCAAGCCGGGGCTCCGGCTCGGCTACGTGCCGCAAAAGCTGCAGATCGACGCGACCCTGCCGCTGACCGTGGCGCGGTTCCTGTCGCTGCCGCAGCGGATCAGCCGCGCCGAGGGCCGTGCCGCGCTGGAAGAGGCCGGGGCCGGGGCGCTGGAGGAGCGGCCCATGTCGGGACTCTCGGGCGGCCAGTTCCAGCGCGTGCTGCTGGCGCGGGCGATCCTCGGAAAGCCCGAGGTGCTGCTGCTCGACGAGCCGACGCAGGGGCTCGACCAGCCGGGCTCGGCGGCCTTTTACCGGCAGATCGAGCAGATCCGCGCGCGGCTTGGCTGCGCCGTGGTGATGGTCAGCCACGAGCTGCACGTGGTGATGAGCGCCTCGGACCGCGTGGTCTGCCTCAACGGCCATGTGTGCTGCCAGGGCCACCCCGAGACGGTGGCGCAGGCGGCGGAGTACCGGGCGCTTTTCGGCACCGGCACCCATGGCGCGCTGGCGCTCTACCGACACGAGCACACGCATACGCACGATCATGCCCATGACCATGCGCATGACCATTCCCACCACGATCACGCAGGGCACGGGCACTGATGCTGGACGATTTCCTTGTACGCGCGGCGCTGGCGGGGCTCGGCCTTGCCTTGGCGGCGGCACCCCTCGGCTGCTTCGTATCGTGGCGGCGCATGGCCAACTTCGGCGATGCTACGGCCCATGCGGCGATCCTTGGCGTGGCGCTCTCGCTGGCCCTCTCGCTGCCGGTCTTTGCCGGGACGCTCTTCGTGGCGCTGGTCATGGCGGTGCTCGTGGGCGCGCTGAGCGAGCGCGGGCTTGGGATCGACACGGTGCTGGGCGTGCTGGCGCATGGTGCGCTGGCGATCGGCCTCGTGGCGATCACCTTCGTACCGGGCGCGCGGCTCGACCTCTCGGCCTATCTCTTCGGTGACATCCTCGCGGTGACCAAGAGCGATTTGCTGGTGATCTGGGGCGGGGCGGCGCTCGTGCTGGCGCTGCTGCTCTGGCGCTGGCAGGCGCTGCTGACCGCGACGCTCTCGCCCGACCTTGCCCATGCCAGCGGCATCGACCCGCGACTGGAAAGCCGGGTGCTGACCGTGGCGCTGGCGCTGACCGTGGCGGTGGCCATCAAGGTGGTGGGCGTGCTCTTGATCGGGGCGATGCTGCTCATCCCGGCGGCGGCGGCCCGGCCCTTTGCGCGCACGCCCGAGGCGATGGCGCTGATGGCAACGGGGATCGGTGGGGTTTCTGCATTGGCCGGGCTCGAGGGGGCGCTGCTCTTCGACACGCCCGCGGGTCCGAGCATGGTCTGCGCGGCAACGCTGATCTTTGCGGTCACGGCGAGCCTCGGGGCGCTGCGCGGGCGGCGCTGAGCGCCAACGGCGGCCCCCGGCGCGTCAGCGCCAGAAATGCGCCTGCGAGGCAAGCAGCCCCTGAAGTTTCGACAGCAGCCGGTTGGACAGGCCGGGGTGCGGGATCGCACCCTGCTCCAGCCTCTCCGCGACGACCTCTACCGTGCAGGGCAGGCCGCTCACCGGATCGCGGTACCGCGGGTAGGCGATGAGGGTGGCGTGGACCAGCGCCTCGAGCGTGGGCCGCTGTCCGGACAGGCGGCGCGCCGGGACCGGCCCGAGGTCGCGCGTCAGCCCCCATCCGGCGTAGAATGGCGCGCCGAGCGTCGTGACGGGAACCCCGCGCAGCAGCGCCTCGAAGCCGGAAAGCGACGTCATCGTCCAGACCTCCTGCACCTGCCGCAGCAGAGCTCCCATGTCCGTGCCCTCGACCGTCAGGTCGGACCAAAGTTCGGGCTGCGAGACAGCGCCCCTGCGCAGCCCGGCGCTGACGTCCGGGTGCGGCTTCCACAGCAGCACGGCCTCGGGGTTCTCGGCGCGGGTGCGGGCGAGCAGCGCGGCGTTGCTCTGCATGTCGGGGCTGCCGAGGCGGATCGAGGCATCATCTTCAACCTGCCCGACCACGAGGATGCGACGCCCGTCAGGCAGGGCCGGGGGCTGCGTTCCGAGGTTGTATTTGGTCAGACCCGCGCCGGTGAGCCGCGCGATGAGCCGCTGAGTGCGGTCCTGCTGGTCGGGGCGCAGCTCGGGCGCTTTCGCGAGGATCGTTTCCAGCCGCGAAGGCCGGGTCGGATCGTAGTAGATTCCCAGATCGTCGAGCACCAGCGACAGCGGCGGAACCAGCTCGGCCCCGAGCCCGCGCGAGCGCAGGAAGCCGTCTTCGACTCGCACCACGTTCCCCTCGGCCTTGCCCGCCCAGGTCATGCGGCGGCGACCGGTTTGTACAGACTTGCGGTCGGCGGCGGCGCCTTCGGCAAAGACCACCCCTTTCTGCCCGCCAAAGAAGCGCTGTAACGCGCCCCGTTTCCACAGTCTCATGCCCGAGGCGACCCAGCCTTGCCGGTCCTCGCGCCACGCCCGGGTCTGCGCCTCGAGCGCGCCGAGAGCGTCCTCGAAGGGGCAGAGCGTGTCGCGGCATGGATCGTACCAGGTGGGATGGAGGATCATCGCCCCGGCAAAGAGCTGTGCCCGGGTCAGGCTGCGGTTCCGGCGTGGCAAAGGCATCTCGTCCTGCGTCAGCCCCCATCCCGCATAGAAGGGCGTGCCGAAGACGCGGGGGCGGTGCCCGGCAAGGATCGCCTCGAAGCCCATCTGGGAGCTGAGCGTGTAGACCGCCACAGCCCCCTCGAGCAGCGCCCAGGGAGAGACGGGATCGGTGCAGAGGCTGACCCGCCCCTGTGCCTCGTCTTGGGTGAAATGTCCCGGCCGCAGCCCCTGCGCGGTCTCTGGATGGGTCTTGATCACGATGCGGGCGCCGGGATTTTCCTCCTGGGCCCAGTAGAGCATCTCGAGAAAGCGGTTGCGGTCGCCGCCCGAGGCGCGGACCGAGGCGTCGCCCTGCGTCTGGTCGATGACCAGCACGTAGCCGGGCCCGGGCACCGGGTGCGCGGGGTCGAAGCCGCTATACTTGGTGAGATGCGCCGCGCGCATCCGGGCAATGCCGCCGCGGGCGCGCGCGAGCAGAGCGTGATCGTCGAGCGGGTGGGTGGCCAGCAGGGTCTCCAGGTCCGAAGGCGTGCTGGCGTCGAAATGCACGCCCGTACGGTCGAGCAGCAGCCCGAGCGGGGGCTGTCCCTTGCGGCCCGGGTGCAGCGAGCGCAGGAAGGCGTCCTCGATCCGCAGCAGAGGTGCCCCGTAGCGTGCCGCCATCGCCTCGCCGCGCGCGGCGTAGGGAGACTGGCCCCAGACGCCGACGTGATCCTGCGCGGAGGGGAGGCCCAGGGATACCTTCCAGCCAGCCAGTGTCAGCATCCGCCGCAGCCGGCGCTGGGTCAGGAAACCGCCGGTGTAGACATAGAGACGCCGGGGGATTTCTCCCCCGGCGCTGCCCTGTCCCTCGTTATGATTATTCAGGGCCTTGTCCTTAATCAGTTGGTCACCGCGTCGCGGA
Source organism: Salipiger sp. PrR003 (assembly GCF_010500785.1). Classification (NCBI taxonomy): domain Bacteria; kingdom Pseudomonadati; phylum Pseudomonadota; class Alphaproteobacteria; order Rhodobacterales; family Roseobacteraceae; genus Salipiger; species Salipiger sp. PrR003. The sequence continues at coordinate 180,647 of NZ_JAAGOV010000021.1, forward strand.
CGGTCGAGACGGTTGCGATGGCGGTCAGCGTGCCGGTGAGCGAAGTGATCGCCTTGCTCCATTGGGCATAGGGCGCCTCGGTGACGTAAAGCGTGTCCTGGTCGCGCACCACGAAGTCGCGCGCCATGAACATGCCGTTGGGCTTGGTCAGGTCGAGCACGTAGACCATGCGCTGTGCCCCGATCAGATCGCTGCGACCGAGCACCTGGTTGGCGATGTCGGCGGGCTCGTTGCGGAAGATGAACACGCCGGTCGGATCCGAGGCCGAGGGCACGAGGCCGCCGACCTGGGCGATCGCCTCGACGGCCGAAAGCGTCTGCGTCTCGAAGGGAACGCGGGCCTGGGTGCCGGTGGCGCCGAGCGCGGTGAAGGCCCGGGTGTCCTCCTCGACGAGGATGCGGTCGCCGCCGCGCAGGGCGATGTCGAAGCGCGGGTTCTTGTAGAGGTCCTGGAACCAGATTTTGCCCTGGTTGCCGCCACGCAGCACGGTGATCTGGGCGATCTCGGGCTGGATGGTGATGCCGCCAGCGCGGGCCAGCATCGACGAAAGCGTCCGGGTCGGGCGCTCGATGGCGTAGACGCCCTGACCGCCCACGGCGCCGACCAGACTGACGGTCGAGCCGTCACCGGCAAGGCGGCGCACCTCGACCTGCGGGTCGGGGGTCTGATCCTGCAGCTTCTCGGTGATGATCCGGCGCACGGTCTCGGGCGAGTTGCCCGAGGCTCTTATGCGGCCGGCGTAGGGCACGAAGATGAAGCCCGAGCCATCGACCTGCACCTCTTCAAGCGCGGTGGCATTGGTTTCGGCAGCGGCCAGCAGCCCGTCGTCGACGTTCTCCCAGATCGTCAGGCCGAGCGTATCGCCGGGCTGGATGGTGTCGGAGCCGACGAGGCCGGCGCCCTGGAACTGGTCGGAAAAGCCGAGCGCTGGCACGACGGCGGTGGCGCGGGTCACCCGGTCGTTGACCGAAACGATGAAGGCATCGCCTTCGCGCTGCACGGAACCGGAGTAGATTTCATCCTTGTTGGGACCGACGCGGGGCAGGGCGCAGGATGCCAGAATCGACACTGCGGCCAGAAGGGCGGCGGATTTCGCCCATCGGGAGCGGGACTGTTTCACGGCTCGGTCTCCTCGACCTGTTCTTATCTGCCTCAGGTTTTTTGCGTAAGGTACGGAAATGCGGTTTCAAAAGCGAGTCCGGCCTTGGCGCGGGCTCAGCGGACCAGCCGCAACTGTTGCCGAGGCGCCGCGGTCCCGTTGCGCAGCGCGTCGTAAGGATCGTGAGGGGAGAGCATCATGTCGACCACCTGCCGCAGAAGTTGTCTGCGCCCGCGCGACGCGTAGAAGCCACCGGGAACTTGGCTGGTTTCAAGCAGATACCGCCGGTAGTCCTTGTAGGCGCGGCTGTCTGGGCGGGTCGGCAAGGCGAAGAACTCGGGCAGCGGCTGATCAGAGACGAACTCGGGCTTGGCATAGACCGCGCGGCCGAAGGTCCTGAGCGGAATGCCGCGCCAGAGCACCTGCTGTCCGGCGGTTGAATTCACCGTCACCGCGCTGCGCGCGTCGTCGAGAAGCCTTGCCAGCTTGCCGCCGGGGACGAAATGCACCCGGTCGGCGATGCCGAGCCGACGCGCGGCCTCGGCGATCATGCGGCGCAGCGGCAGCTGGCCATTCTCAAGAGGATGGGCCTTGAACACCAGATGATGGTGCCTTGGCGCGCCTTCGGCGAAGCCGTCCAGTACGAGGTCGACGAACTCGGCCATGCTGCCAAACGGCGAATGCTTGCGGAAGCTGGAGTCGTGCTCGAGCTGCAGCAGCACGAGGTGGTAGGGGTAGCCGCCGCGGCGGATCTGCAGAGTCTCGAGGAAGCGCTCGACCCGGGTCAGCGGCATCGTCAGCAGACGTTTCAGGTAGAGTTGGAACTCGCGCGCGACGGGCAGGTCGCGATGGGCGCGGAAGTTGCGATAGTCGCCGTTTCGGAACATCACGAACCAATGGTAGAGCGCGCCATAGAAGATGTGCTGGCGCATGTCGCCCCAGTGGCCGGGGGGCAGGGGGGCTTCCATGTCGGACCGTGCCAGCGCGGCGCGCATGTCCGCCACGTCCATCTGCATCAGCCGCGAATGCCCATTGGCGCCGCCGCGTTCGTAGGTCACCCAGTAGGGGCGCATGTAGCCTTCCTCGAAGACATGGACGCGCAGCCCGCGGCGACGCGCCTCGGTCACCGCCTCGGCGTGGATGCCGCGCGTGTCGCCGTAAAGCACGAGGTCGGTGACACGCTTCTCGGCGAGCAGGGCGGCGATGCGTGCGGGCCAGTCCTCGGGGGTGCCGTTGAAGGGCAGGTAGCTCTCGCCGTGGAACCAGAACGCGCGGTCTCCGGCATTGAATCCGACCCGCCAGACCTCGGCCCCGGTGCGGCGCAACATGGCGCCGAGACGATGAAAGAACGGACCGTGCGGCCCCTGCAGGAAGAGGAAGACACGGCGCGGTGGCGCTGCTGGCTGGTCTGCGGTTGCCTTGGACATGGGCACTCGTTAAGGATCGGCCTACTCGTAAGGGGTTGGCGTCCGGCTCTCCGGCCCGATGGCCCTCCCTAGCGGCAGTATTTGACCAAAATAAGGCCCGTGACCAGAGATCTATGGCGCTCGGGGCCGTCGAGAGGATTTGCAGATGTTCACCGGCATCGTCACCGACATGGGGGAAATCCGGGCGCTCGAACAGGCGGGCGACCTGACCGCGCGCATCGGCACCGCCTATGACACCGCGGGCATCGAAATCGGCGCCTCCATTGCCTGCGACGGCGTCTGCCTGACCGTGGTGACTTTGGGCGAGGACTGGTTCGACGTGCAGATCAGCGCCGAGACCCTGTCCAAGACCAACCTTGGATCCTGGGAACCCGGCAAGCGGGTCAATCTCGAGCGGGCGCTGAAGGTCGGCGACGAGCTGGGCGGGCACATCGTGTCGGGCCATGTGGACGGGCTGGCGGAGGTGGTCTCGATCCAGGACGAGGGGGACAGCACCCGCGTGCAGCTGCGCGCGCCGGACGAGCTGGCGAAGTTCATCGCGCCCAAGGGCTCGGTGGCGCTCAACGGCACCTCGCTGACCGTCAACGAGGTGCAGGGCACCACCTTCGGCATCAACTTCATCCCGCACACCAAAGAAGTGACCACCTGGGGTGGCGTGAAGCTAGGCGACAAGGTCAATCTCGAGATCGACACCATGGCCCGCTACGTCGCGCGCCTGCGCGAGATGAGCTGAGCCGACCGGTCCCGTCCCGCGCCTGTGAACGGCTCCCGCCCGGGGGCCGTTTTTCTTTGTCGCGCGGAAACATGCCGTTGCGCCGTGTCCTCGCAGGATCGTGAGCCCGTCTTGACCCGGCGTTGCTGCATAGTCGGGTGGATCGCGCCGCAGAGCGCCCCATATGAAATGCCAGCGCCCCGCACAAACAGGCAAGAAGAAGGACGCCCCGATGAGCTTTCGCCACTGGATTCTCTGCGCCGCCGCCCTGCTGTCGCTGTCTGCGGCGCTGGGGCTGTTCCCGAAGAACGAGCACGCCGAGCGGCCTGGCTACGATATCACCCGCACGCTCCAGCATGCGGTGCCCGAATCCCGCGACGCTGTGCTCTGACAGGCTGACGGCCTGACGACCCTCACTCCCTCCGATCCCGCGGTTGGACAGGGCGCCGGTTGCCGCCGCGCCGTCTGTATCCTGCCGCCCCTATTGACCTTCCCGGCGTACGAGCGCCTGATGCCCGCATGAGTCACCACCATCACCACCATCATCACGTGGACCCCGAGGCCGGCGATTTTCGCATGGCGCTCGCGGTCGGCGTGAACATGCTGCTGACCGTCGCGCAAGTGGTGGGCGGCATCCTCTCGGGCAGCCTCGCGATGATCGCCGACGCGCTGCACAATTTCTCGGATGCGATCTCGCTGATCATCGCCGCGCTGGCGCGCAAGATCGCGCGCCGCCCGGCCAATGCCGAGATGCCCTTTGGCTACGCCCGGGCCGAGACCGTGGCGGCGCTGATCAACTACACCACGCTGATCGTCATCGGCGTCTACCTGATGATCGAGGCGATCCTGCGGTTTCTCTCGCCCGAGCCGGTGCAGGGCTGGATGGTGGTGATCATTGCCGCCGTCGCGCTGGTGATCGACGTGGTGACCGCGCTGCTGACCTATTCGATGTCGAAGGACAGCCAGAACATCCGCGCCGCCTTCCTGCACAACGTGGCAGACGCCATGGGTTCGCTCGCGGTGATCTTGGCGGGGACGCTGATCCTGCTTTTCGGCTGGACCTGGATCGACCCGCTGGTGACGCTGCTCATCGCCGGATACATCCTGTGGATGGCCTTTGCCGAGATCGGCGGGGTGATCCGCGTGCTGATGCTGGGCAGCCCGCCTGACGTGGTGCCGGCGCAGGTGCTGGAGGCGGCGCAGGCGATCGACGGCGTCGCGGGGCTGCACAAGGCGCACTTGTGGCAGGTCGACGAGCACAACGCTGCGCTGCAGGCGCATCTTGTGGTCGATGAGGGCGCCTGGGCCCGCGCCGACGGGATCAAGCGCGCGGTGAAGGAGGAAATGCAGAGCCGCTTCGGCTTGCGGCAGGTGACGCTCGAGCTGGAATGCAGCCGACACAGTTGCGCGTCACCGCAGGACTGGGGCGACGCATGAGCCGGGGAATTGGCGCGCCAGCCCTTGCAGCCCCTTTGGCCCGACACTAAGACTCGTTTAACGCGCGCGCGCTAGGCACCATTTGGACACGACAGAGCAGGCAGGCGAAGATGAAAGACCCATTTGAAACATACATGAACACCCTCGTCCCCATGGTCGTCGAGCAGACCAGCCGTGGCGAGCGGGCCTACGATATCTTCTCGCGGCTGCTGAAGGAGCGTATCATCTTCCTCTCGGGCCCGGTGCATGACGGCATGTCCTCGCTGATCGTGGCGCAGCTGCTGCACCTCGAGGCCGAGAACCCGGGCAAGGAAATCTCGATGTACATCAACAGCCCGGGCGGCGTGGTGACCTCGGGTCTGTCGATCTACGACACGATGCAGTACATCAAGCCCAAGGTCTCGACGCTGGTGATCGGGCAGGCGGCCTCGATGGGCTCGCTGCTGCTTGCCGCGGGCGAGCCGGGCATGCGCTTCTCGCTGCCGAACAGCCGCGTCATGGTGCACCAGCCCTCGGGCGGCTACCAGGGCCAGGCGACCGACATCATGATCCACGCGGAAGAGACGCTGAAGCTGAAGAAGCGCCTCAACGAGATCTACGTGAAGCACTGCGGCCGCACCCTCGAGGAAGTCGAGCGGGCGCTCGAGCGCGACAACTTCATGTCGCCCGAGGACGCCAAGGCCTGGGGCCTCATCGACGAGATCGTCGAGAAGCGCGGCAGCGCCGACGCGGCGTAACCCGCCGCCCGTGCCGCGCGCCGACCTGCGCGCGGCAATTTTGACATTGTGGACCGGAAAGGCCTGTCCTAGACTTTCCGGACTTGGCAGAGACGATAGGCCTCGTCGGGGCAACGGCCCCGACCAATGCGAACACAAGGCCTGGAAAGGTGTGACATGGCGACGAACTCCGGCGGCGACAGCAAAAACACCCTGTATTGCAGCTTCTGCGGCAAGAGCCAGCACGAGGTGCGCAAGCTGATCGCGGGACCGACCGTCTTCATCTGCGACGAATGCGTCGAGCTCTGCATGGATATCATCCGCGAGGAGACCAAGGGCGCTGGCCTGAAGTCCTCCGACGGTGTGCCCACGCCGCGCGAGATCTGCGACGTTCTGGACGATTACGTGATCGGCCAGATGAAGGCGAAGCGCGTGCTCTCTGTGGCCGTGCACAACCACTACAAGCGGCTCAACCACTCGCAGAAGAGTGGCGACATCGAGCTGGCGAAATCCAACATCCTGCTGATCGGCCCGACTGGCTGCGGCAAGACGCTGCTGGCACAGACGCTGGCGCGCATTCTTGACGTGCCCTTCACCATGGCCGATGCGACCACGCTGACCGAAGCTGGCTACGTGGGCGAGGATGTCGAGAACATCATCCTCAAGCTTCTCCAATCGAGCGAGTACAACGTCGAACGCGCGCAGCGCGGCATCGTCTACATCGACGAGGTCGACAAGATCACCCGCAAGTCCGAGAACCCCTCGATCACCCGCGACGTGTCGGGCGAGGGCGTGCAGCAGGCGCTGCTGAAGCTGATGGAAGGCACCGTGGCCTCGGTTCCGCCGCAGGGCGGTCGCAAGCATCCCCAGCAGGAATTCCTGCAGGTGGACACCACGAACATCCTGTTTATCTGCGGCGGCGCCTTTGCCGGTCTCGACCGGATCATCGCGCAGCGCGGCAAGGGCTCGGCCATGGGCTTTGGCGCCGATGTGCGGGACCCCGACCAGCGCGGCACCGGCGAGATCTTCAAGGAGCTGGAACCCGAGGACCTGCTGAAGTTCGGCCTGATCCCGGAATTCGTCGGCCGTCTGCCGGTGATCGCGACGCTCGAGGATCTCGACGAAGACGCCCTGGTGACGATTCTCACCCAGCCGAAGAACGCTCTGGTCAAGCAATACCAGCGCCTCTTCGAGATGGAGGACACCACGCTTACCTTCACCGACGATGCGCTCTCGGCCATCGCGAAGAAGGCGATCGCGCGCAAGACCGGCGCCCGTGGCCTGCGCTCGATCCTCGAGGGCATCCTGCTCGACACCATGTTCGAGCTGCCGGGCATGGCCGATGTGACCGAGGTCGTGGTGAACGAGGAGTCGGTGAACGCCGACGCCAAGCCGCTGCTGATCTACACGGACCCCAAGAAGGAGCCCGCGTCGGCCGGCTGATCCAAGCGTGACAAGTGACTTTCTGGTATGAGTAAATGACTTGGTTCCTGGCGCAGCTTGTGCAGAACGCTTTGAGAATGCTTGCCGTCGTGGCAGGCATTTTCTTTTTGGGGGGATGGGCATGGTTCGCCTATTTACACGGGCGTGACGCCGACGTGCGCAGACTTCCGCCCCCTCACGAGGTGCAGGCCCGCTACGGCAGCGCAACACCTGTGCCCGGCACGGGCTCGCTTGCGCCGGGGCCCGAGGCCTATGCCCGCAAGGTGTTCGGGGGGCTGCTCCCGATCGAGGAGGTGCTGGCCAGCAAGCTTGCTTCGGACGAGGGCAAGGGGTGCACCTACGCGATCATCCGGACCGGCACCGGCGTTGCCAACGCGCCGCCAACCTCGGCGTTCGGAACCGTCTGGTGGGAACGCTTCGGCGGCGACTGGCGGCAGTCGCCGGAACGGCTCTTCGGCAAGTTGCCGGTCGACGTGCTGGACGAGTGCCGCGGCGAGTGGCAGTCGGAGCTGGGCGCCGAGCTGCAGCACGCGCTCGACACGCCTGGCAACTGGTACATGCGCAACGCAACGGCCGAGGACCTTCACATCTTTTCCGCCGATGGCCGCCTTGCGGCGCGCATCCGCTTCGGGAGCTGACCCCATGACCCTCAAACGCATTTCCTCGGGCGGCGAATTCGAGGCGAAGATCGGTTATTGCCGCGCCGTCGTGGCGGGTGGCTTTGTGCATGTCGCGGGCACGGTGGGGCAGGGGGAGACGGTGGTCGAACAGTGCCGCTCTGCGCTGGCCACCATCGAGAAGGCGCTGGCAGAGGCCGGGGCGAGCTTCGCCGATGCGGTGCGGGTGACCTACTACCTGCCCGACGCCGCCGAGTTCGAAGCCTGCTGGCCGCTGCTGCGCGAGACCTTCGGAGACAATCCGCCGGTCGCGACGATGCTCGAGACCGCGCTGATCGACCCGAAATTCCGGATAGAAATCGAATTGACCACACTCGCCCCCGCCTGAGGCCGAAGGCGCACCGTCGCCGCTGGACCTCGGCGGCGGATTTGGTCATACACGGGACAGGATCAAGCGAGGAGTCGTCCATGGGCATTCTCAATACGTTGCTGCGGGCCGTTACCTGGTGGAACGGGGCGACGCTGAACACCCAGCTCTACACGTCCCGCAAGGGCCAGCGCGTCGGCGAGGACGAGCAGGGGAACGTCTTCTACCAGACCAAGGACGGCACGCGCCGCTGGGTCATGTACAACGGCGAGGCGGAAGCCACCCGGGTCAGCCCCCAGTGGCACGGCTGGCTGCACCACACCTTTGATGCGCCGCCGACCGAGCGCCCGCTGCCGCACAAGGCCTGGGAAAAGCCGCATGTCGAGAACCTGACCGGCACCGCCTTGGCCTATGCGCCCAAGGGCTCGATCCGTCGCCCTGAGCCCGCCCCGCGCCGCGACTACGAGGCGTGGAGCCCTGAATAAGAGCCCGGAATAATCCCATGTCGCACACTGCCACAGAGGTGACCGTCGGCGGGCTGGTGCTGGCTGGGGCCATTGCTTTCTCGGCTTATGCGGTCAGCGCCACTGGCTTCGCCATCGGTGGCGACAGGGGGTACGCGCTCGACGCCAGCTTCCGTTCGCTCGAGGGTATCAGCGTAGGCAGCGACGTGCGGCTAGCGGGGGTAAAGGTCGGTTCTGTCAGCGAAATCCGCCTCAACCCGGAAACCTATCGCGCCGACATGACATTGATGGTCCAGGACGATGTGCAGCTGCCCGACGACAGCTCGATTGTCATCTCCTCCGAGGGGCTTCTGGGCGGCAACTTCGTCGAGATCAGCCCCGGTGGTTCGCCCTTCTATTATAGCGCGGGCGACGAGGTGCTGGACACGCAGGGCTCGGTCAGCCTGATCTCCCTGCTGCTGAAATACGTCGCGGGAGGAAGCGAATGAAACGCGCTTTGGCAGGGCTGATTATGCTGGCCTCGACCGCGACCGCGGCCGGGGCACAGGACGCCACAGAAACCGGCTCGGGCGCGGTGCTGCGCGGGCTGGACAAGCTGACCGGGCGGGCGACCGACCTCGAGGTAGCGTCGGGCGCCAGCGTCGCCTTTGGCCGCATCGAGATCGCGCTGCAGGAGTGCCGCTACCCCGAGGGCAACCGGGCAGGCGATGCCTTTGCCTTCCTGACCATCCGCGAGGCGGGCACCCCGGACGCGGTGTTCCGCGGCTGGATGATCGCCTCGTCTCCGGCGCTCAACCCGATGGATCACCAGCGCTACGACGTCTGGGTGCTGCGCTGCACCACCTCCTGACCTGAGTTCGCCAGCGGCGTGCCAGAAAGGTCAGGCGTCACCAGGAGCGCCGTCGCGAGCTGCGCGCGGTACTGCTGGCGGGGGATCTCGATCGCACCCAGGCTGGCGAGGTGTTCGGTCAGGAATTGCGTGTCGAAGAGTATGAAGCCCGCGCGTTTCAGCAGGTCGATCAGCCAGGCCAGCGCGATCTTCGAGCCATCCCGGCGGCGGGAGAACATCGACTCGCCGCAGAAGGCGCCGCCCACTTCGAGGCCATAGACACCGCCGACCAGCTCGTCCTGCATCCAGACCTCGATCGAATGGGCATGGCCGCGTCGGTGCAGCTCGGCGAAGAGCGCGCGGATCTCGGAATTGATCCATGTCTCGCGCCTGTCGGCGCAGGCGTCGATCACCCCCTCGAAATCTCGATCGAAAGTCACCTCGTAATCCTGCCGGCGCAGCCGCCGGGCAAGGCTGCGCGAGATGCGAAAGCCGTTCATCGGGATGACGCCTCGGCGGCGCGGGTCGACCCAGAAAAGCTCTGGATCGTCGCGGTGCTCGGCCATGGGGAAGACGCCGGCGCGATAGGCCTGCAGCAGAAGCTCGGGGCTCAGACTCATACGGCCCCTCCCCGGGATCGGGAAGGGGCCGCACACATTGATTGCTCCGATCTGCTCACGCGTGGATCAGGCGTCGGCGAGCTTGCTGGCCAGCCATTTCTCGAGCCAGTGGATCGAGTAGTTGCCGGTCAGGATGTCTTTCTCCTGCAGCAGCGCGGAGAAGAGCGGCAGCGTGGTGTCGACGCCATCGACGATCAGCTCGCCAAGCGCGCGGTCGAGCCGCGACAGCGCCTCGCTGCGGTCGCGCCCGTGCACGATCAGCTTGCCGATCAGGCTGTCGTAATAGGGCGGGATCGAGTAGCCCTGATAGAGCGCGCTGTCCATCCGTACGCCAAGGCCGCCCGGCGCGTGGTACTGGGTGATCTTGCCGGGGCAGGGCGCGAAGGTCGGCAGACGCTCGGCGTTGATCCGAACCTCGATCGCATGGCCGTTGATCTCGAGCTCGTCCTGCCCGAAGGACAGGTCCATGCCCGAAGCCACGCGGATCTGCTCGCGGACAAGGTCGACGCCGAAGATCGCCTCGGTCACCGGGTGTTCCACCTGCAGGCGGGTGTTCATCTCGATGAAGTAGAACTCGCCGTCCTCGTAGAGGAACTCGATGGTGCCGGCGCCGGTGTAGTTGATCTTGGCCACGGCGTCGGCGCAGGTCTTGCCGATGCGCGCGCGCTCCTCGGGGGTGATGCAGGGGCCGGGGGCCTCTTCAAAGACCTTCTGGTGGCGGCGCTGCAGCGAGCAGTCGCGCTCGCCGAGGTGCACCGCCTTGCCCTTGCCGTCGCCGAAGACCTGGATCTCGATGTGGCGCGGGCGCTGCAGGTACTTCTCGATATAGACCTCGTCGTTGCCGAAGGCGGCCTTGCCTTCTGCGCGGGCGGTCTGGAAGGCCCGCTCCATCTCGGCCTCGGAGGCCGCGACTTTCATGCCGCGCCCGCCGCCGCCGGCGGTGGCCTTGATGATCACCGGGTAGCCGATGTCGCGGCCGACCTGCTTGGCGGTCTCAAGGTCGGGCACGCCGCCGTCCGAGCCGGGCACGCAAGGCACGCCGAGCGCCTTCATCGTGTCCTTGGCGGTGATCTTGTCACCCATGACGCGGATGTGCTCGGCGGTCGGGCCGATGAAGGTGAGGCCGTGGTCCTCGACCATCTGCACGAAGCGCGCGTTTTCCGACAGGAAGCCGTAGCCCGGGTGGATCGCCTGGGCGCCGGTGACTTCGCAGGCCGAGATGATGGCGGCCGGCGACAGGTAGCTTTCCGACGAGGGTGCGGGGCCGATGCAGATCGTCTCGTCGGCCATGCGCACGTGCATGGCGTCGGCGTCCGCCGTCGAGTGGACCGCCACCGAGGCGATGCCCATCTCGCGGCAGGCGCGGATCACGCGGAGCGCGATCTCGCCACGGTTTGCGATGAGGATTTTGTCGAACATGGCTGCCTCTTACTCGAGGATGACCAGCGGGGCGCCGTATTCGACCGGGGCGCCATCCTCGACGAGGATGCGCTTGACCGTGCCCGCGCGCGGGGCGGGGATGTGGTTCATCGTCTTCATCGCCTCGACGATGACGAGGGTGTCGCCTTCCTTTACCTGCGCGCCGACCGAGATGAACGACGGGGCGCCGGGCTCGGGCTGCATGTAGACGGTGCCGACCATCGGCGAGGTGACGGCGCCGGGGTGCGCGGCGGGATCCTCGGGCAGCTCTGCTGCGGGTGCAGCTGCGGGTGCCGGTGCGGCGGCGGGGGCTGCGGCCGGTGCGGCGGCGACGGTGGCGGTCACCGGGGCCTGCGGCTGCACGCGGCTCACGCGGACATTGAGGCTGTCTTCTTCGCCATATTCACGCTTGACCTGCAGTTCGGTCAGGTCGTTTTCACGGAGCAGTTCAGCCAGTGCCTTGATGAAGGCCACGTCGGCTTCGTGGTTGTCTTTGCTCATGCGGTCCTCGCCGGTGTTATGCTGGGCCCGGTCGGTGCAGGGCCTGATGATTTCGCGCTTATAAGACAAGCTTTGGCGCATGAAAAGCGAGGCGGTGCGGGAAAACCGGCGAGAGCGGGGCAGGAAGCGCGGGGTCTTCACCCGGGACCGGGCCCAAAAACCGGGATGGCGAGCGCTTGCAGGGGCTTGCGGAGGTCCGGCTGGGACGCTCAGCCCGTGCCCAGGGCCTCCGCCTGCCGCCCGAAGGGGGCCGAATCACTGCCGTAGGCGTGTGGGGTCGGTGCGGCGACCGGCGTCGTGCGGCGCGCGTCCCGGCGGGAGACCGGCAATTCCTCGCCAGCTTCAATGCCTCGGGAAGTCGGGTCGGGCGCCTCGGTCGGGGCCGCAGGGGCGGTACCCTGCGACAGCGCCGTTTCTGCCCGGGCGGGGGCCAAAGCGGACTCCGCCTGCTCCGGGGCCCCTTGCCCGCCGCCGGGCCCGGCCGTGGCGGTCCGGGTGGTTGGGTCTGCACCGGGATCGGCGCCCGCGATCTGCCCGGGCCCCTCGTCTTGCGGCGGCGGAGCAGTCGGTTCCGTCTGTGCGGGAGGCGGGCTTTTGACCCCGATACGGGCGATGGCCTTGTCGCGCAGTTCCTTCAGCAGCGCTTCGGCCTGCTCTTCGAGCAGGGCCGAGATGCGGATCTGCATGATCGAGGGCGGGGCCACGTGATTGGCCGGGTCCGGCAGGCCGGTAAGGCTGCGCCAGAAGCCGGTGGGCGGCTGGCCGTCGGTCCCATGGTCGGCGCCATGATCCGTGTCGGTCGTGGACTGCTCTTTGACCGGTTGCACCTTGGTCTCCTCGGCCGTCCTGACCGGGGCGCCGGGCAAGCCGAGGGGGTGCCCGGTGGCCAGAGGTGCCACCACTTGGGGAACACCTGTCAACTGCATCGAAATGCTCCGTCTGCTATCGGCCCCACGGGATCGAGACTAGCACAAGGCGGCTGCCCGGGCATCAGGATGTCGCGAATTCTTCCTAGTTTTCGGTAAACTGGTTAACCGCAGCTGACCGCCCAGAGACGACAAAGGGCCCCCTGAGGGGCCCTTCGGTTCGGCGGCAAAGGGGCGCTACGCCTTGTTCGCGCGGTTCTCGATGAGGTCGTCGACGACCGAGGGGTCGGCGAGGGTGGAGGTGTCGCCGAGGGCGCCG
>NZ_JAAGOV010000022.1:0-1025 GCF_010500785.1 Salipiger sp. PrR003
GCCCGGATGCGGCTGCGCGACAGCGCCGCCACCGCCGAGCTGCTGAGCTTCATGGGCTACCAGAAGGACGAGACCGACGGCGCCGTGACCCGCTACCGCATCGAGGGCGGCAACGCCGCCGACACCATCAACCTCGAGGCGGTGCCCGGAGGTCAGGCCGCGGCGCAGGGCGCGGGATCGGTGCATCACATCGCCTTTGCAGTCGAGGACCGCGCGGCGCAGCTGCGGGTGCGCGACGCGCTGCTCGACACCGGCTACCAGGTGACCCCGGTGATCGACCGCGACTACTTCTGGGCGATCTACTTCCGCACCCCCGGCGGCGTGCTCTTCGAGATCGCCACCAACGAGCCCGGCTTCGACCGGGACGAGGACACCGCGAACCTCGGGCAGGCGCTGAAGCTGCCGACCAGATACGAGCCGTACCGCGGCCAGATCGAAGGGCGTCTGCCCGCAATTGGAGCCTGATCGCCATGACCCAGACCCTGAGCTACCACGCCCGCACCCGTGCCCCCGATCCGGGGGCGCCGCTGATCTTCGCGTTTCATGGCACCGGCGGAGACGAGACCCAGTTCTTCGAACTGGTGCGGCAGATCCACCCCGACGCGGGCATCGTCTCGCCCCGGGGCGACGTCTCGGAAGGCGGCGCCGCGCGCTTCTTTCGGCGCACCGGCGAGGGCGTCTACGACATGGAGGACCTCGCCGAGCGGACCGCGCGGATGGCGGCCTTCGTCGCCGCGCACAAAGCCGCCAATCCGGGCGTTCCGGTCTATGGCTTCGGCTATTCCAACGGCGCCAACATCCTCGCTTCGGTGGTGATGGCGCAACCCGATCTTTTCGACCGGATCGGACTGCTGCACCCGCTGATCCCGTGGCAGCCGGCGCCGGTCGATCTCGGCGGTCGGCGCGTGCTGGTCACCGCCGGGCGCCGAGATCCGATCTGCCCGTGGCCGCTCACCGAAGGGCTGCTGACGTGGCTGGTCGACAGTGGCGCCGACGTCCGGACCGAGATCCACGACGGCGGCCAC
>NZ_JAAGOV010000023.1:0-1012 GCF_010500785.1 Salipiger sp. PrR003
TGGCTGCCGATTGACAGTGATCGCGATCGCGAACACTGCATCGCTGAACGCCTCCAGCCGATCCGGTTTGCGCTCGGTGCCTTCAAGAGAGAATATCGCCATCTTGAGCGTCTCAAGGCGGCGGGCAACTCCCTGTTCGTCGTCGATCATGATCTCGACGTGATCCCCGCGCGGAATGGCTCGTCGATGTCGGGCCAGGAGCCGGGGAAAAGGGCGGTAAAGTCCTCTACAGCGGACCGATAGAGGGGCTTGCCGACGTCGAGACTTCGATCACCCGCCGCTACCTGTTCGCAGAGCAGCTCCGCAGTGAGCGCACACCGCGCGATCCCAAGGCATGGCTACGCCTGGAAGGGATCAGGCGTAACAATCTTCAAGGTCTCGACGTCGAATTCCCCATCTGCTGCTTCACCGCTGTCACCGGCGTTTCGGGATCGGGCAAATCCAGTCTTGTCAGTCAGGCGCTGCCCGAGCTCGTCACGGAACACCTCGGCGGCTCCCCCGTGGCCGAGGAGGAGGATATCGATCCGCTGCTCGATGTTGCGCAGAACGACACTGAAGGACGCATTGTCGCAGGCATGGAGCATGTTCGCAGGCTGGTGCGGGTCGATCAGAAACCGATCGGCCGCACGCCGCGCTCGAACCTATCCACCTACAGCGGCATGTTCGACCATGTGCGAAGGATCTTCGCCGATACGCCGCTCGCCCGCCAGCGACACTATAGCCCGGGAAGGTTCTCGTTCAACGTCGCGCAAGGCCGCTGCCCGGTGTGCGAGGGCGAGGGATACGTCATGGTGGAGCTGCTGTTCCTGCCAAGCGTTTTTGCGCCGTGCTCGACCTGTCATGGCTCTCGCTACAACCCGCAAACGCTCGAAGTCGAGTGGAACGGGCGCAATATCGCCCAGGTGCTCGAACTGACGGTCGACGATGCGTGCGATTTCTTCGCTGGCGAGGCATCTGTGATGCGCTCCCTCGACGTGTTGCGGGAGATCGGACTTGGCTATCTGAGGCTCGG
>NZ_JAAGOV010000024.1:0-180769 GCF_010500785.1 Salipiger sp. PrR003
ATCTTGTTGCCGTATTTCTTCTTGATCGGCCACAGCAGGCGGCGGCCCTTGTCGGTGTTGACGTTGTCGGGCCAACTGTTCAGCGGCGCGAAGCGCTGGTTTCCGGTGCCAGCCCCGCCACGGCCGTCGGCGAGGCGGTAAGACCCAGCGGCGTGCCAGGCGACGCGGGCGAACATGCCGACGTAGGAGCCCCAGTCGGCGGGCCACCACTCCTGGCTGTCCTTCATCAGGGCGCGCAGGTCGTCCTTAAGCGCCTCCACGTCGAGCGATTTCAGCTCTTCACGGTAGTCGAAGTCCGGGGCGAAGGGCTTCGTCTTGCCATCGTGCTGGTGCAGGATGTCGAGGTTCAGCGCGTTCGGCCACCAGCTGGTCACCGAGGTGGCGGTCGAGGTTTGACCGCCGTGCATCACCGGGCATCCGCCCGAGGGTTTCACATCATTTCCGTCCATCGTTGGCTCCGGCCTTCGCTGCGTTTGGTCCATTGGTGCGGGGCCTCTGCGCCATCGACCTTGGGGCCGTGGGGTGATCAGACACCGCGCACCCTTGGTTTAGAGATCGACAGTGATAGAAAGAAATCGTATTTATTTTAATTTTCGATAGGATAAAACTATATCGACATAGCGCATGAGAGGAACGGGCGCAGGACGGTTGCTTTTTCGGGAACTCCTGCGGCTCTGGACGGTTCCGATGGGATGAATAACCTCGGCAGCCCCTCCAGCCCCAGCTTCAGCAGCAGCGAAACGGTCCACCACCCTGCCGAGGAGCGGTCGGTCGACAGCGCGTCGCGGCTCTCGGCCCGGCTGATTTACGAGGTCGTCCGCCGCGACGGCGAGGAGGAGTTGAACCGCCCCTCGGTGTCGCTGATCTGGTCGGGGCTGGCGGCGGGGATCCTGATCAGCCTCTCGGTGATCGCCCAGGCGGTGCTTCTGACCTACCTGCCCGAGGCCCGCTGGACCGTTCTTGTCGAGAGCCTGGGGTATTCGCTCGGCTTCATCGTGGTGATCTACGGACGGATGCAGCTCTTCACCGAGAACACCATCACCACCGTCATGCCCGTGGTGGCGCAGCGCTCGGCGACCTGCCTGCGCAAGATGATCCGGCTCTGGGCGATCGTGCTCTCGGCCAACGTGCTGGGGGCGGTGATCGCCTCGGGCTTCCTGCTGCTGCCAGGGGTGCTTCCGCCAGAGCTGAGCGAGAATCTTCTGGCAGTGGCCCGCCACGGGGTGGAGGGTTCGGCGGGTGGCAACTTCATGCGCGCGATGCCCGCCGGAGTGCTGATCGCCGCGCTGGTCTGGGTGATGCCCGGCGCACGCGGCGAGTCGCTGGTGATCGTGCTGGCGATGACCTGGCTGTTGGCAGTCGCCGGCTTTGCCCATGTGATCGCCGGATCGGTCGAGGCGGGCCTGTTGGTGTGGCAGGGCGCGCTCGGCATCGGCAGCGCGGTCTTCGACTTTTTCCTGCCGGTTCTGGCGGGCAACGTGGTGGGCGGTACTGCGATCTTCACTCTTGTCACCTGGGGACAGGTGAAGAACGAAGTCGCCCAGGCGGATGACGCGCCCGACGTGGATCAGAGTTAAGCGGCTTCGGCCGCCCCGGCGGGCGTGTTGCCAGTCTGCTGGATCCGGAAGTTCCAGGCGATCACTGCGTTCAGTACTGCCGCACCAACGAAGGAATAGAGCACCAGCTCAAGCGGCAGCACGACGCACGAAACCAGGAAGATCATGGCGTCGAAGCTCATCTGGAACCAACCGGTCTTGAAGCCGGTCTTTTCCTCGACGATCAGCGCCAGAACGCCCAGCCCGCCGGCAGAGGCATTGTGGCGAAAGAGCGCGATCAGCCCGGCGCCCGCGCTCGCCCCCGCAAGGATCGCAGCGACGAGCGGCGGCAGTTGATCGAAGGAAACCCAAGCCTGCAAGAGCGGTGTGGTGGCAGAGATGCCGACGACCGCGGCGATGGTGCGCAGGGTGAAGGCCTTGCCCCGGCGTTTCCACGAAAGCCAGAAAAACGGCAGGCTCACCAGCAGGAAGATCACCCCGAAATCGAGCGGCATCACGTAGGAGAGCAGCACCGAGGCCCCGGCGGTCTGGCCGGTGATCAACCCGGCAGCCTTGAGGAATACCACGCTGAGGCTGGCCATGAGGATGCCGAAGGCGATGCCTTGCGCATCATAGAGCGAGATGGGGGATTTGAGCTTCATGGCGTTGGTCTCCAGCGGGGCGTCGTCTTATGGGAGGCGAGACGGGGCAGGGCGGTCAGAGCCTGCGGCCCGGCGCAAGGGCGCGGGAGAGATCGCTTTCCTCGCCCTCCAGCGCGGCGGCAAGCAGGTTCGCGGTGGTCGGGCCGAGAGTGAAGCCTTGGTGGCCATGGCCGAAATGGAACCAAAGCCCCTTGTGGCGCGGCGCGGCGCCGGCCAGCGGCAGCATGCCCGGAAGGCACGGACGGGTGCCGGTCCATTGCGGCTCGGCGATGCGGTCACCGATCTCGAGCATGTCGGACAGCGCGGCGCGGCCGCGGTCGAGCTGCCGCAGGTCGGCGGGCGCGGTGCGGGAAACCAGCGCGGCACCGGTGGCGATGCGCAGCCCGGCCTGCATCTGACCCGCAACCACCCCGTTGTCCATGTCGACGATGGGCCGCAGCGGCGGGCGTGCGGTTGTGTAATGTCCGTGATAGCCGCGCTTGTAGATCATCGGGATGCGATAGCCGAAGCGGCGCAGCAGCGCGGGCGACCACGGGCCGAGCGCCACCACCGCGTGTTCGGCTTCGGCCCGTTCGGCGACCGTGGTCACGCGCCAGCCGCCGCCAGATTGAACAAGGCTGGAGGCGTCGCCCTCAAGCAACCGCCCGCCGCGGCTGGCAAAGAGCTTGGCATAGGCATGCACCAGGCAGCCGGGCGCGTTGCAGCTCCAGCTGTCGGGCCAGTGAATCACCCCGGCGGGATCGGCGCGCAGGGCAGGGTCCTCGCGGCGATAGTCGGCGCCCGCCAGCGCCCTGTGCCGGACGCCGTAGTCGCGCTGGAGCCGCTCGGCATCGGCGGCATCCGCCTCGAAGGCAGCGCGGTTTCGGTAGAGCTGCACCATGCCCTCGCGCGAAACCATGTTGCCTGCGCCTGCGGCCTCGATCAGCGGCGCGTGGTCCTGGGTGGCGCGGGCCGTGAGTTGGGCATAGATGCGGGAAATCCCGGCGTGGCGGCGCGGCGCGGAGTTGAGGAAGTATGACCAGAGCGCCGGGGCCATCTGCGTGACGCCCCGCAGCGACCATGTCACGTCGTTGCTGCGCCCGGTGGCAAAGGACCAAAGCGTGCCGAGGTCGCGCGGCAGCCCGTAGGGTTCCGCGGCCTCCGCCTGGATGATCCCAGCATTGCCGAAGGAGGTCTCGCGGCCGGGCGCACCGCGGTCGACAAGGCTCACCGCGTGGCCACGGGCCTGTAGCGCGAGCGCGGTGGAGACGCCGACCATGCCGGCTCCGAGGACGAGGATTTCAGCCATGCGAGGGCTCCGAAAGTGCGGGGTCTGCAGGTCGGGATGCGCGGCGGGCGAGCCCGTCGATCAACAATTCAAGCAGCGCGGAAAAGCTCTGGTCATAGCAGACCTGCGCGCCGTTCTGCCAACGCAGCACGAAGATCCGGTTGGCGAGTTGGGGCAGCGCGGCATGGGTCAGCGGATAGGCCTCGGCATCGACCGCGGCCAGGCGCTCGGCGACCCGCCGTTCCCAGGCATCGTCCTCCGATGCCGGGCCGGGCGCCAGCTCCATGGTCACGAAACCGCAGAGCCCGCCGATCAGCGCGTTGAAGGCCTCGCGCAGGTCCGAGCCATGAAATCCGCCGTCGGCCAGCGCCCGGAGCACGGTCTCGATCCACTCGAGGCTGGAATCGCCGTTGGACATCATCTGTGCCCCGAGCAGCGGAGAG
The DNA here is from genome assembly GCF_010500785.1 of Salipiger sp. PrR003. Lineage (NCBI taxonomy): Bacteria > Pseudomonadati > Pseudomonadota > Alphaproteobacteria > Rhodobacterales > Roseobacteraceae > Salipiger > Salipiger sp. PrR003. Next base: position 3,908 of record NZ_JAAGOV010000024.1, read on the forward strand.
ATATTCGGGTGCCGGTGGACTGCGGCACGATAGGCGTGAAAGACCTGCCTGAGCCGTTCGGTCCAGGGCGCGCCAGGGTCCTGCGCAGCGACGAGACCGCCGGTGATCGTCGCCGCGATGGCGGCAAAGAGGTCTTCCTTGGCGCCGCCGACATGCCAATAGATCACCGCCGGAGAGACGCCGAGCCCGCGCGCCAGTTCGCGCAGCGAGAAGGCCGAAAGCCCGCGCGCGTCGATCTGCGCGATCGCGGCCTCGACAATTTGCGCACGGGTCAGGCCGATCGCGGCGGCGCGCCCGCGGGGCGCCTTGGCGGGTGCGGGGGTTCCGCTGTCGGCAACGCCGTTCACAGCGCAGCCGTTGCCGACTCGCACCGCGGGCGGATGGTCGAGCGCAGGATATGCGGGGCCGTGTCGCACATGGATATGGGTCCGAAGCTGGGGTGTTTCCGCCATAGCCCATCAATTGAACGTCGTTCAATTGAAAAATGTGACCTCGCCGGACCGGACGTCGCGTGTGGCGCGACGCGGTGTCACCGCGGGCCGTTTGGCCGGCTGAGCACGAAGAACGCGGCGCCGCCCATGCAGATCAGCTGGAGAAGCAGAACGCGCTGCGGGACCGCGAGCCAGAGGCTGAGCGCCAGCGCCGCCAGCATCATGCTCACCGCCAAGGCTTTATAGCGCGGCGCAATGGCGCCATGCGCGCTCCAGTCCGCGATCATCGGGCCGAAGCGCGGATGCTCGGCGAGAAAGCGATGCAGCCGCGGCGAGCTCTTGGAAAAGGCAAAGGCCGCGAGGATCACGAAGGGCGTCGTCGGCAGAAGCGGAAGAACGATCCCGATGACGCCGGCGCAGAGCGCGAGTCCGCCAAGCGCCAGCCAGGCGAACCGGAGCCGGCTGCGCGGCGGAAGGTGCGGATCCTCTGGGGGGACTGGACTCATCTGGAACTCGGGCGTGGGGTCTGGACGATCAAATAGCGCCACTTGCAGAGAACGCCACGTGGCAATCTTGATCCGATCCTCGAAACTCAGCTGAAGGCAACACCGACGCATCCCACATCCTCCATGCAAACTTCTGTTTTGATACAGAATTTGCACTTCGGTTGTGAAACCACCCCCGCCACTTAAACAGATCGCATAATGAGCATTATGGTAATAATTGTTTAATAATGGTTCAAAGCGTTCTGGACCGAGGGACACGCTGGGAGTTGGCGCCTGCGCGTTCATCCGAAGAACAATGCGTCACGCGACCGCAAGTGCGGCCGGATCCGTTTTCCTGGCACACGGCAAGGCATTTGCACGTCACTTCGGACGCGCGTGGTCAGGTTTGGCGGCGTTCCTGTCCAGGGGTCACCGGCATCGGCTCGGTTTCCGAGCGCGGGTGCCTTGCGCTGGATCGGTGCAGAGACAGCAGGAAAAGTGCGAGGATCATCGCGGCGGGTGCCATCAGATAGGCCCCGAGCACGATCAACGGGTGCGCTCCTGCGCCCCAGAGCACGAGACCGGCGAGCACGCCGATGCTTCCCGAAAGCGCTGCAATCACGAAACCGCCCCCCGAGGCGACGGCCCGTTCCGTGTCAGTCTCGTTCTTCTTCTGGTTCATGCTCCTCCCTCTCCAGGCACGTTCCAGAAACGGTGCCCAGCAGCATGAATGACACAAAGAAACCCTACAGCCATCTCCCTGCCCGAGCGGAAATGTCACGGAAACCAACGTGGGGGCAGAAAGTTACCCTTAGCATAACCTTGGGGAAGTTACCTAATCCTAAATGCGGACGGCGCTGTGCGCCCGGCGTAGGTCTCTCAGCGTGGGGTTGTGCGTGGGGTGGATTTCTGCCTCGGTCGGTCCTCAGCCGCCGAAGGTGCCGCGGGCTGCCCCGGTCCGGCCGAAACCGCCACGCGAGGCCACGGTGGCGCGGGACATCGGCGGCTTGCCGACCGTCGCCGGCGGTTTCGAGAACATGCTGGTGCCGAGCTTGGCGCGACCGGAGTTGCTCGAGTAGGTGCTGGCGCCGGTGGCATTGGTGAAGCGTCCGTCGGGCGTGCGGTAGAGCGGTTGCGCCGCGGCCATCCCCGAGCGCCCGCCCAGCATGTTGCCGATCAGATAACCCGCCAGCAGCGGCATGAAGATGCCACCCGAGCCGCCCTGCACCTGCTGCGCCTCGCTGCCGCAGGCGCCTTCGCCGTGCTGTTCCTCGCAGACCTGCAGGCTGTCGTAGCGCGGTGCGGATTCCACGTGCAGCGTCTCGGCCTCGGAAAAGGCGGCGTCGCAGTCCTGCGCCGAAAACAAGCCGCCGGTGAGCGCGGCGCTGCGGCAACTCTCGAGGTCGGGAAAGGCCTGCGCGTCGACCTGCTCTTCGCGGCAGCCCGCGAGGGTGAAGGACGCGGCGCCGACAATCGCCAGCGCGACGGTTCTGGAACGTTTACGCATCTTGGTCTCCCTCTGACCGCGCGTCAGTCGCGGATGAAATGCGGCTTGAACCGCGACAGGTCCTGCGTGATCCGGGCGCGATCCTCGCGCATGCCGATCCCGGCGCAGCTCGCGCCGACCATCCAGGCGCCGACCACCGGCCGGAAGCCCTCGAAGATCGGCAGTGGCTGATAGGCCTGCACCACGCGCGGATGTTCCTCGTAGCCCGCATCGGGCGCGGATTCCAGCAGCTTTCCCTGCTGGAAGATACGCACCGAGGCGCCTTCGCGCGAGAAGATGGGCTTGCTGACATGGCCTTGCGCAAAGACATCCGATGCGCGTTGAAACGCTTCGGGGCCGGACTCGCGCCCGGCCAGCGCTTCGGCCACCTCGTCCTCGAAAAACGCCGGCAGCAGGTTCGGGTGGCCCTCGAACATCCGCCAGAGCACCGGCAGCAGGCCCTTGTTCGACAGGACCGCCTTCCAGGCAGGCTCGAGCATCAGGCAACCCGCGGTGCGCAGGTGGTCGGCGTAATCGTCGCGCAGCAGATCTTCCCAGGGGTAGAGCTTGAAGAGCGTGCCGATTACCCGGTCCTCGGAATCGATGAACTGCCCGTCGGTGCTGATGCCGAGCTTTTCCAAATCGCTGTAATGCGCGCCGAGATCAGCCTCGCGCGCGGCCCAGGCCATTGTCTCGACCGTGCCGTAATCCTCGGGGCTGTCGGCGGCGGCGGCAAAGTGGAGGTCCGTGCCGGGGGCGAACAACGCGCGGAAGCGCTCGACCAGCGCCTCGTGGATGCCGTTGAACTGGTCGTCGCCCTCGCGCAGCACGCCGGCCGCGATCTGGTCTTCGAGCCAGAGCCACTGGAACGAGGCGCTCTCGTAAAGCGACGTGGGCGTGTCGGCGTTGTATTCGAGCAGTTTCGCGGGACCCTGCCCGTCATAGGCAAAATCGAAGCGTCCGTAGATCTCGGGATCGCCGCGCTGCCAGCTTTCGGCCACGAGGTCCCAATGGGCGTGCGGAACGCCGAGCCGGGTCATCAGGTCCTCGCTCTGGACGATCTCTGCCACCGCCGTGCGGCACATCTCGTGCAGTTCGGTCGCCGGGTCCTCGAGGTCATCCTCGATCTCGCGCAGGGTGAAGCGATAGGCCGAGGTTTCGTCCCAATAGGGCTCGCCATGCATGTCGGCAAAGGTGAAGCCGAGCTCCTCGGCCTTCTCGCGCCACGTCGGGCGCTCGGTCAGGGTGAGTTTTTCCATGCAGGTCTGTCTTCGGCCTCCTCGGGGCGGATCGGCGCCTCCCGGACAGATAGGTCGGGAGAAGTCAGCGCGGATCGACCGGTCCTGCTGATATAGGAAGCCCCTGCGAAGCTTTGAGGCCCCGCAGCGAAATTGACGCAACGGAGCCCCGGTTTTTTTTCCCGCGGACGGGCCTTTGGAAGATGGACGTAGCGCGCCGTGCGCCCTACTCCGGGCGTTCGGTCAGGCGCAGGACCGTGACACCCGCCGCATTGGTGAGGCTCAGGTTCTTGCCGTTGCGCACGTAGCCGGTGGTCTGCTCGAGCGCCGCGACCATGTCCTGATCGAGCTTCATGCGCGGCTCGGGGCAGGCCCGGCGCGTTCCCGCGAGCGGTTGCAGGATGCTGAGCGTGCCGTCGCCGATCTCGGCCCGACCCGTGAAGCGGTTGCAGCCCCCGTACATGGAAAAGGCGCCATCGTCGTTGAAGGCCATGCTGGGCGGATCCTCGGTCACCAGCATGCGGCCGCCGATCTCGAAGGCGGCCCATGCGATGCCGGTGATGCGGGGCATGTCGGCGACCGGCGCCGCAGCCATCTGCTCAAGCACGATCTCGGGACGCGCCGGCGCGTCGCGGGTGATCGCCGGAAAGGCGGTGGTGGTGCGCAGCAGCACGGTGTCGCCCTCGCGGACCTTGCCGGCGACCACGTAGCTCATCCGGGTGTCTATCTGCGCCTCATCGTAGGGCAGCTTGACGATCGCCGGCAGCATGTCGATGCGGTAGCGGTGCGCCGAAAGCACAGTGGCCGGTGCGTCGGCGCGGGAGACGTCGAGCAGTTCCACCTCGAGCAACGCCTCGTGTGGCAGGCTTGCTCCCTCGGCAAGGCGCACCACGACGGGCAGATCGACGGTTTCGGCCATGGCGGGCATCCCTCCGAGGCTGGCGAGCAGGGCAATCATCCCCGCGGGTCTGAGGACCTGGCGGACCAGGGGTCGAAAAATGCGCATGTCGCGTCTCCTTCCGGGCTCTGCCGCATTGCCTGACACGGCCCCTGCGGCTGCCGCCTCGCCTTCGCAAAGGGGGGGCAAGGGTCGTCGGCATGATGGCGCAAGCCCCCGGACCGGGCAAGCCGGGCGGGCGCGGCGTAGGCGCAGATTTGCCAAGACCTGCCAATGCGATGAGGGTGATCGGCGGGGGCGACGGACGGGTTTCGCTGTGCTAGGCTCACGGCGGATTCATCGCCGCGCGCTCCGCGGTGCAGCGCAGACCGGCGCTCAAGGGCATTCGACCAAGATATTCGACCACGACTTTTGACAAGGTGAGGATTTTGCCATGGCACGGCGCCAACGATCACCCAGATACGTGACGACCCTGATGATGGCCCTGATCGGGGTGCTGCTGATCGCCGCCTTCATGGCAGAGGATGCGGTCGCCACGGGGGGTGTCACCTGGGCCGACCTGCCCAAGGGGCTGATGCTCCGCTACCTGCTGGCAATGGCGCTCGGCGGCGCGCTCTCGGGCTGGCTTCTTGCCGGGATGTTCGGACGCAGCGGCCTCGGCGGCTTCATCCTTGGGTTCATCGGCTCGGTGCTTGCGACGCTGGTGGCCGGTCTCTTCGGCAGCGCGGCGGGGTTGCTGCCGGACCTGCTGCGTGACGGCTGGTCGAGCTCGGACCTGATTCCGATCTTCTACGGGCTCGCAGTGCTGCCGCTGGCCTTTGCGGGGCAACCGCTGCTGCTGGTGGGCTGGCTGGTCATCATGCTCTTTACCCACCTTTGGGCACGGCGGGTGCGGACGGGCTGAGCCGCCCGGCCAGACGAAAGACGGCAGCGCCGAAGCGCTGCCGGTTCCCTACTTGCAAGGGCCCTGCCCTCAGGGCTTCAGCGTCACGCGGCTGATGTGATCGCCGGTGGCATCCTCTTGACCCCTGCTCTTGTTGACCACGAAGACACCGCCGTCCGCCGCGGCGATCAGGTGGTTGGGGAAGCTGCCGATTTGCGCCTTCGCCACGACCTCGCCGTCGGGCGAAACGGCGACCAGCGAATCCGAGCCGCGCACCGCAACCCACGCCAGATCGTTCACCGTGTCGAAGGCGATGTTCAGCGGCCCCGCGCCCACCGGCACGTCGTGCAGCGTCTCGCCAGTGGCGGCATCGACGATCAACACGTTGTCGGTGTTCACCCCGGCGGTGAAGATGCGGTGGGACTTGGCATCATATGCGACCCCGATGGTGCGCTTCGACAGCGGCAGCGGGTAGACCGAGGTCTCTTCGCCCGACGCAAGATCGACCACGGCGACCTCGTCGGTTTCGAGGCTGACCACGTAGAGCGTGCCACTCGCCGCGTCGATATGCATGCTCGCCGTGGCGAAATCGGCGCCGCGCTTGCCCGAGCTCAGTTCGATGGGCGCCAGTTCCTCCAGCGTTGCCGCATCAAAGACGTGGATCGTCGGCTCGAAGGTCGCGGTGACATAGACCTTGCCGTCATGCGCCAGAGCATCGCGGGGATGCGGCACCGCGCCGGCCTCGAACTGCTTGACCAGCGACAGGTCCTCTCCCGCGTAGACGGCTACGGTGTTCTGCCGCGTGTTGGTCACCCAGACCTGCCCCTGCGCATCGACACCCACGCCGTAGACCGCGAAGACCCCGCCGTCGCGCCCGTCCGGGCCGTCGGGTGCGTCCTGCGGCGTGGCTTCGGCAAGGATTTCCAGTGTTTGCGGGTCGAGCTTCATCAGCTTGCTCTCAGTCACCGGCGGGCGGCCGACGGCCGAGGTGACGTAAAGCGCATCATTCCCCGCGGCGACCTGGTAGAGACCCGGTGCCAGCTTCTGCGAGGTGAACTCTAGCGCGCCGCTGTCGGGCAGCACCGGAGAGACCTTGAGATCGAAAGTCATCGCATAGGCCGGATCGGCGATCTCGGCGACCACCGGGTAGAGGCCCGGCTCAGCGCCCTCGGGGATGCTGACCTCGGTGCGGAACGCGCCCTCGCCGTCGGCGATCACCGGGGCCTGCGCGTTCAGCACCGCGCCGTTTTGACGCAAGGTGACGCTCTGGCCTGGCAGGAAGCCCTTTCCGCGCACCTCTGCGGTGCTGCCCGCGGTGATCGGGGCGCGGTTGAGACCGTCGGCGATCATCTTGCCGTCGAAGCCCTTGGCGAGCCCGGCGAAGGGATCACAGAGCGCGGCGCCGGCGATCAGGGTGGAAAGCGCGATCCCGCAGACGCCGGAACGAAGTGCCGTGACAAGGGACATGGAAGTCCTCCTTTGAAGACGCGGGCTTGCCGCGTGAAATGTCGATGGGCTGGCTCGGACCCGCGGGTTCCGTGGCTCTGCGGCAGGGCACGCAGTTCGCACCTGCCTAGGATGGTTGACTGTTACAGTCAAGTATTCTGGACCGCCCCTACGAGCCTGTGAACGACGGGTGCGACCGGCATGTCTCCGCAAAGTCAGTGCGCGCATTGTCGGATTGTCTGGCAATCTGGCGATTGTCTTGCTACCGATGGAGTCGGAGGACGATTTACAGGGAGGAACCTCATGTCCAAGAAACTTGTCGCCGTTCTGGCTGGCGCGACGCTGCTCGCCGGTGCCGCGAACGCTCAGACCACGCTGCGCATCCAGACCCATCAGTCGCCGGAATCGGTCTCGGGCCAGCTCGTGCGCGACTTCGTCGATCAGGTCGAGACCATGTCGGGCGGCTCGCTCGATATCGAGATGTTCTACAGCTCCGCCGTCGTCGCTTCGGCCGAAACCTTCGGCGCCGCCGCCACGGGCATCCTCGATTGCGACATGACCAACGCCAGCTACCAGACCGGCCTCAACCCGGCGTTCCAGTTCGTCGCCGACACGATGGGGGGCTACGACACGCCCCTGCAGTACCTGAGCTGGATCTCGCAGGGTGGCGGCCGCGAGGCAATCAACGAGCTCTACAATGCCAACGGCATGGAATTCGTTGGCGCCTATCTGGGCGGGCAGGAGTCGATGAACTCGACCGCGCCCATCGCCGGGATCGAGGATCTGAAGGGCTGGAAGTTCCGCTCACCGCCCGGGATGGAATCGGAGATCTTCGCCGAGCTGGGCGCGACCCCGGTCGTGATGGACTTCACCGAGATCTTCACCGCGCTGGAAACCGGCATTATCGACGGCGCCGACGCCTCGACGCTGGCCAACAACGTCGGTCTCGGCATCTATGACATCGCCAAGCACACCACCTTCCCCGGCTTCCACTCGATGAGCTCGGATCACCTTGCCTGCAACAAGACCGTCTGGGACGGACTTGAGCCGGCGCAGCAGGAAATCCTCAAGGCGGCGATGGACACGCTCGCCATGAACCTGATGATGCGCACCATCGTGCAGAACGGCGAGGCGCTGACCGAGCTGCCCGAGAAGGGCGTGACGATCTACGACTGGTCCGCCGAGGACCGCGCCGCCTTCCGCGAGGCCGCGATCAGCCGTTGGGATGTCTGGGCCGAGAAAACCCCGGAAGCCAAGGCGATGGTGGAAAGCCACAAGACCTTCCTCAAGCGCATCGGCCTCGGCCAAGACAGCGCGAACTGAGCCGGCAACGGCACCCCCAGGCGGGCGGCCCCACGGCGCCGCCCGCTCCCACCCCAGAGATACGGAAAGACACACGGGATGAACGTTCTGATCATCGGCGGCGGCGGCTTCATCGGCCGCAAGGTCGCCCAAAGCCTCGCCACCCGCGGCAACCTGCGCGACGCGCCCATCGACAAGCTGACGCTGGCCGACATCGCCGCGCCCGAGCCCGTCGAGGCCCCCTTCCCCGTCGAGACCCGCGCCTGCGACATCACCGACCGCGCCTCGATCGACGCGCTCATCGACGACGACACCGACGTGATCTTCCACTTCGCCGCCGTCGTCTCGTCCCACGCCGAGGCCGATTTCGAGGCCGGCATGAAGGTCAACCTCGACGGCACGCTTAACGTGCTGGAACGCTGCCGCGCGCTCGGCACCTGCCCGGTGGTGGTCTTCACCTCCTCGCTGGCGGTCTTCGGCGGCGAGGTGCCCGACCCGATCACCGATCACACCATCCCCAACCCGCAGACCTCCTACGGCATGCAGAAGGCGATCGGCGAGCTGCTTCTCAACGACTATTCGCGCAAGGGCTACGTCGACGGCCGGGGCTTCCGCCTGCCGACCATCTCGGTGCGCCCGGGCAAGCCGAACCGCGCGGCCTCCTCCTTCATGTCATCGATCATCCGCGAGCCGCTGAACGGCGAGCCGGCGATCTGTCCGGTGGACGAGGGGCAGGAGCATTTCTACCTCTCGCCAAAGCGGTGCGTCGAAAACCTCATCAAGGGCGCCGAGCTCGACGCCGAGGACCTGGGGATGCAGCGCTGCATGACCATGCCCGGCCAGCGCCTGTCCATCCGCCAGATGATCGATGCGCTCACCGCCGTGGCCGGGCCGGAGCCGGCGAAGCTGATCAAATGGGAGGAGCAACCCGAGATCGCCGACATCGTGCGCGGCTGGCGCTACGATTACCGTTTCGACAAGGCGCTCGCGCTGGGGCTTGAAGCGGATGCGAGATTCGAGGAGAACGTGCGCTACTACATGGAAGATGACCTTCCAAAAGCCAAAGCCCCCGCCTGAGGCCAAGATCGAGACCCGCCATGCTGACCCCGATCGTCCAGACCCCGCGATATCGGCTGGTGGCCGAGGAGATCGCCGCGCGCATTCGCGCCGGCGACTTCGCCTCCGGCACCAAGATGCCCGCGGACAAGGATCTGGTTGCCCAACTCGGGGTCAGCCGGACGACGGTGCGCGAGGCGATGATCGCGCTCGAACTGATGGGCTATGTCGTCACCCGCTACGGCGCCGGCGCCTTCGTGGCCGACCCGCTGCCCATGGCGCAGGATGAGACGCACCCCGAGACACCGGGCCTGCCCGGGTTCTTCGAACTGGTCGAGGCGCGCTTCGTCATCGAGCCCGAGATCGCCGCCATCGCCGCCAGCACCGTGACCCCCGGGCAAATCGCGCAGCTGACCCGCTGCATCGAGGGCATGTGCGACACCCGCCTGCCCTTCGACCGGATCGAGGCCCATGACCGCGAGTTCCACCTCGTCATCGCGCGCTCCACCGGCAATTCGCTTTTTGTCACGATGGTCGAGGATTTCTGGCACGCCCGCCAGCGCTACCCGGAATGGACGCGCCTCAACAACCGCCAGAACGCCGAGGACATCGCGCGCTTCTCCCGCGACGAGCATGTCGCCATCGTCGACGCCCTGGTCGCGCGGGATGCCGGGGCGGCGCGCGCCGCCATGGCGCACCATTGCCGCAACTCGGGCCAGCCGCTGCTGGAGCGCTGGCATCGCTTCGAGGGCGAAACCGTCGGCGAGGAGGTTCTGCACCGGCTCAAGGCACGGGCGGGTCAGGGCTGACACCTACCACGGCGATGCGCGGGCTCCGCCATCTTTAAAAAAACGGCTCTGACCCCGGCCTGCGGCCCTCTCCGGGGTACGTCTCCCAGGAAGCAAGGGCGGCTTTCTGATCTGAGCAGTATAAAAAAGGCCCGCACATCTGTCACGTGCGGGCCTTTCCTCAACTTCCGCGCGGCCTCACTTCAGGTCGAAGCGGTCTGCGTTCATCACCTTGGTCCAGGCCTTGGCGAAGTCGGCAACGAACTTGCCAGCGTTGTCATCCTGGGCATAGACCTCGGCGTAGGCGCGCAGGATCGAGTTCGAGCCGAACACCAGGTCCATCCGCGTCGCGGTCCATTTGACCTCTCCGGTCTTGCGATCGCGGATCTCGTAAAGGCCGCCGCTCACGGGCACCCAAGTGTAGCCCATGTCCACGAGGTTGACGAAGACGTCATTGGTCAGCGCGCCCTCTCGGTCAGTGAAGACGCCGTGCTTGGTGCCGCCGTGGTTGGTGCCCATGGCCCGCATGCCGCCGAAGAGCACCACCATCTCGGGGGCGGTCAGCCCCATGAGCTGTGCGCGGTCTAGCATCAGCTCCTCGGCCGAGACCGCGTAGTCCCGCTTGAGCCAGTTGCGGAAGCCGTCGGCCAGCGGCTCGAGCGGATCGAAGCTGCCTGCGTCGGTCATCTCGTCGGTGGCGTCACCGCGGCCCGGCGCGAAGGGCAATTCCAGCTCCACGCCCGCGGACTTGGCTGCCCGCTCGACCCCGAGGTTGCCTGCCAGCACGATCACGTCGGCGATCGAGGCGCCGGTCTCGGCGGCGATCGGCTCTAGCGCCGACAGCACACGGGCCAGGCGGTCGGGCTCGTTGCCCTCCCAGTCCTTCTGCGGGGCAAGACGGATGCGCGCGCCATTGGCACCGCCGCGCATGTCCGAGCCGCGGAAGGTGCGGGCGCTGTCCCAGGCGGTAGAGATCATCTCGGCATCCGTGAGCCCGGCAGCCGCGATCTTTGCCTTTACCGCGGCCACGTCGTAACCTGTGGCACCTGCGGGGATCGGGTCTTGCCAGATGAGATCCTCGGCTGGCACGTCGGGGCCGATGTAGCGCGCTTTCGGCCCGAGATCGCGGTGGGTCAGCTTGAACCAGGCGCGGGCGAAGGTGTCAGCGAAATACTCCGGATCGGCCATGAACTTCTGGCAGATCGCATTGTAGATCGGGTCGACCTTCATCGCCATGTCGGCATCGGTCATGATCGGCATGCACTTGATCGAGGGATCCTCGACGTCGGCGGGCATGTCCTCTGGCTTGATGTCCACCGGCATCCACTGCCAGGCCCCGGCGGGGGATTTCTTCAGCTCCCACTCGTGACCGAAGAGCATGTCGAACCAGCCCATGTCCCATTGCGTAGGGTTGGACGTCCAGGCGCCCTCGATGCCCGACACCATCGTGTCGCGGCCGATGCCACGGCCCTTGGTGTTCATCCAGCCGATGCCCTGGTACTCCGGGCCGGCGCCCTCGGGGTCGGGACTGAGGTTTTCCGCAAGGCCGTTGCCGTGGCACTTGCCGATGGTGTGGCCGCCGGCGGTGAGCGCCGCGGTTTCCTCGTCATCCATCGCCATGCGCTTGAAGGTCTCACGGACCTGCTCGGCGGTCTTCTGCGGGTCGGGCTGGCCGTTCACCCCCTCGGGGTTCACGTATATCAGGCCCATTTGCACCGCGGCGAGCGGGTTCTCCATGGTCGCCGGATCGGCCAGGTCGCCGTAGCGGCCATCGGACGGCGCGAGCCATTCCTTCTCGGCGCCCCAGTAGACGTCCTTTTCCGGGTGCCAGATGTCTTCGCGGCCAAAGGCGAATCCGAAGGTCTTCAGGCCCGCGACCTCATAGGCAATCGTGCCCGAGAGGATCATCAGGTCGGCCCAGGAAATCTTGTTGCCGTATTTCTTCTTGATCGGCCACAGCAGGCGGCGGCCCTTGTCGGTGTTGACGTTGTCGGGCCAGCTGTTCAGCGGCGCGAAGCGCTGGTTGCCGGTGCCGGCCCCGCCGCGACCGTCGGCGAGGCGGTAGGAGCCTGCGGCGTGCCAGGCGACGCGGGCGAACATGCCGACGTAGGAGCCCCAGTCGGCGGGCCACCACTCCTGGCTGTCCTTCATAAGGGCGCGCAGGTCGTCCTTCAGCGCCTCCACGTCGAGCGATTTCAGCTCTTCACGGTAATCGAAGTCCGGCCCCATCGGGTTGGTCTTGAAATCGTGCTGGCTCAGAATGTCGAGGTTCAGGCTCTTGGGCCACCAGCTGGTGACCGAGGTTCCGCTCTCGGTCAGACCGCCGTGCATCACCGGGCATTTTCCCCCGGTATCGACGTCGTTTCCGTCCATGTCAGTTCTCCCATAGGATGAGCATCCTTGCGCGGGACAAGGCAGGGCAGCGGGCGAAAACGCGGGCCGTTGGTCCAGCCGGTGCCGCCGCCGAGGTCCCTCCTGCATCGGCAGTCTAACCAGAGGGCGCGGCTGGGTCAGGTGATTCGTAGCCGCTGACCTTGCGCCTGCGGCGGTCCGTCGCGCTCCGAAAGAGGATTCTGAAATCTCACAAATTCATCCCGGTCCCCCAGGGCCGGGGCAGCAGTCTCCCTGCTCCGAAAAACCGCAGCGCCAGTTTCGGCGGGCACGGACGTCGCGGCGGAGCCGCCGTCCCGTGAGGCCGAGGCTCAGACCTTCGCGAGTGCCTCGGCGATAGCCTCCATCCGCCCTGCCCGCTCGGGCAGCAGCGGCAGCAGCGCGGCGAGCAGCAGGCGAGCCTTGGCGGCGCTGAGATCACCGGACAGGATCGCCCCTGCCTCGACCATCGTCACGCCGCCGCTGTCGGCGCCGTAGATGGCCCGGGTCCGCCCCTCGGGACAGCGGGTGGCAAGGATCACCGGGATGCCCGCCGCGACGAGCTTGCGGCAGACCTCGGCAAAGCCCTTGGGGGCATTGCCGCGCCCGAAGGCCTCGATCACCACGCCCGAGACGCCGTTCGAGGCACACCATTCGAGGTAGCGCGGCGTGCTGCCGAGCCCGAGCGCGATAAGCTCGACGTTCGGGTCCAGCGACGGCGCGTCGATCACCTCGCGCGGGCGCGCCGGGCGCGTGTAGAGATGCACCTCGCCCTCGTCGATCTCGCCCAGCTTGCCATGGCCGTTCGAGCGGAAGGTGTCCACGCGCGAGCTGTGCACCTTGCTGACGTAGCGCGCGCCATGGATCTCGCCCTCGAAGACGATGACCGCGCCCACGCCGGTCAGATCGGGCGCCGCCGCGCAGAGCAGCGCGTCGTGCATGTTGCGTGGCCCGTCGGTATCGGGTTGGCCCGCGTGGCGCTGTGCGCCGGTGAAGACCACTGGCTTATCGGACCTGACCAGCAGCCGCGCGAGAAAGGCGCTCTCCTCCATGGTATCGGTACCATGGGTGACGACGACGCCATCGACCCCGGGCTCGGCCAGTCGCGCGTCGATGTGGCGGCAGAGCTTGTAAATCGTCTCGAGCGTCAGCGCGTTGCTGCCCGCGGCCTCGATGTTGTCGACCTCGACGGTGATCCCAGGCAGTGGTGCGTGCAGGCTTTCGAGCAGCCTGTCGCCGCTCAGCCCGGCGGTGACGGCCCCGCCCTCGGTCTTGGCATAGGAGGCAATTGTGCCACCGGTGGCGACGAGAACGATATGGGACATGCGGACCTCCTGCAGGGCTGAACTGACGGTGCGTGATGTCTGCATATGCGCGCGGGCGGGCGAAAGCCAGATCGCTTGGCGGCGCGCGCCTATCAGGAAGCTTGTGGAGGAAGGGAGGATGCGGCGGCCCCAAGGGAGGAGGAGAAGGGCCGCCGCCGATTTCCGGGGCTGAGGGAGGAGGAGAAACACCCCGAAAAAATCCTTGAACGCGTTGCCGCGTCGACAGGGGCACATTTAGGGGCCCTCCCTGGCCCGGGCAACGCACATTCCTGCAGGGCCGAGTTGTCGAGAATGCATGGCCCGCGCAACCCCTTGCAAACGCCCGCTCCAAGGGTGTCCACCGTGGCCGACTTGCTGCACACAGAGGCTGCAGAATTTTTTTGAAGTCGGGCTCGCACAACAGGATATTGACGCATGACCTGCATCCTGTTCTAGATATAGTTGCTTTTCGGTTCATCGAGTCGGGCGACGGCCCGGCGCGGCGCTAAGAGGGAAACCGGTGTAACACCGGTGCTGCCCCCGCAACTGTAAGCGGCGAGTGAAGGCCCAATGAGCCACTGGGACATCCCGGGAAGGCGCGGCCGGACCCACGACCCGCCAAGCCAGGAGACCTGCCGAAGGCCTGACAGAATGACCACGAACGGAGGGTTCGGGGCGTGCGAGGACCGCGTCAGGCACAAGGCCTGCGCGGTGACGCGTCCCCGCCTTCGCAGCTGAGGACGCAAGAGCATGATCACCGTCTATTCGAAACCCGCCTGCGTGCAGTGCACTGCCACCACCCGCGCGCTCGATGCCAAGGGGCTGGACTACAACGTGATCGACCTCACCGAGGACGACGCGGCCATGTCGCTGGTCACCGAGCTCGGCTACCGCCAGGCCCCCGTCGTGACCTTTGGCGAAGACCACTGGTCGGGCTTCCGTCCGGACCTGATCGCCCGCCTCGCGAGCTGATCGCGGCGGGATCGGCAACAAGGGATCGACCATGTCGGGGCTCGTCTTCTTCTCCTCTGCCAGCGGCAACACCGCGCGCTTCGTCGCCAGCCTCGGCCGGGCGGCGCTGCGCATCCCGGTGTCGCCCAAGGAACTGACGCCCGATCCGCGCGATCCCTTTGTGCTGATCTGCCCGACCTATGCCGACGGCGAAGGTCGCGGCGCGGTGCCGAAGCAGGTGATCCGCTTTCTCAACGACCCGTCCCGCCGCGCGCTGCTGCGCGGCGTGATCGCCAGCGGCAATCGCAACTTCGGCGAGACCTTCGCGCTCGCCGGCCGCGTCATCGCGCAAAAATGCAATGTCCCCCTGCTCTACTCGTTTGAGCTGGCGGGAACGACCAAGGATTTCGCCCGCGTCAACGACGGGCTCGACGCTTTCTGGGGGACCCCATGCTTGACCGCCTGAACGAGACGCTGGACTACCACGCGCTCAACGCCATGCTGAACCTCTACGATGCGGACGGCAATATCCGCTTCGAGGCCGACCGGATGGCGGCGCGGCAGTATTTCCTTCAGCACGTGAACCAGAACACCGTGTTCTTCCACTCGCTGACGGAAAAGCTCGGCTACCTCGTCGAGGAAGGCTATTACGAGGCGGAGGTGCTCGAGCAATACCCGCCCGCCTTCCTGCAGAAGATCTGGGACGCGGCCTTTGCCAAGAAGTTCCGCTTCCCGACCTTTCTCGGCGCGTTCAAGTATTACACCTCCTACACGCTGAAGACGCGTGACGGGAAACGCTTCCTCGAGCGCTACGAGGACCGCGTCGTCATGGTGGCCCTGGCGTTGGCACGCGGCGACGAGGCGCTGGCGATGTCGTTCATGGAAGAGATCCTCTCGGGCCGCTTCCAGCCCGCCACGCCGACCTTCCTCAACGCCGGCAAGAAGAGTCGGGGCGAGCTGATCTCCTGCTTCCTGCTGCGCATCGAAGACAACATGGAAAGCATCGGCCGGGCGATCAACTCGTCGCTGCAGCTGTCCAAGCGCGGCGGCGGCGTCGCCCTGATGCTGACCAACATCCGCGAGGCCGGCGCGCCGATCAAGGGCATCGAGAACCAGTCCTCTGGCGTCATCCCGGTGATGAAGCTGCTCGAAGACAGCTTCTCCTATGCCAACCAGCTGGGTGCGCGTCAGGGCGCGGGCGCGGTCTATCTAAACGCGCACCACCCCGACATCCTCAAGTTCCTCGACACCAAGCGCGAGAACGCCGACGAGAAGATCCGTATCAAGACCCTCAGCCTTGGCGTGGTGATCCCCGACGTGACCTTCGAGCTCGCCAAGCGTAACGAGCCGATGTATCTCTTCTCGCCGCATGACGTGCAGAAGGTCTACGGCGTGCCCTTCTCCGAAATCTCGGTCACCGAGAAATACGAGGAGATGGTCGAGGACAAGCGCATCCGCAAGACCAAGATCAACGCCCGCGCCTTCTTCCAGACGCTGGCCGAGATCCAGTTCGAGAGCGGCTATCCCTACATCATGTTCGAGGACACGGTGAACGAAGCCAACCCGGTCGACGGGCGCATCACCATGTCGAACCTCTGCTCGGAGATCCTGCAGGTGGCCGAGGCGTCGGAGTTCAACGACGACCTGAGCTACTCGAAGCTGGGCACCGACATCTCGTGCAACCTCGGCTCGTTGAACATCGCCAAGACCATGGACGGCCCGGACTTCGGCGCCTCGATCGAGACCGCGATCCGCGCGCTCACCGCCGTGTCGGAAATGTCGGCGATCGACAGCGTGCCTTCGATCCGCCGCGGCAACGACGAAAGCCGCGCGATCGGTCTCGGCCAGATGAACCTGCATGGCTACCTGGCCCGCGAGCACGTCCATTACGGCTCCGACGAGGGCGTCGAGTTCACCTCGGTCTATTTCGCCGCCGTGGCCTATCACGCGCTGCGCGCCTCCTGTGCCATGGCGCGGGAAAAAGGCATGACCTTCAAGGGCTTCGAGAAGTCGAAATATGCCGACGGCAGCTTTTTCGAGAAATACGTCACCCGCGACTGGCTGCCCGAGAGCGAAACCGTCAGCAAGCTCTTCGACGGCATCACCCTGCCCACGCGTTCGGATTGGGACGCGCTGAAGGCCGACGTGATGGAGCACGGGCTCTACAACCGGAACCTGCAGGCGGTGCCGCCGACAGGCTCGATCAGCTACATCAACAACTCGACCTCCTCGATCCACCCGATCGTCTCGAAGATCGAGATCCGCAAGGAAGGCAAGATCGGCCGCGTCTACTACCCGGCCGCCTTCATGAACAACGAGAACCTCGAGTATTACCGCGACGCCTACGAGATCGGCCCGGAAAAGCTCATCGACACCTATGCGGCGGCCACCGAGCACGTCGACCAGGGCCTGTCGCTGACGCTGTTCTTCCCCGCCGAGGCCACCACGCGGGACATCAACCGCGCGCAGATCTACGCGTGGAAGAAGGGCATCAAGACGATCTACTACGTGCGCCTGCGCCAGACCGCGCTCGAGGGCACCGAAGTGCAGGGCTGCGTCTCCTGCACGCTCTGAGGGGATGAGACGGGGGCAGCGCCCCCGCAGCCCCGGAGTATTTGAGGAAAGATTAACGGGGCGCGGGCGCGCGCTCCGGATGGGATGAGGGCCGCTGCGCCCGAACAAGGGATGATCCGATGAAGGACACCGTCACTTCCCCCGCCGTGCCGCGGGCGATCAACTGGAACCGGCTGCAGGACGAGAAGGACCTCGAGGTCTGGAACCGTCTCACGGTGAACTTCTGGCTGCCCGAAAAGGTGCCGCTGTCGAACGATGTGCAGAGCTGGGCGACGCTGACCGATGCCGAGAAGCAGCTGACCATCCGCGTCTTCACCGGGCTGACGCTGCTCGACACCATCCAGAACTCGGTCGGCGCACCGGCGATGATGCCCGATGCGCAGACCCCACACGAGGAGTCTGTGCTGACCAACATCGCCTTCATGGAAGCGGTGCACGCGCGCAGCTACAGCTCGATCTTCTCGACGCTCTGCTCGACCCGCGAGGTCGACGAGGCCTTCCGCTGGTCCGACGAGAACCCGCACCTGCAGGCCAAGGCCCGCGCCGTGCTGGAAACCTATGCCGCCGGTGCCGATCCGCTGAAGCGCAAGATCGCCTCGGTCTTCCTCGAGAGCTTCCTGTTCTACTCGGGCTTCTACCTGCCGATGTACTGGTCGAGCCGCGCCAAGCTGACCAACACCGCCGACCTCATCCGCCTGATCATTCGCGACGAGGCGGTGCACGGCTATTACATCGGCTACAAGTTCCAGCGCGCGCTGGAGCGCGAGACCGCCGAGCGCAAGGCCGAGTTGAAGGATTACGCCTTCTCGCTGCTGTTCGAACTCTACGAGATCGAGGCGCGCTACACCGAAGAGCTCTACGACGGGATCGGTTTGAGCGAGGAGGTGAAGGCCTTCCTCCACTATAACGCGAACAAGGCGCTGCAGAACCTTGGCTTCGAAGCGCTTTTCCCACCCGAAGCCGCCGAGGTGAACCCGGCCATCATGGCCGCGCTGAGCCCCGACAGCGAGAACCACGACTTCTTCTCGGGCTCGGGATCGAGCTACGTCATCGGCAAGGCTGTCGCCACCGAGGACGAAGACTGGGATTTCTGATCCCAGCCTGACCTATCTCAGTCCGCGGGCGGGTCTGCTGCCCGCGGCTTTTCGTGCCTGCCGCCTCTGGCCTACCGCGACAACATAAAGATCTGCCCGCAAGATGCGGGCAGATCTTAGTTTTTTTGAGGAACTACTTCGGAGATCAGAAGGTCTTGGTCAGACCGAAGTAATAGGCTCGTCCGGGCTCGTTGTAGGTGTTCGCACCGTCTCCCGAGCGCAGGATCTCGGTGTCGAAAAGGTTGGTCACCCCGGCCTTGAGATCGAAGCCGTTGTCGAACTGATAGGTCATGCCGAGATTGACCAGCGTGTAGGGATCGCGGTCCTCGTCGTCACCCTGGGCGTAGCCGGTCGCGGCGCTGTATTCCGTCGCCTCGATCGGACCATAGTGGGTGAGCGAGGGGATAAGGCTGAACCTGTCGTTTACGTTCCAGGTCACCGCGGCGTTGATCGTGTACTCGGGCACCAGCGACAGCGGCACGTCGACCTCGACGCCGTCATAGGTCTCGCCATCCGAATTGGTGCCGCCCTTGATCTTCAGCTTCTGGCTCGACTCGATCATGTAGGTTCCGTTCACCGCCAGCGAGACCCGCTCGCCGAGAGGCATCGCGAAGCTGCCCTCAAGACCCTCGACCGTCGACTGGGGAACGTTTTCCCATTGGTAGAGCCGCGCCGCGTTGCCACTGACCTGGGTGGTGCCGGCCTGCTCGGTGCCCGCCTGGATCTTGTCGCGGTAGTCGTTGTGGAAATAGGTCAGCGTCGCGTTGACACCATTGAGGCCGGCATAGGCGATCCCGATTTCGGAGTTGATCGAGGTCTCGGGGTCCAGGTCGTCGTTGCCCAGAACGTAGCAGGGGCCGTCGCCGACGTAGGGATAAGGGCAGCCATTGCCGCGCGTCGTGTAGACGTAGGTGTCGGACAGCTGGTAGAGCGTCGGCGCCTTGAAGGCCCGCGCCACGCCGCCCTTGACCGTCCATTCCGAGTTCACCGCGTAGGAGGCATTCAGCCCGCCCGACCAGTTGTAGCCAAAGCTGTCCGCCCAGTCGACACGCACCGAGGGGGTCAGCGTCAGCCGGTCGGTCCACTCGATGTTGTCCTCGAGATAGAGACCGAGGGTCAGTTGCTCGGTGATCTCGTCGCCGCTGGAGGAATTGATGCCACCGTCATCGCTGGTGATCGACGCGAATGAGCTGTAGTCGCCGAGATCGAGCCGCTCGTAGCGCGCTTCGGCGCCGAGCGTCAGCGCCGAGGGGCGGCCGAGGAAGCTGCGGTCGATGTAGGTCTCGGACTTGGCCGCGATGGCATCGAGCAGCGCCGTATCCCATTCGTCGGTTGCATTGATCATGCCCTCGGACCCGCCGGCCGGCCCCTCGGTCAGACGGGTGTTGTCGGTGTGCTCGTATTGCAGGTAGCTGCGCGTTTCGCCCCAGCCGTAGCTGCCGTTGTGGGTGATGGCGGCGGTGTAGCGCTCCATGACGTTGGTTTCGTCGCCGTCCTCGGCAAGGTCATCGACAACCGTGCCGCCGCTGTCGGTCAAGCCGCCACCGAGCAGCTTGTCGCCGGCGTAGATGTTCCCCTGCCGCGACCAGCCGAGATCGAAGTCGAAGCTGTTGCGGTCGCTCGGCGTCCAGCGCAGCAGCAACGAGGCATCCTTGTTGACCACGCCCTCGCTGCCCGCGTCGTAGCCGCATTCGGTCTCTGCGCCGCTCCGGTCGGTGCAGGTCTCGCCCTCGACGGTTTCGGCATTGAGCTCGGGATCATCGGCATCGGTCTTGTTGTAGCTGCCCGAGAAGCGCAGCGAGAAGTCGTTGTTCAGCTTCCTGGCCCACAGCAGGTTGTAGCGCTGGGTCGCGCCCTCGAGGCTGCTGTCGGGCGCGTCGAAGAAGGTGCCGAGCTGCAGCAAGTCTTCTTCCGGGGCCTTGGTGATGATGTTCACCACCCCGCCCGCGGCACCCGAGCCATAGCGGGCCGCCGCCGGGCCGCGAATGACCTCGATGCGATCGACCATCTCGGCGGGCACCCAGTTGGTGTCACCGCGGGTGTCGCGCTCGCCCGAGCGGCCCATCTTCACCGAGGTGCGCGACAGCACCGGCTTGCCGTCGATCAGGATCAGCACGTTCTCCGGACCCATGCCGCGGATGTCGACCTGGCGCTGGTTGCCGCGCTGACCCGAGGGCGAGGTGCCGCTAAGGTTGACCCCCGGCATCTTGCGGATGATCTCGGCCACGTCGTTGACCACGGGCTGCTTCTCGATGTCCGCGGCGGTGATGGTCGAGGTGCCGAGCGCCTGCTTGATCTGCTCCTCGGCGGTCAAAACGATGGTCCCGAGCTCGTAGCCGCTGTCGTCGCCAAGTGTAAGGTCCTGCGCCAGTGCCGGGGTCAGCGGGGCGGCGGACAGGAGAAATACGGCTGTGCCAGAGGCAAGCCGTGCACGTGCGGATGCCATGAGCGATCCTCTCTGCGCTGAAGTTTCACGATGTTCTGAGGGTCGCTGGCGGAAGCTGGCCCGCGGAGGAAAACCATCATCGCCCCCAGGCGACAATATACCAGATAAAAATACTCAGTTACTTGTCGCATTTCCGCAACAAGGCGGGATACGTCGGGCTCGGCGCCGCGCGCAGCACCCCGGCTGTGGGCACCCCGGTCGTTTCCCCTCCGGCTGTTTCTCTGGGTGGTCGGCGCGCGGCCCACCCGTCGCCCGGCTGGGTCATGGCGCCTCCGCGGCGCCACCGGCAATTGCCCACCCGCGTGGCACTGACGCGATATCGCCCGTTCCATTGCCGCGAAACTTCTGCAAACGTGATTGCAAAATCTTCCCGTCGAGGCCCACATAGGCCGGATCGGGAGACAGATAACAAAACCCGAACAACCACAGAGAGGTACACTATGAAACTCACCGCAGCCGCAGTCCTGACGCTGACCACCGCGCTCGCTGGCGCCGCCTCGGCCGAGACCTGGGACATGCCGATGGCATACCCCGCCAACAACTATCATACCGAGAACGCGCAGACCTTCGCGGATGCGGTCAAGGAATGTACCGGCGGCGAGCTCGAGATCGTCATCCACGCTGGCGGCTCGCTGTTCAAGGGCGACGAGATCAAGCGCGCCGTGCAGCTCGGTGAAGCGCAGATCGGCGAGCGCCTCCTGTCCGCCCATGCCAACGAGAACGCCGTCTTCGCCTATGACTCGATCCCCTTCCTCGCGACCTCCTTCGAGGCGTCCGAGAAGCTGCGCGCCGCCGCCGAGCCCGTGCTGGCCAAGGTGCTCGAAGAGCAGAACATCGTGCCGCTCTACTCGGTGCCCTGGCCGCCGCAGGGTCTCTATTTCTCCAAGCCTGTCGAGACCCCCGAGGCGATGGAAGGCACCAAGTTCCGCGCCTACAACTCGATCACGGCGCGCGTCGCCGAGCTTGCCGGCATGGTGCCGACGCAAGTCGAGGCCGCGGATCTGAAGCAGGCACTGGCGACCGGCGTCGTCTCGGCGATGATTTCCTCGGGCGCCACCGGCGTGGATGAGAGCGTCTGGGAAGACATGACCAACTTCTACGATGTGAAGGCCTGGCTGCCGCGCAACACCGTCTTCGTCAACAAGGACGCGCTGGACGGGCTGTCTGACGCGGCGCGCACCTGTGTGCTCGACGAGGCGGCGGCCGCGCAGACCCGCGGCGCCGAGAAGGCCTCCGAACTGGCCGGCGGTTTCGTCAAGACACTGGCCGACAACGGCATGGACGTGAACCCGCCGAGCGAGGCGATCACCGCCAAGCTGCAGGAGATCGGCAAGACCATGACCGCCGAATGGCTGGAGAACGCGGGCGAGGATGGCAAGGCCATCGTTGACGCCTACGAGGCCCAGTAAGCACTGGCCCCGCAAGCACGGGCTCGACAGACGCAGGGTGCCCCGGCAAGACCGGGGCGCCGACCCTGCTTCCAGCGAGGCAGGTGCGTCCGCCCTGGGCTGACAAAGCCACGACATCACCTACAAACACGGGAGGCCGCGACGCGATGACTGCTGGCTCTACCTTGCGCCGCCTGACCGACGGGCTCTACACACTCTCCGGCTTCGGGGCGGCTCTGGCGCTGGTCTCGATCCTTTGCCTTGTCGTCGCCCAGATGGTCACCCGCTGGACCGGGGTGCTGTTCCCCGGCGGCGCGAATTACGCCGGCTATGCCATGGCCACGGCGTCCTTTCTCGCGCTGGCCGACACGTTCCGCCGCAACGAGCACATCCGGGTCGGCATGCTCGTCGAGCGCGGCGGCGCCTTGCGCCGGGGCATCGAGATCTGGTGCTACACCGCCGGCGCAGCGGTCGCGCTTTTCTTTGCCTGGTACGCCGTGCAGGCGCCGATCCTGAGCCACAAGATCAACGACATCAGCCAGGGCCAGGATGGCACACCGCTGTGGATCCCACAGATCGCCATGGCCGTGGGCGCAGTGCTGCTGGCCATCGCGGTGATCGACAGCCTGCTTGGGCTGCTCTTCACCGAAAAGATGGGTGTCGATGCCCCGCGCGGTCCGATGCTGCGCGATGCACTGGGATCGACGAAGGTCCGGCTCGCCATGTTCGCGGCATGCGCGCTGGTGCTCTACGCCGCGGTCCACCTGATGACCGGCTTCGACCGTGATGCGGTGGGGCTGAAGATCGGGGTCTTCCTCTTCGTTCTGTTCTTCCTTCTCGGCTCCGGTCTTTGGGTCGGGCTGGCGCTGATGGGCGTGGCTTATATGGGGATGATCGGCTTCACCCCGCGCAACCCCGGCAGCTCGATGAGCATCACCGTCTGGTCCTCGTCCTCGAGCTGGACTCTCACGTCGCTGCCGCTGTTCATCTGGATGGGCGAAATCCTCTATCGCACAAAGCTTTCCGAGGACATGTTCAAGGGACTCGCGCCCTGGCTTTCGCGCTTCCCCGGTGGCCTACTGCATTCAAATGTGGTCGGCTGCACCGTCTTCGCAGCAGTCTCGGGCTCCTCGGCGGCGACGCTGACAACCGTGGGCAAGATGTCGATCCCCGAGCTGCGCAAGCGCGGCTATCCCGAGTTCATGATCATCGGCACGCTCGCCGGGGCGGCCACGCTCGGGCTGATGATCCCGCCCTCGCTGACCCTCATCGTCTATGGCGTGACCGTGCAGCAAAGCATCACCGGGCTCTTCATGGCGGGCGTCATCCCCGGCATCGTGCTCGCAACCATGTTCATGGCCTATATCGCGATCTGGTCCGTGGTCCGCAAAGACCAGACCCCCACGCCCGAGCCGCAGACCACCTTTGCCGAGAAGCTGCGTGCCTCGACCCTGCTGATCCCGGTGATCGTGCTCATCCTCGTGGTCATCGGCTCGATGTATCTCGGCGTCGCCACAGCGACCGAGGCGGCGGCCTTCGGCGTCATCGGGGCGCTGGTGCTGGCGGCGCTGCAGGGCTCGCTGAGCTGGGAGGCCTTCCGCCAGAGCCTGATGGGGGCCACCCGCACCTCCGCGATGATCGCGCTGATCCTGATGGGGGCGAGCTTCCTGACACTGGCCATGGGCTTCACCGGCGTGCCGCGCGCGCTCGCGGGGGTCATCGCCGCGTGGGAGCTGTCGCCGGTGGCGCTGATCGCGGCGCTCACGGTCTTCTACATCATCATCGGCATGTTCCTTGACGGGATCTCGGCGGTGGTGCTGACCATGGCGATCATCGAGCCGATGATCCGCGCCGCGGGGATCGACCTCATCTGGTTCGGCATCTTCATCGTGGTGGTGGTCGAGATGGCGCAGATCACCCCGCCAGTGGGCTTCAACCTCTTCGTGCTGCAAGGGATGACCCGCCACGACATGAGCTACATCGCCCGCACCGCCTTGCCGATGTTCCTGATCATGGTGCTGATGGTGGGCGTGCTGGTTGCCTTCCCCGGCCTCGCCACCTGGCTGCCGGACATGGTACAGGCCAAGCAATGAGACCCGCCGGGAGCGCCTTTCGCGCTCCCGGCCCTTCCCCGAGGCACCACATGTCCCCCTTTGTCGGCATCCTAAGTCTCGACACGCGCTTTCCGCGCATCCTTGGCGACGCGGGCAATCCGGAAAGCTACCACCTGCCCGCCCGCGTCCGCGTCGTGCCCGGCGCGGGCAGCCCCGACATCGTCAAGGACGGCCGCCCCGCGCCCGCTTTGGTCGACGGGTTCCGCAGGGCCGCCGAGGATCTGGTGTCCGAAGGCGCCTGCCTGATCACCTCGACCTGCGGCTTCCTGATCACCGTTCAGCGCGAGATCGGGGCATCCTTGCCCGTGCCGGTGCTGCTGTCGGGCCTTTGCCTCTTGCCGAGCGTGCGGCTGATGGTCGGCGGACGGCCTGTCGGAGTGCTCACCGCCTCGGCTTCGGCGCTTGGCTCGGAGGCGCTCCGCGCCGCCGGGGCCGGCCCCGAGGACGTGCGGATCGGCGGGCTGCAGGACAGCGCACTTTTCGCGGAAACGTTTCTTGCCCCCAAGCACAGCCAGCACGCCTCCTTCGATGCCGCGCGGATGCAGGCCGAGGTCTGCCGCGCCGCCGAAGCGCTCGTCGTCCGCGCGCCCGAGATCGCCGCCATCGTGCTCGAATGCGGCAACCTGCCGCCCTATGCCAAGGCGATCCGGCAGGTCACCGGCCGGCCGGTCTTTTCTATCCTCGACGCCGCGCGGTTGGTGCCCGGGCTCTAGGCCAGCGCGGGATCCGCCGGGCACAGCGCGTCGAGCTGGCTCACGTCCTTCAAAACCGAGGCGAGGATGCCGCGGATCGCGGTGCGTCGCAGCAGAGCCTGCCCCGCCTCGCCAAACAGCTCCGGGCCGAAGTTGGTCGAGAAGGTCGCGCGGTTGGCGACGTTGAAGAAGCTGACGGCGCTGATCTGCCAGTGCAGCGTGACCGGCGAGATGTCCGGGCGGAAGAGCCCCGCCTCGCAGCCCGCCCGACAGATCCGCTCGACCACCCCGATGGCGCGTTCGTTCTTTGCCGCCAGCGCGTGCATCTTCTGCATATGCCGCGCCTCGTGGATGTTCTCGATCATCACCAGGCGGATGAACTCAGGGTTGCGGCGGTGGTGGTCGAAGGTGAATTCCAGCAGCGCCCGCAGCGCCACGTCGGGCCGCAACCCTTCCAGGTCGAGCTCCAACTCCCCCTCGCGCACCTCGGCATAGCAGTCTTCGAGCACCGCCTCGTAGAGCGACTGCTTGTCCTGGAAATAATAGAAGATCATCCGCTTCGACGTCTTCGTGCCCGCCGCGATGTCCTCGATTCGGGTGCCCGAAAGCCCGTTCTTGGCGAATTCGGCCCGCGCGACGCGCAGGATATCCGCCTTGACCGCTTCCGGATTCTGTTTCCACTTCCGGGACTTCTCGCGACTTTCCATGGGCTTTCCCTGCTGCCTCACCGGGGACCATCCTACATTTTTAACCCGTGGGTTCAATTATCTTGACAATTTAACCCGTGAGTTCAATGTTGATGCCAATTAACCCGGGAGTTCAAAGCATCCGGGCCTGGTTGCCGCGAGGCCGCCAACACGACGCAAGGGGGAGAAGACCGCTTTGGACACCGCGCAAACACGGGAAGACTGCCTGCTGGCCGGGCTGATCGGTCAGGGTATCGCGCTGTCGCGCACGCCTCTCATGCAAATGCAGGAGGCACGCGCGCAGGGTCTCTTTGCCACCTACAAGAAGCTCGACATGGACGCGCCCGAGCGGCGCGACATGACGCTGGCGCAGATGGTGCAATCGGCCGAGGCCGCGGGCTTCGATGGCCTCAACATCACCTACCCCTACAAGATCGACGTGATCCCCCTGCTCGACGAGTTGAGCGAGAACGCGCGCGCCGTCGGCGCGGTGAATACCGTTGTCTTCCAGGATGGCAGGCGGATCGGTCACAACACCGACATGTGGGGCTTTGCCGAGAGCTTCCGCCGCGGTCTCGACGGCGCCGATACGGATCACGCGGTGTTGCTGGGGGCCGGTGGCGCAGGCGTCGCCGTCGCACACGCGCTGGCCGATTGCGGCGTGAAGAACCTGTCGATCTTCGACACCGATCCTGCCCGTGCCGAGGGGCTGGCAAGGCTCGTCGCCTCGAACCGTCCGGACACCAAAACGCAGGCAGTCAGCGATCTTGCCGCGCTCTTTGCGCAGGACAAGCCGAACGGTGTGGTCAACGCGACCCCTATGGGCATGGCCAAGCTGCCGGGCATGGCGATCGACGAAGACCTGATAGACGCCGACCTCTGGGTCGCCGACATCGTCTATTTCCCGCTGGAAACCCAGCTCATCGCCACCGCGCGCGCCAAGGGGTGCCGGGTGCTGCCGGGCTCGGGCATGGCGGTCTTCCAGGCGGTGCGCGCCTTTGAACTCTTCACCGGGCGGCCCGCCGATCCGGTTCGCATGAAGGCGACCTTCGACGCCTTCGATCAGCCTGCGCAGGACGCGGGCACACAGAAACGCTAAGGGAGGAACTCATGCGTTCGATCACCAAGACACTGCTCGCCGCCACCGCACTCTGCGGTGGCCTCGTCGCCACTGCCGCCGGGGCGCAGACCCTGCGGGTCGCCCACGTCGACCCCGACGACTGGACCGGCTCGAAGAAAGGCGCCGCGGCGCAGATCTTCAAGAACATCGTCGAGAGTGAATCCGACATGACTGTCGAGATCTTCCCGGCCGGCGCGCTTGGCAACGAGGACGAGCTGGTGGCGCAGGTGCAGGACAACCTGACCCAGGTCGCGCTGATCTCGGGCGCGATGTCCAAGGTCTGCCCGGCAGCCTCCGTGCTCGACATCCCCTACACCTTCTCGTCGGCGACCGTCGCCTGGGACGTGCTCGACGGACCCTTCGGCGACGAGCTGGCGCAGCACTGCCTCGAAGAGACCGGCCTGCGCACCCTCGCCTACGGCGAGACCGGCTTCCGCAACTTCACCAACAACACCCGCGAGATCAAATCGCCTGCGGACATGGAAGGCCTGAAGTTCCGCGTCCAGCCGATCCCGCTCTACGTGGAAATGGTCAAGGGCCTCGGCGGCGAGCCGACCCCCATCGCCTGGACCGAGCTGCCGAACGCGCTCTCTACCGGCGTGGTCGATGGCCAGGAGAACCCGGTCGGGGTGATCTACAACAACGGTCTGCACAAGCTGCAGAAGTACATGACGCTCGACGGCCACGTCTACGCGGCGGACTTCATCGTGATCTCGGACGAGTTTTATGACATGCTCGAGCCGGCGCAGCAGGAAGTTGTTCGCAAGGCAGCACGCGTTGCCGGCACCATGGGCCGCGCGATCCAGCAGTGGAACACCGCCGAAGGCGTCGGCAAGGCACAGGCCGAGGGCATGCAGGTCTATGCACCGACCTCGGACGAGATCGCAGCCTTCGCCGAAAAGGCACAGCCCGCGGTGATCGAATACCTGCGCGGCGAGCTTGGTGACGACGCCGAGTGGATCGATCGCCTGCAGTCGGCTGTCGCAGACGCGACCCAGTAACACCGCATGACATCCGGCCGGGCCCGCCCTGCGCGGCCCGGTCTTTCCCATGGAGGAGCCAAGATGGATCGTCTCATCCGCGGCGCGAGGTGGGTCTTCGCCTTCGGCGCAGGTCTCAGCATGGCGCTGGTCTTCATCATCATCTTCGTCAACTCGTTGCGGCGCTACGCCGTGGGGCGTTCCGTCCCCTGGGGCGAGGAGCTGCCGATCTACCTGACGATCTACGGGGTGATGTTCGGCCTGGCGCTGGCCTATCTTGGCGACAACCACATCCGCTTCACCGTGGTCTCGGACATGCTGCCCAAACGCCTACGTCACTGGTTCTTCGTGGCCGCTGACGCCGTCGGCGTCGCCACCGGCATCGCGCTCGCCTACGCCGGGCACGTCTTTGCCCTGCGCCGCGGCGATGTCGCCTCCTCCGGTCTCAAGAGCACCGCCGACGCGCTGGCGCAGGGCACCGGCATCGAGGCGCTCACGTGGCTCGGCAAGGTGGGCCCCTATCAATACGCCATCGCCTTCGGCGGCGCGCTCCTCGCCATCGCGGCGGCACTGAAGCTCATGCAGCGGCTCTCCGGCCGCGACGCAGAGGTCTGATCCATGGTCTACGTCATCCTCATCGGCGGCCTGCTGGCCGGAGCCCCCATCGCGGTGGCCATCCTCGCGGCGCTGCTCTTCTTCATGGGCATGGGCGAAGCGCCTTACACGTTGCGCATCGTGCCGACCGAGATCTTCAAAGGTCTCAACTCCTTCCCGCTGCTGGCAATCCCGCTCTTCGTGCTGGCGGGCGAGCTGATGAACGAAAGCGGCATCACCGGCCGGATCATCGCCTTTGCCAACGTGCTGGTGGGCCGCATGCGCGCCGGCCTCGCGCTGGTCAATATCTGGGCCTCGGTGATCTTCGCGGGCCTGTCGGGTTCGGCCGTGGCCGACACTTCGGCGATCGGCCGCGTGTTCATCCCGGAGATGGAAAAGCACGGCTATGACCGCGCCTTCGCCGCGGCGCTGACTGCCGCCTCTTCGGTCATTGGCCCGATCATCCCGCCGTCGATCCCGGTCATCATCTACGCGCTGATCGTTTCGGGCGTATCGGTACCGGCGCTCTTCCTCGCAGGCGTGATCCCCGGCATCCTGCTGGCGGTGTTCCTCTCGGCCTACGTCATGATGACCGTCAAGGTCGACGCCGGCCACGAGGCCGGCGATCTCGGCGGCCCCTCGAACGCTCAGGCGCTGCTGCAGGGCATTCTGCCGCTGCTGATGCCGGTGCTGGTGGTGGGCTCGATCCTGCTGGGCATCGTCACCCCGACCGAGGCTGCGAGCTTCGCCGTCGGCTACGCGCTCATCCTCGGGCTCTTCGTCTACCGCAACATCCGTCTCTCGGCGCTACCGCGGATCTTCTCGGGTGCCATGCGCGACAGCGCGGTGATCCTGATCATCATCGCGGCGGTTTCGGCGGCGAACTGGCTGCTGACCTACAACCGCGTTCCAAACATGCTGACCGACTGGGTCCTGGGGAACGTCGACAGCAAGACCACCTTCCTGCTGGCGGTGATCGTGCTCTTCCTCTTCGTGGGCCTGTTCCTCGAGGGCATCGCGGCGATGCTGGTGCTGGTGCCGATCCTGCACCCGATCGCCGTGTCGATGGGCGTCGATCCCACACATTTCGGCATTCTGGTCATCTTCAACCTGATGATCGGCCTGATCACCCCGCCGCTGGGCCTGTGTCTCTTCGTCGCCGAAGGGGTGGCGAACGTCGGCATGGCCAAGCTCATCCGGGCGATCATGCCGTTCTTCCTTGTTGAAGTGCTCGTGCTCATCATCCTGACCTTC
This sequence comes from Salipiger sp. PrR003, assembly GCF_010500785.1. Classification (NCBI taxonomy): domain Bacteria; kingdom Pseudomonadati; phylum Pseudomonadota; class Alphaproteobacteria; order Rhodobacterales; family Roseobacteraceae; genus Salipiger; species Salipiger sp. PrR003. Next base: position 33,488 of record NZ_JAAGOV010000024.1, read on the forward strand.
GTGCCCCAGACCGTGATATGGCTGCCGCGCGTGCTCGGCTACTGAGGAGGCCCCCGCCATGAAAACCGCGATCGCCACCGTCTCGATCTCGGGCACCCTGCCCGAGAAGCTCGAGGCCATCGCCGCCGCAGGCTTCGATGGTGTCGAGATATTCGAGCAGGATTTCATCGCCCATGATGGTGGCGCGCGGGACGTGGGGCGGATGATCCGCGACCACGGGCTCGAGATCCCGCTGTTCCAGCCCTTCCGAGATTTCGAATGCCTGCCCGAGCCGCTGCGCTCCAAGGCCTTTGACCGCGCCAAGCGCAAGTTCGACGTGATGCAGGAGCTTGGCACTGACCTGATCCTGATATGCTCGTCGGTGCACCCGCGCTCGCTGGGCGGCATCAAGCGGGCCGCGGGCGACCTCGCCGAACTGGGCGAGATCGCCCGCGAGCGCGGCATCCGTCTTGGCTACGAGGCGCTGGCCTGGGGCCGTCACATCAACGACCACCGCGACGCCTGGGAGATCGTGCGCCAGGCCGATCACCCCAATGTCGGGATCATCCTCGACAGCTTCCACACACTCGGCCGCAAGCTGGATCCGGAGTCGATCCGCGCGATCCCTGGCGAGAAGATCTTCTTCGTGCAGCTCGCCGACGCGCCCGCGATCGACATGGACCTGCTCTACTGGTCGCGCCACTTCCGCAATATGCCCGGCGAGGGTGATCTCGAGGTGCAGCGCTTCATGCAGGCTGTCATGGCGGCGGGCTACACCGGGCCGATCAGCCTCGAGATCTTCAACGACCAGTTCCGCGGCAGCAATGCCCGCGCCACGGCGCAGGACGGCTACCGCTCGCTGATCGCGCTGATGGACGACGTGCGCCGCGCCGAACCCGAGACGCGCATCGACCTGCCCGCCATCCCGCCGCGCGTCCGCGCAGAGGATGTCAGCTTTGTCGAATTCGCCGCCCGCGACGGCGAGGTCGAGACGCTGACCGCCATGCTGCGCACCCTCGGCTTCCGCAACGCCGCCAAGCACCGCAACAAGGCGATCACGCTCTGGCAGCAGGGCGACGTGCGCATCGTGGTGAACTCCGAGACCGAGGGGCACGCCGCGCACGTCTGGAATACCCGCGGCCTGTCGGTGTGCGACATCGGCCTGCAGGTCTCCTCTGCGCAAGACACCGTGACCCGCGCCAATGCGCTTGGCTCGCCGACCTTCTCGCAGCCCACCGGGCCGGGCGAACTGGCAATCCCGGCGATCCGCGGGCTCGGCGGCTCGGTTCTGCATTTCATCGACCGCACCAGCGGGCTCGACGAAGTCTGGGACGTAGAGTTCGACGCATTGCCGACCGAGCCGCACGCCGGTGCCGGGATCACCCATGTCGACCACCTCGCGCAGACCATGTCCTATGAGGACATGCTGAGCTGGACGCTGTTCTACAGCACGCTCTTTGACATGAAGAAATCGCCCATGGTCGACGTGATCGATCCCGACGGGCTGGTGCGCAGCCAGGTGGTTGAAAGCGCCGCGGGCCGCTTGAAGATCACCCTCAACGGCGCCGAGACGCATCGCACGCTGGCGGGCCGCTTTCTCGCCTCGACCTTCGGCGCCTCGGTCCAACACATCGCGCTGTCGACCGAGGATATCTTCGACACCGTGGCGCGGATGGGGGAGCTCGGCTTCGAGCCACTGCCGATCCCGGGCAACTACTACGATGACCTGGCCGCGCGTTTCGACATGCCCGAGGGGCTGCTCGAGAAGCTGCGGGCCGGAAACATCCTCTACGACCGCGAGGGCGAGGCGGAGTTCTTCCAGGTCTACAGCCGTGCCTTCGCCGGCGGCATGTTCTTCGAGATCATCCAGCGCGGCCCGGGCTACAAGGGCTTCGGAGGGCCGAACGCGCCCTTCCGCATTGCCGCGCAAAAGCGCCTCGGGCCGCCCAAGGGCATTCCCCAGTCCTGAGCCGGCCAGTGGCGCTCAAATGAAAACCGCCGGACCAGCGATGGTCCGGCGGTTCTGCTTTGCGGAAGGTTCAGCCCCCAAAACTCGCTATGAAGCGCCGCTTGATGTCGGCGCCGTCGCAATTCAGCGCAACGCCAATCTCGGGACGCCCGCTCGCACGGCGGGTGCGGCCAATCTCCGGCCCTTCCAGCACCACGTCCACCGCCGTGTGCTCCAATCCCACCAGCCCGGGCATGACGCAGGCCATCACGGCGAGCGGATCGTGTAGACCGCAGCCCTCTGCGCCGACAGTGCGGTAGAACTCGAGGTAGAAATGGCTCATTTCACGCAGGAAGGCGCCATGCTCGGGGTCGCGCCGCTCGAGTTCCTCGAAGTCCTCTGCGGTGAGCAGCACCTCCATCGTCACGTCGAGCCCGATCATGCGAATCTCTGCCCCGCTTTGTAGCACGATGTCGAGCGCATGCGGGTCATGGTAGGTGTTGGCCTCGGCGTAGGGCGTGATATTGCCGCGCGCGTCGAGCGCGCCGCCCATGAACACGATTTCGCGCAGGTTCCGAGCGAACTCGGGATCGAGCGCGATGGCGTCGGCGACATTGGTGATCGGGCCGATCGGACAGAGCACCAGCTCGCCCTTGTGCGCGCGCGCCATGCGCACGAGGAACTCGGCGGCGCTCTCGTCGATCTTGGTGCCCTTGGGGGCCATCTCGGGCAGGTGGCCGAACCCCTCGGGGCCGTGCACATGATGGCTTGGGGTGAAGGGCGGCAGCTGCATCGGCTTGGCCGCGCCCTCCGCCACGGGGATGTCGAGCCCTGCGCGCTCGACCAGGTAGAGCGCGTTGCGGGTCGCCTGTTGCACGGTGACATTGCCGAACACGGTGGTCAGCCCCAGCAGCTCGATCTGTGGGTGCGCGGCGGCGTAGAGGATGGCCAGCGCGTCGTCGACTCCGGGGTCGGTATCGATGATGAGTTTCATGTCTGCCTCGGTCTCGAACGGCCGAGACTGTGCCTCGGCGGGATATCGGAAAGGCTTACCCTTCCGCGCCGGACAAGGAAACCGCCGAGATGCGGAGAATCGCAGAGGTCCCAGTGCGCGGTGCCAAGAAGCGGATCAAAGCTTGGGGGAGCGGGAAGTGCGGCGATCCCAGGGAGGAGGAGGGGGATCGCCGCCAATTTCCGGAACTCAGGGAGGAGGAGAGAGTTCCAGGAAACCCGTTGACGCATCGCTGCGTCGTGAAATGAAACTAGCCATTCTCACGGCTGCGAACAATGTACAGGATTGCAGACCCGCTCTGAACTGAGCGCATGGCACGCATCTCGGGCGGATCGCGGAGGTGCGATCCCTGGCAAAGCGCTTGGTGGCCGCTGGCGCGCCGTGCCCCCGACTCTGCTCGCCGTGACGGTCTCCTCGCCGCTCCGGGACCGGGCGCAATTGCCCATGAAATGAGCAATTGTTCTCTCGGCCTTGCGAGCGGGGTGCCGGATCCGCGATTTTGCGAGGAAGCGGCTTGCGTCGCCTGGCTGCATATCCTGTAAGAAAAGTATCCGGCCGCCCCAACACCTCCGAAGGGGCGACCGGATCGCTGAAGATGGCCACTCCTCCCAAAGCGCCATCTTCCTGGTCGGCCTGCCGGACATCGTATCCGGTTGGCCGACCCAAATTCCGTTGCCCACAACACATGAAGATTCTGTAACTGTCCAGCGGATTTTTGCGCAGGCATCTTGAACCTTGCGTAAAAGCAAACGGTTCCGGGGGGTTTGAAAGCGCCGGGCCGAGGCCTATACCAAGGGCGACAGACGCCACTAGGAGTGCAGGACCATGGCCAATCCCACCGCCGCAATGCTGGTCATCGGAGACGAAATCCTCTCGGGCCGGACCCGCGATTCCAACATGCACTACCTTGCGCAGGCTCTCACCAAGCAGGGCATCAATCTTTGCGAGGCGCGCATGGTCTCGGACGACAAGCAGGCCATCGTCGGCGCGGTGCAGGCGCTCAGCGCCAGCTTCGACCACGTCTTCACCTCGGGTGGCATCGGCCCGACTCACGACGACATCACCGCCGATGCGGTCGCCGCGGCCTTTGGCGCCGCGATCGGAGTGCGGCAGGATGCCTACGAGCTGCTCGCGGCGCACTATCGGCGCCAGGGCTCCGAGTTCAACGAGGCCCGCCAACGCATGGCGCGTATTCCCGAAGGCGCGACGCTGATCGACAACCCGGTCTCCATCGCGCCCGGTTTCACGCTTGGCAATGTGCATGTGATGGCCGGGGTGCCCGCGGTCTTCGAGGCGATGGTGGCGAGCGTGCTGCCGACGCTGACCGGCGGCGCGCCGCTGCTGTCACAATCGCTGCGCATCCAGCGTGGCGAGGGCGAGATCGCCGGCCCGCTCTCGGCGCTGGCCGCCGAGTTCTCTGACCTCTCGATCGGCTCCTACCCGTTCCAGAAGGACGGCGTCTACGGTGCCAACATCGTCATCCGCGGCGCCGAGGGCGCCCGGGTTGATGCGGCAATGACACGTCTCGCCGCGCTCTTTCCCCAGAGCTGAGCCCCCGCCCCGCCGCGGCGATTGCCCTCGGGCACCGCTGCCGCCATAGATAGGGACAAAGACCGTAACCCGTTCCGGCCCGCGCGCGCCCTGCCCGCGCCGCGGCCCGGCAGAGTGCAAGAATGACGCCAGACCTTCCCCGCCTTTACGCCACGCTCGACACCACCTGGCCCGCCGCTTCGACGGTGGCCGCCGGCCCCTGGCTGCTGCGCGAGGGCGGCGGCGGCGGCAAGCGAGTCTCTTGCATCACCGCCGAGGACGGCTGGAGCCCGGACGACCTGCAGGCCGCCGAACAGGCGCAGCGGATGATGCGGCAGGAGCCTCTCTTCATGATCCGCGCCGGCGAGACGGCGCTCGACGTGGCGCTCGAGTCGCGCGGCTACGGTATCATCGACCCGGTCAACCTCTGGGTCTGCAAGATCGGCCTGCTGACCGAGAAACCGCCGCACCGGATGAGTGCCTTTGCGCTCTGGGAGCCGCTCGCGGTGATGCGCGAGATCTGGGCCGCGGGCGGTATCGGCCCGGCCCGCGTCGGCGTGATGGAGCGCGCCAGGGGCCCGAAGACCGCGCTCTTCGGTCGGGTCTCGGACAAGCCGGCGGGCGCGGGCTACTGCGCGATCCACGACGGCATCGCCATGGTCCACGCGCTCGAGGTGCTCGAGGCCCACCGCGGCAAGGGCGTCGGCACGGCCATGATGAGGCGCGCGGCGGTCTGGGCCGAGAGCAAGGGCGCACGCTACATGTCGCTGGCCTGCCTCACGGATAACGCCGCGGCCAACGGGCTCTATGCTTCCCTCGGGATGGAGCTTGTGGGACAGTACCACTACCGCATCAAGCCTGGAACCTGAACGCATGACCAAGGACCTGCCCACCGCCCTCGACCTGCCGATGGTTGACCCGCTCCCGGAGCGGACGCAGAAATACTTCGATGTCTGCGAGGAGAAGCTGGGCATGGTGCCGAACGTGCTCAGGGCGCATGCCTTCGACATCGCCAAGCTCGATGCCTTTACCGGGATCTACAACGAGCTGATGCTGGCGGATTCGGGGCTGAGCAAGCTCGAGCGCGAGATGATTGCCGTGGTGGTCTCCTCGATCAACCGCTGCTTCTACTGTTTGACCGCCCATGGCGCCGCGGTGCGCGCGCTCTCGGGCGATCCGAAGCTCGGCGAACTGCTGGTGATGAACTGGCGCGCGGCTGATCTGAACCACCGTCACCGGGCGATGCTGCACTTCGCCGAGAAGATGACCAAGAGCAGCGCCGAGATCGCCGAATACGACCGCGAAGCGCTGCGCGACGCGGGCTTTTCCGAGCGCGACATCTGGGACATCGTCAACGTGGCGGCGTTCTTCAACATGACCAACCGGGTGGCCAGCGCCACAGACATGCGGCCGAATGACGACTACCACGCGCAGGCGCGCTGAGCGCCTTCTTCCTGGGCTGGTGCTGGCCGTCCTTGCCGCCCTTCCGGCGCAAGCCTTCGAACTCTCCCTGCCCGGCTCGGCCAAGCTCGCCGAGGAACGGATCACCGATCCCGGCAGCTACGCCGTCCCCTTGGCCCCTTGGACCGAGATGGAGGGGCTGCTCACCGAAACCGTCGAGGGCCGCATCCAGCGGCAGGCCTGGCGGATCGAGACCACCGGGCTCACCGTGCTGCAGATCATGGCACCGCTCCGCGCGCAGCTCGAGGACGCCGGATGGGAGATCCTGCTCGATTGCGCCGCGCGCGCCTGCGGCGGCTTCGACTTCCGCTTCGCCACCGAGGTGATGCGCGGCCCGGCGATGTACGTCGATCTCAGCAGCTACCGCGCCCTCTCGGCACGCAGCCCCGAGGGCGAATTTCTGACCCTTCTGGTCAGCCGCAGCCCCGCCGTGGGCTTCGTGCAGGTGATCCGGGCCAGCGCCGCCGCGCCCGGGGCCGTTCCCGCGCCGGAGGAGACCGCAGAGGCAGAGCCGGTGATCGCCAGCAGCACGCCGGACCTCATCCAGACGCTCGAGGCGCGGGGCCATGCAGTGCTGGGGGATCTCACCTTTGCCAGCGGCGCAGACGAGCTGGAGCCGGGCGACATCGCCTCGCTCGACGCGCTGGCGGACTATCTTGCCGCCGATCCCGCGCGGCGGGTGCTCTTCGTGGGACACACCGATGCCACCGGCTCGGTCGCCGCCAATGTCGAGATCTCGCGTCGCCGCGCGCGGGCCGCGCGCAGCTACCTGCAGGCCAAGGGTGTGCCCGAGAGCCAGATGGAGGCGGATGGCGCGGGCTATCTCGCGCCGGTTGCGAGCAACCTCAGCGACGCGGGCCGCGAGCAGAACCGCCGCGTCGAGGTCGTGCTGCTGCCCGCCGTGGAGTGAGCGCCGCACGCGTTGCGGCGCAGCCCTCGATCAGGGGGCCAGATCGCCGGCGCGTCCGGCCAGCGGCGCGCCCTGCTCGCGCAGCGCGCTGTCGAGATAGGACTGGAATTGCATCGCCAGTTCGCGCGCCGGACCACCGCTCTCGGTGCGCGACAGGATCACCCGGTGCGCGGAATCGTAGTCGGGCAGAACCCGCGTCAGACGCCCGACGCTGAGGTCCCGCGCCACAACGAAATCGGGCAGGCAGGCGATCCCGAGTCCCGCAAGGCAGGCCTCGAGCACGGAGCGCGTGTCGGCCATCTCGATCCGCCGCTCGGCGGTGACCGGGGTGACCGCACCGCGGCGATCGGTCAGCGTCCAGATCACGCCCTCCTGCTCGGACGGCAGGTGCAGCAGCCGGTGGTTTGCCAGATCGCTGGCGCTCTCCGGGCGGCCATGGCTGGCAAGGTAGAGCGAGGAGGCGACGACCACATGGGTGCTGACCGCGAGCGGCCGGCCGTCCATCGCCTCGCCGGTCTCGGCGCTCAGCGTCAGATCGCAGCCCTCGGAGCCCCCCGTCTCGAAAACCACCGAGCTGTCGGGGTGCGACGAGAGGAACCGGCCAAGCCGCGGCAGGATCATGTGCTCGACCAGCTCGGCGGGCGCCGCGACGCGCAGCGCGGCGACCTGCGGTTCGGCCAGCGCGCGGGCACAGGTGTCAGCCCAGTCGGCCTCGGCAAGCAGTTGGCGGGTCCAGCGGTAGTAGTGGTTGCCCTCGGTAGTCGGACGCACCTGACGCGTGGTGCGTTCGAAGAGCTTGAGCCCAAGCCGACGCTCGAGCGCCGCGACGTTCTTGGAAACCGCCGCCTTGGACATGCCAAGCGCTTCCGCCGCTGCTGTGAAGCCGCCGTGGTCCATCACATGTGTGAAGGCGCGCAGCTCAGCAAACTTGTCCATTCAAGTCTCTCCAGATACCTAGGGTACTCGTCACCCGCCCGCGGCTTATGTCTCGCGGGCGACAGATTTTCAACATTGTTAGTAACAATGTCATAGACTTTCCTGTTTCGTGCCGTAATCTCAAGCAGATGGACAGCCCAGCGAGCCGCCGACGAAGCCGTGACGAGAAGAGCGCCGCAACCCGTGCGCGCCTGACCGCAGCTGCCCGCACTCTCTTCGATGAGCACGGCTACCACAACGTTTCGGTCACGCAAATCGCCCGGATGGCCGGCGTCACCCATGCGATGATCAACGTCTACTTCCATTCCAAGGCCGGCCTGCTCTACGCCCTCATCCGGGAAAACAATGCTTCCCAGATAGATAGGCTGTGCGGCTCGGTGCCCTTGCACGCCAGCTTCGAGGAAAAGCTGCGCCACATCGTGACCGTTTACGTGGAGGGAGACCTCGAGGATCCGCGGCTTCTCGCTGTGATGCAGGCCTACTTTTGGCAATGGCCTGCCGACACCGAGATCGAAAACCGCCTGCAATTGAGGCAGGCGCTCGCTCCGATCCTCCAGGCGCTGCGGGACTCGCCACAATTCACCCATAGAAGCGGGGAGGAACTCGAGGATGCGCTCGACTCCTTCTATGCGATCTACACCCATGGGCTGCGTGCGGCGATCTACGACGGTGCCAGCCCTGGCCAATGCGTCGAGACGATTCTGCGCCGCGGCAAAATCCTGTTTGACGGGCTCGCCCTGCCGGCGGGCGCGGGGAGCTGAGACCCCTGTCCCCGCGGACAAAAGAACGCCCCGGTGACGAACCGGGGCGCAGGTGGGCCGTGAACGATCGCAGCCCGAGGAAAACAAGGTCACCAGTCGTGCGGGCCCTTCTCTGCGAAGGCATGCACGAGGAAATCGATGAAGGCGCGAACCTTCGGCTGGGTAAAGCGGCCCGGCGGGTAGACGGCATAGATGCCCTGCGTCTCGACCGGAAGATCGGGGATCGCGTCCTCGACCAGCCCCTGCTTCATGGCATCCGCGTAGAGGTAGGACGGCAGGTAGGCGATGCCGAGCCCGGCGATGCAGGCATTGAGCAGCGATTGCCCGTCGTTCACAGACAGCCAGCCCGCGGTGCGCACCTGCCGCTTCTCGCCCGAAGGCGCGGTCACCTTCCAGACGTTGCCCGAGGACTGGTTGGAATAGTGCAGCAGCTTGTGTTCGTTCAGATCGTCGATCCGCTGCGGGCGTCCGAACCGCTGGAAGTAATTCGGCGAGGCGATCATCCGCTTGGTGGTGTCGGTCAGCTTGCGGGCGCGCAGCGTGCTGTCCTCCAGCTCGCCGATCCGCACCGCCATGTCGAAGCCTTCAGAGATCAGCTCGACGTAGCGATTGTTGAGCACCATGTTGACGGTGATGTCGGGAAACTCGGCAAGGAATTCTCCCAGCACCGGGCTCAGGTGGTTCACTCCGAAATCCGTGGCGACGGAGATGCGCAGCAGCCCCGAGGGTGCCGATTGCATCGAGGTGACCAGCGCGTCAGCCTCGCCGGCATCATTCAGCACGCGGCGGGCACGGTCGTAATACGCAAGGCCAATCTCGGTGGGGGAGACGCGCCGCGTGGTGCGGTTCAGCAACCGTGCGCCGAGCCGCGCTTCCAGCGAGGAGACATGTTTCGATACGGCCGATTTCGAGATTCCCATCTTCTTCGCCGCGTCGGTGAAACCACCCTGGTCCACCACCGTGGCGAAGGCTTCCATTTCGGTCAGCCGATCCATACCCGTCACCTCGTAAACGTTCTTCACAAACTGGTATTGCCCCGGATTGGGGCAGGACTTGGACAGAGCGGGGACAATATCGGGGTTTTACTGCGCACTGTACGTGCCCTCGAAACCGGGAGGTAAAATCTGCCGCAGGAGCGTTTCCGCTTGTTGAACGACCCTATCCAACGCCCCCACCCGTCTCTTGCGCCCGCGTTGATGCGCCACAAGCGCACTCTCGCGCGTGAGCCGCGAGCGAGGCGCCTCGGGTGTGGCATGGCTCGACCGCCAGGGGACGCCGACAGGGCTCTGCGTCTTCGAGGGCTCGGCTTGATACGTCAAAAAGCCGCGCCGGTTGCCCGGCGCGGCCAGTCTTCGCAAGGCCACCACGGAAGGTTATGCGGCCGTACGGTTGTGCTGACCTTCCTCGATTTCCTCGACGATCTTGGCCACGAAATCCTTGAGGTCGTCCGGCTTGCGGCTGGTGACGATGCCCTTGTCACAGGCCACGGGCTCGTCCACCCAGGTGCCGCCTGCGTTGATGACGTCGGTCTTGATCGAGTGGTACGAGGTCACCTCGCGGCCCTTGACGATACCCGCCTCGACCAGCACCCAGGGTCCGTGGCATACGGCGGCGATCACCTTGCCTTCATTGTGGAAATCCTTCACCAAGTTGATCACCGCGGGCTCGACCCGCAGCAGATCGGGGTTGATCTGTCCGCCCGGGATCACCAGCGCATCGTAGTCATGCGAGTTGATCTCCGAGACCTTGGCATCCGCCTCGGCCTCGCGGCCCCAATCAGAGCCCTCCCAGCCCTTGATCGCCTTGCCATCCAGCGTGGCGACATGGACCTCCGCGCCCTTCACGCGCAGCTGGTCGCGGGGAAACTCCAGTTCGGACTGTTCGAAACCGTTGGTGGCAATGATCAGGATCTTGGCTTTGTCGATGGCAGTCATGGCGTGCCTCCTTGCATCTGTCTTCATTCCGGCGCCGCAATCGGCGCGTCTGGATATGCAACGGCAAGGTCCCGACGCGTGTTCCATCGGATACAGACACAGCTTCTTGACTCGCAGGCGGGAACCCGCGCGCCCCTTTTTTGCCGCTTGCCGTCAGCGGCCGCTGCGGGTCCAGGGCTCCGCGCCCTTCACGTCGACGAAGACGCGGTACACCGAACTGGTCGCGGTGATATACATGCGCTGACCGTCCGGCCCTCCGAAGCAGAGGTTGGCCACCACCTCGGGCACGAGGATCTTGCCCAGCAGCGTGCCGTCCGAGGCAAAGCAATGCACCCCGTCCCCGGCGGACGACCAGAGGTTGCCGAGCGCATCGCAGCGCATCCCGTCCGGCAAGCCGCAATCGAGCGTGGCGAAATCTCCCAGCGGTGTAAGCGCGTCGCCGTCGACGGCGTACTTGCGGATGACCGGGGGCACGGTGTCGTCATGGCTCGATCCGCTCTCAGCGACGTAGAGGATCGACTCGTCCGGCGAGAAGCAGAGCCCGTTCGGCTGGGCAAAATCCGAGATCACCGGCACCGGCGCGCCACCCTCCGGCGGGATGCGGAAGACGTGGCGGGCGGGTTGCTCCGGCTCGGCGCGGTTGCCCTCGAAATTGGAGATGATGCCGTATGTGGGATCGGTGAACCACACGGCGCCGTCAGAGCTTGCCACCACGTCGTTGGGCGAGTTGAGCCGCTTTCCGTCGTGCTCGGCGGCCAGCACGGTCAGCGACCCATCGTATTCGGTCCGCACCACGTCCCGCGTGCCGTGCCGACAACCCACCAGCCGTCCCCAGGGATCTCGCGTATTGCCGTTGTTGAACTGGCTTTGCGCGCGGTAGACGCTGAGCCCCTGCCCTTCGGTCCACTGGTACAGCGTCTGCGAAGGGATTTCGGAGAAGATCAGCGCGTTCCGATCGCCGAACCAGACCGGCCCTTCGGTCCAGGTGAAGCCGGTGCAGAGCTGCTCGAGTTTGCCCATCGGGTGCACGAGGCTGCGGAACCTTTCGTCATGGATTTCCAGATGCTCGGGTGTGCGGATCATCTCTGGACCCTCCTCGTGCTGGCGGCAATGACGATGCCGATGATGATGAGACCGGTCAGCACCATGCGCACCCCGGCGCCCGCGCCATAGGAGTTGAGCATGGAGACGACGAGGAACATGAAAAGCGAGGCACCCCAGACGCCGGGCACGTTGGACATGCCCCCGGCGATCGAGGTGCCGCCGATGACCACCACGGCGATCGACATCAGAAGATACTCGGCCCCCATGTTGAGCGCCGCGCCGCCCGAGAAGCTCGCCAGCAGGTAGCCGGCGATGGCGGCAAAGACGGTGACCGCGACATAGGTGGCCGCCCGCACCGCCTCGACCGGCACGCCGGCGAGCCGCGCGGCGCGCAGGTTCTGCCCCGAGGCAAGCAGCCAGCGCCCCCAGACCGAGCGTTCGAGCAGCAGCCAGATCAGGATCGACAGGCCAAGCCCCACCAGCGCCACGTTGGGGATCCCGAAGCTGCGGCCCGTGGCGAAGTCGGCCAGCCCGGCGGGCGGCTTGATGCGCAGGCCCCGGTTCGACCAGATCGCCAGCGACTGGTAGACGAGCGAGGCGGCGAGCGTGGCGATGATGGGCGGCAGTCGCAGCAGGTAGATCAGCGCGAAATTGGCCAGCCCTGTGCCAAGGCCGACGAGGATCGCCACCCCCAGCCCCATCCACGCTGTGCCGGGATCAGACCCCATGGCCTTCAGCGCCAAGGTGCCTGAGAGCGTCATGGTGGCCGGGATCGACAGATCCACGTTGCCCGGACCGAGCGTGATCACCAGCATCTGGCCAAGCCCGACGATGGCCGCAAAGGCGCCAAAGCTGAGCGCGGCATAGGCGAGCTCTCCGGCGCCGCGCCCCTCGGTCAGTGCCACGGTGAGCGCGAAGGCAGCGGCGGCGGCGACCCAGGACCAGAGCCAGGGTTTCTGTATCAGTTTCATGCGCGCCTCCTCATGCCTGCGCGTCGCGGCGGGTGAAGAGCAGCCGCGCCGTCAGGACTAGGATCAGGATCGCCCCCTGCGCGCCGATCTGCCAATCGGGCGAGAGCCGCAGGAAGCTCAGGAAGGAGGCCGCGAGCGTCAGCGTCAGCGCACCGATCACCGCGCCCACCGGGCTCACCTTGCCTCCGGTGAACTCGCCGCCGCCGAGGATCACCCCCGCGATGCTGAGCAGCGTGTAGCGCAGCGCGATATTGGCATCCGCCGAGGTGGTGAGCCCCACCAGCGCCATGCCCGCAAAGACCCCGAAGAGCCCCGCAAGGCCATAGGCCAGCGCCTTGAGCCGCACCACCGGCCAGCCGGCGCGCTCGACCGAACGGGCATTGCCCCCGACGCCGCGCAGCACGGTGCCGATGCCGGAGCGGATCACCACGAGATGGGTCACCAGGGCGATGAGCACCGCGGCGCAGACGGCCATGGGAATGTAGGGCGGCTTGACGGTCATCAGGGTGCGCAGCCAGCCCGGGCTCTCGCCGCCGGGGCTGGGCAGGATGAAGAGAGCCAGCCCGCCCCAGACGAAGGACATCCCCAGCGTCACAACAATGGCCGGCAGATCGAGCGCATGGATCACCGCACCAAGAGCGGCGTAGCACAGCACCAGCGCCAGCAGGATCAGCACGCCGAGCATGGGACTGTCGTTGAGGAAGGTCGCCGTCACGCAGGCCACCAGCGAGACGAAGGCCCCGAGCGACAGGTCGATGTCGTTGACCATGATGATCATCATCTGCGCGATGGTCGCCAGCGCGATCGGCACCGCGAGGTTGAACAGCAGGTTGATGCCGAAGTAGCTCATCGCCCGCGGCTGCATGTAGAAGGTCGCCGCCAGCAGCACCGCCAGCGAGACCACGGGCAGCAGAATCCGGTATTTCGCGAAGAGCTTCACGTCACGCCCCTTCCATCTCGAAGGAGGCCTCGAGGATACGCTCCTCGGTGATCTGATCGCCGGTCAGCTCGGCAGAGATCTCGCCATCGCGGAACACGAAGACCCGGTCGCATTGGCAGACCTCTTCTGTCTCGGTGGAATACCACAGGAAGGTGCGGCCCCGGGCGGCCTCGGCGCGGATCATGGCATAGACGTCCTGTTTGGTGCCCACGTCGACCCCGCGCATCGGATCGTCCATCACCACCACCGGGGCGGAGGAGGCGAGCGCGCGGGCGAAGAGCACCTTTTGCTGGTTGCCGCCCGAGAGCGACAGGATGGGGTTGGTCACGTCATCGGTGCGGATGCCGATGCGTTTCTTCCACTCGGCGACGATCTCGGCCTCACGGCTCCGGTCGACCATGCCCCGCCGCGCGATCTGCGGCAGGATCGAGATCGAGGCATTGCGCAGAATGGACCAGAGCGGCAGCACGCCGTCCCGGCCCCGGTCCCCGGCGACAAACACCATCCCCGCCGCGCGCGGGCTGCGCCACGACGAGGTGGCCCCGAGGTAGAGCCGGGCCAGCGCCTCGGCCTGCCCGTGGCCCGCGAGCCCAGAAAGGCCGACAATCTCGCCCTTGCGGGCGCGCAGGCCCTCGGGGGTATGCAGCACTTCCTCGCCCTGCACGCGCGTGGCCTGCGCCGCTGCGGCCTCGCTCGCCACATGGCCCATGGCGTCGACAAGCCCCTGCCGGGTGAAGTCCCTCGCCGGGCGTTCGGCCACCACCTTGCCGTCCTTCATCACGATGATGCGGGTGGCGACCTCGAAGATCTCGCCCAGCATGTGCGAGATGAAGATCACCGCGCCTCCGCCCGCGCAGAACCGCTTGATATGGCTCAGCAGCTGTTCGGCGATCCCAGCATCGAGCGACGAGGTCGGCTCATCTAGGATCACCAGCCGCGCCTCGGTCCCGCGCGGCGCAAATCCGATGGCGATCTCGACCATCTGCCGCTCGGCGATGCTGAGCGTGTCAACCGCGGCGTCGGCGTCGATGCCATGGCCCGGAAAGACCTCATCCAGCGCGGCGCGGATCTCGGCCCGCGCGGCGGCGCGCCAGTTCATGCCCTTGAGCGCGGAATGCGAGATGCGCAGGTTTTCGGCCACCGTCAGGTTTGGGCAGAGCGAGAGCTCCTGGAACACCGAGCGCACCCCCGCGGCAAGCGCGGTCGCCGCGCCGGAGGCCGGGAAGTCGACGGAACCGGCGGAGGGCGCGAGCCCGCCATTGACCACGTTCACAAGCGTGGATTTCCCGGCGCCGTTGTGGCCGACGAGGCCGAGGCAGTCGCCGGGAGAGATGGACAGGCTCACGCCGTCGAGCGCCCTGACCGGACCGAAATGCTTGGCGGCCTCTGTCAGGGCGACGATCGGCGCAGCCGCGTGGGCTGCGGTACTCATGCTGGATTACATCGCCTCGGAGATCACGCCCTTGGCGTCGTCGAGCGAATAGACGGTATTGGCGACAGACCCCTCGGGCGTGCTCTCCAGCGCCTCGTCCAGCGTGTCCTGCGTCACCTTCAGGAAGGGCACGGTCAGATCCTTGGGCACCTCGGCCCCGTCGAGGATCTGCTGCGCCACCCAGAAGGCCAGCGAGGCCACGCCCGGCGCGATCGACAGCGAGAGCGTCTCATAGCCGTTGGCGTCGCGCTGGTCGGCCCACCATTGCATCTCGTCCTGGCGGTTGCCGAGCACGATCAGCGGGGTGTCGCGGCCGGCGGCCTTGAAGGCCTGCGCCGCGCCGTAGCCGTCGCCGCCCTGGGTCACCACGCCAACCACGTCGGGCAGTGAAGGCAGCACGCCCGCCACGGCCTTTTGCGCCACGTCTTGCGCCCAGTCCCCGTGCACCGAGCCGACGATCTCGAACTGGTCGTTCTCGCTCACGCCTTCCTCGATGCCCGCGTGGATCTCGTCATCGACGAAGACGCCGGCAAGGCCCCGGATCTCCAGCAGGTTGCCGCCCTCGGGCAGACGGGAAGCAAGGTAGTCCACCTGTTCCTTGCCCATCGCCTTGAAGTCCACCGCGATGCGCCAGGCGCAAGGCGCGGTGACGATCCCGTCGAAGCTGACCACGGTGACGCCCGCGTTGCAGGCTTCCTCCACGGCGCCGTTCAGAGCCGTCGGCGAGGCCGCGTTCAGGATGATCGCGTCATAGCCCTGCAGGATCATGTTCTGGATCTGCGCGGCCTGCTCCGTGGCCTGGTTCTCGGAGGTCGTATAGGCATCCGCCGCAGCGACCACGCCCTCCTCGACCGCCTTGGCGCCGACCTCCTCGAAGGTCTGCAGCATGGCCTGCCGCCACGAGTTGCCCGCGTAGTTGTTGGACAGCGCGATGCGCTTGCCCGAGGTGTCGGCGAACGCGCCGCCTGCCGCCATGGCAAGCCCCGCCGCGCCGAGCAGCATCATTGTCTTGGTCATATTCCCTCCCACCGCCCTATTCCGGACGTTCACTGGACGCCCGTCCTCCACGGGCACTCGCATGCTGCCGTGACCGAGGCCGCACGTAAAGTGTGCCCCCCGCAGATCACTTGCGGGTTTCCGCACCTCAACTGCGGGAAAGGGTGTTTTCTTCTTCACCAAGACAAGCCATCTTGCGGAGACGCGCAAGAGGAGGCGCGTGGGGAGGGATCATGAGTTCACCGCAGACGGCCGCGGCCGTACCCGCGCGCCGCGCGCCTTCGGGCGTGCAGCCCGGCGCCGCCGGCGTCTTTGCCGAGGCCTTCAAGCGGATGTCCGCGCGGCTCTCGAGCGAGGTCGAGATCGGCTCGGCGCTCACCGCCGTCGCGCCCGAGATAGCGACCGTGTTGCCCTTCAGCCATGTCGACATCTGCCTGCACGACACGCCCGGCTGGGTGGTGAGCTTCGAGGCGGGGATCGAGACGCGCTGGTCGCAGCGCCGCACCCGCGTGCAATATTCGCCGGTGCGCGACGTGCTGCAGGGGCGCAGCGCCGCGATGCTCTCGGCCAATGCCATGGAGGATCCGCAGCAGACCTTCCCCGGCGCCTGCTGCGAGCCGATCCTGAACCACCGGCTGCGCGCGCGGATCAACGTGCCGCTGCGGGTCATGGGCCGGGTCACCGGCACGCTCAATTTCTCGCATGGCACAGAGGGGTTCTACGGCCCCGAGCAGGTGCCTGTGGCGCAGGCGCTGGCGGATCTGCTCGCGCCTTGGTTCCACGCGCTGCACGGTGCGGCCAAGGCCAGCCAGGCGGCGCAGATGCGCGCCCGCGCGCAGGAACAGGCCGAGGGGCTGCGGCAGGGCGCGCTGGAGCTAACCCAGACTCTGGAGCAGGAGCGCCAACGCATCGGCATGGACCTGCACGACCAGACGCTCGCCGACCTCACCCGCATCCTGCGCGAGCTGACCGGCGAGGCGCCGCTCGACCGCGACCTGTTGGCCGAACGCGTGACCGACACGATCGACGACCTGCGCGCGCTGATCGACACCGCCGTCCCCACCCTGCTCGATCTTTTCGGCTTCGCCCACGCGGTCCGGGTGCATCTTGAACGCGCCGTCGGCGCCGAGGCCGTCGAGGTGGATGTCGAGGACGAGACAGATGGCGCCCCCGACCGTCTCGGCCCCACCGAGCGCACGGCGCTCTTCCGTATCGCGCAGGAGGCGATCAACAACGCCGCCCGCCACGCCGGCGCGCGGCGCATTCTCGTCACCGTCAGCTCCGAGCCGCAGAACCGTCTGCGCATCTGCATCAGCGACGACGGCATCGGTATCGACCCAGAGATCGGCCGCCGCTCGGGCCTGTCGCACCTGCGCACCCGCGCCCACCTGATCGGCGCGGATCTCGAAATCGTGGCGGATGCGGGCACCCGCGTCACCGTCACCCTTCCCGAAACCTCCGCATGAAAGACCAGTCCGCATGAAAGTCCTGCCCCGATGAAAGTCCTGCTTGTCGAGGATGACCAGTTCCACGCCTCCTACCTCCAGGACGCCCTCGCCGAGGCCCTGCCCGAGGTGACCGAAATGCTGCACGCCACCGACGGGGCGGCGGGCGAGGCCGAGGCCCGCGCCGCCCGCATCGAGGCGGTGGTGATGGACCTGCAGATGGATGGCCGCAACGGCATCGAGGCGGCCCGCGCGATCTGGGCCGAGCGGCCGGGCACGCGCATCCTCTTCTGGTCGAATTACTCCGACGAGGCCTACCTGCGCGGCATCTCCCGCATCGTGCCCGAGGACAGCGCCTATGGCTACGTGCTCAAGACCGCCACCCGCGAGCGGCTGAAGCTTGCGCTGCGCGCGGTGCTGCTTGAGGGCCAGATCATGGTGGACCGCGAGATCCACCGTCTGCAGCGCCGCAGTGCCTCGCCGCGCAACGCGCTCGACGACAGCGAATACGCGGTGCTGCTGGATCTGGCACTGGGGCTGCAGGACAAGCTCATCGCCGAGCGACGCGGCATGTCCTTGCGCACCGTGCAGAACCGGCTGCTGTCGCTCTACGATAAGCTCGGTGTGGACGGCGAGGACATTGGCCCGGCGCTCAACAAGCGGGTGAAGGCGCTGTCGCGCGCCTTCACAACTCGCACGCTGAACGTCGAGACGCTGGAGAGCGCGCAGCGCGACTACGAGCGCTGGCTGGCGGGGCGGGCAAGGTCGGTGCACTAGACGCATCGCGTCACCCGCCCGGAATCAAGCCGGAGGCGCCGGGCAGGCGCCCGCCCCGCTCACGTTGCACCCGGCCCTTTCGCGCAAGGATCAGCCGCCCCCAACGCGGCCTCTTGGCGCAGCCGCGCGGCGGGGCTACACCGGCCTTCCCGAAGACCCAAAGGAGACCGCCCCCGTGGACACCCAGACCCGTATCGCCAGCACCATCGCCCGGGAAATCCAGGCCAGTCCAAAGCAGGTGACGGCGGCGGTGGAGCTGCTCGACGGCGGCGCCACGGTGCCTTTCGTGGCGCGTTACCGCAAGGAAGTCACCGGCGGGCTCGACGACACCCAGCTGCGCAATCTCGCCGAGCGCCTCACCTACCTGCGCGAGCTCGAAAGCCGCCGAAAAGCCATCCGCGAGTCGATCAAGGAGCAGGGCAAGCTCACCGACGCGCTCGAGAAATCCATCGCCGGGGCCGAGACCAAGGCCACGCTCGAGGACATTTACCTGCCCTACAAGCCCAAGCGCCGCACCCGGGCAATGATCGCCCGCGAGAACGGGCTCGAGCCGCTGCTCCGGGCCATCGAGAGCGACCGTACCGCCGATCCTGCCAAGCTGGCCGAGGCATATCTCGGGGAAAACGTCGCCGACGCGAAGGCCGCGCTGGAAGGCGCCCGGGACATCCTCGGCGAGGAGCTGACCGAGAACGCCGCTCTCCTCGGCAGCCTGCGCGAGTTCATGCGTGCCGAGGCCTTCATCTCGGCCAAGGTCGCGCCCGGCAAGGAGCAGGAGGGCGCCAAGTTCTCCGACTATTTCGACCACCGCGAGAAATGGGCCGATATCCCCTCGCACCGCGCGCTGGCGATCCTGCGCGCCTCGAAGGAAGAGGTGGTCACTGTCGACATCGCGCCCGACCCCGAGGTCTCGACCCGCCGCGGCGAGGACATCGTGGCAAGCGCCATCGGCATTCGCGGCAACACGCCGGGCGATCAATGGCTGCGCGGGGTTGCCGACTGGACATGGCGCGTGAAGCTGAGCCTTTCCATGTATGTCGACCTGATGACCGAGCTGCGCCGCCGCGCCCATGAAGAGGCGATCAACGTCTTTGCCCGCAACCTCAAGGACCTGCTGCTCGCCGCCCCCGCCGGGTCGAAGGCGACGCTGGGCCTCGATCCCGGCATCCGCACCGGGGTGAAATGCGCCGTGGTGGACGCCACCGGCAAGCTGCTCGACACCGCAACGATCTATCCCTTCCAGCCGAAGAACGACACGCGCGGTGCCACCGCCGCGCTCATGGAGCTGATCTCGCGTCACAAGATCGAGCTCATCGCCATCGGCAACGGCACCGCCAGCCGCGAGACCGAACGGCTGGTGGGCGACGTGCTGAAACTGCTGCCCGCGAGCGTGAAAAAGCCGACCAAGGTGGTGGTCTCCGAGGCCGGCGCCTCGGTCTATTCGGCCTCTGAGACCGCAGCGAAGGAGTTCCCCGACCTCGACGTCTCGCTGCGGGGTGCCGTGTCGATCGCCCGCCGCCTGCAGGACCCGCTGGCCGAACTGGTGAAGATCGAACCCCAAAGCATCGGCGTCGGCCAGTACCAGCACGACGTCGACCAGCGCAAACTGGCGCAGTCGCTCGAGGCAGTGGTCGAGGATGCGGTGAACGCCGTGGGGGTCGATCTCAATACGGCCTCGGCGCCGTTGCTCGCCCATGTGGCGGGCCTCGGCCCGTCGCTGGCGCAATCCATCGTCAGCCACCGCGACAGCACCGGCGCTTTCTCTTCGCGCAAGGCACTGCTGAAGGTGGCGGGGCTGGGGCCGAAGGCCTTCGAGCAATGCGCCGGATTCCTACGCATCCGCGACGGGGCCGAGCCGCTCGATGCCTCCTCTGTGCACCCCGAAGCCTACGGCGTGGCGCGCAAGATCGTCGCCGCCTGTGGCCGCGACATACGGCAGATCATGGGCCAGCCGCAGGCGCTCAAGGGCCTGCGCGCCGAGGAGTTCGTCGATGGTGCCTTCGGCCTGCCCACGGTGCGAGACATCCTGTCGGAACTGGAAAAGCCCGGCCGCGACCCGCGACCCGATTTCGTCACCGCCAGCTTCACCGATGGCGTGGAAGAGATCACCGACCTGCGCCCCGGCATGATACTCGAAGGCACGGTGACCAATGTTGCCGCCTTCGGTGCCTTTGTCGACATCGGGGTGCATCAGGACGGGCTGGTGCACGTCAGCCAGCTCGCCGACCGCTTCGTCAAGGACCCGCATGAGGTGGTGAAGGCCGGCGACGTGGTGAAGGTGCGGGTGACCGAGGTCGATGTGCCGCGCAAGCGCATCGGCCTTTCGATGCGCAAGGACGGCGCGGGCCGCGAGGCCGCGCAGGAGCGGCGCGGCGCCCCCGACAAGGGCCCGCGCGGCAAAAGCGGCGCAGGCGGAGGCCGCGGCGGCAACGCCCCGCGCGGGCCGATGAGCGCCGCGCCGAAAGGTGGCAAGGGCGGCGGTCAAGGCGCGCTCGGCGCGGCGCTGCTGGACGCGATGAAGAAAAAGCCCTGAGAAATAGCCCAGGGCCGCACCGGCGCGGAGCGGGGCCAGTCGCCCCCCTTTCTCCGCGCCGGTCGCCGCGCTATGCTTGCCTCCATTCCGCTCACCTCTCTTTGCGCACGCATATCCCCACCATGGATCACCCGCTCATCGACCTGATCAATGCCCGCATCGCCAAGGCCGAAGCCGAGGGCGCCTTTGAGAACCTGCCCGGGGCGGGAAAGCCGCTGCCCGAGTGCGACGATCCGGAAAACGCGGTGCTGACCCGCATTCTCAAGGACAATGGCGCCGTGCCGCAGGCGGTGGCGCTCACCCGCGAGCTCGCAACCCTGCGCGAGGCGCTGCGCGAAACCTCCGACCGGGACCAGCGCCGCCGTCTCATAAAGGACATGGCGCTGCTCGAAACAAAGCTCGAGATCGCCCGCAAGTCACGCTGAGGCTTGGCCTATCTGCCCTGCCGTGCCAGAACGTCCGCACGGAAAGGGAGAGCGCATGGTCACGGTCAAGGAACAGTACGAGAGCTACCCCTATCCCGAGCGTGACCCGAAGGACGAGACCACCCGGCTCATAACAGGCTCGCCCTCGCACCCGCTCGAGATGGACCACTGGCTGTGGCGCGGCAGCCGCGACTGGTCGCAACCGCTGCGGGTGCTGGTCGCGGGCGGCGGCACTGGCGACGGGCTGATCCAGCTCGCCACTCTGCTGACCGCGGCGAAGAAACCCTACAAGATCACCTACCTCGACCTCTCGACCGCCTCGCGCGGGGTGGCCGAGGCGCGGGCCAAGGTCCGCGGCCTCAGCGGTATCACCTTTCACACCGCCAGCCTGCTCGACGCCGCGGACTACGGCAGTTTCGACTACATCGACTGCTGCGGCGTGCTGCACCACCTGCCCGACCCCAAGGCGGGCTTTGCCGCCCTGCGCGCCGCCCTCGCCCCCGGGGGTGGTCTCGGCTTCATGGTCTACGCGCCCTATGGTCGCTCCGGCGTCTACCCGCTGCAGGAGGCATTCGGCGCGCTCTTCGAGGGGCTGGCGCCGCAAGAGCGCCTTGCCCGCGCGCAGCGGCTCGTGGCCGATCTGCCCGAGGGACATCCGTTTGCCGCCAACCGCAATCTCGGCGATCACCACGCCTCGGATGCCGGGTTCTACGATTTGCTGCTGCACGGGCAGGACCGCAGCTACGCCGTCCCCGAGCTTCTGCAGACACTCGCGCAGACCGGCTGGCGGCTGGCCGGCTTCACCACGCCCGCGCTCTACGATCTGGCTCAGATCACCGAGGTTCCCGAAGGGATGGACGCGGCAACCCAGATGGCCACCGCGGAAAAGCTGCGCGGCACCATCCGGATGCACACCGCCTATGCCGTGCCCGCGGCGGCAGAGGACACCAGGGCCGCCCCCTCTGACCGCAAGCTGGTGCCGCACCTGCGTGGCGTGCAGCGCGCGGCGCTTGCGAAGGCCGTGGCGCAGGGCCGTCCGCTGCCGGTGAAGATAGGTGGGGTCCAGGCCACGCTGACGCTGCCCAAGGGCACCGCGCCGCTGCTTGCTGGCGTCGACGGTCGCCGCAGCCTGAGCGATATCGCGCAAGCCGCAAGGTTCGACCCGATCACCTTCGGCACCGGCTGGGCGCAGGTCCACAAGGCGCTGGAGCCTTGGGGCCTGCTTCTCTACTCGTCGCTGCTGCGCTGAGCGGCCGACTGCCTCGAGGCGCACGGCCCCGTCACTCGTAGCTACGCGCGTCCTCGATCACCACGCCGTCGCGAGGCAGCCCGCCGGGCGCCACCAGCTCGACCTTGCCCTTGAGTTTCAGCAGCTCCGTCACGCTGGCCTCGAAGGCTCCGGCATCGGGCGCGCCGCCCTGCCCCGAGGTCTCGATCCGCACGGTCATCACGTCCATTTCGCCCTCGCGGCTGGCGACGACCCGCGCCCGGCCAATCTCCGCATGGCGCGCGACCAGAGCCGCCACCTGCTCGGGGCGCACGAACATGCCCTTGATCTTCGTGGTCTGGTCGGCGCGTCCCATCCAGCCCTTAATGCGCATGTTGGAGCGTCCGCAGGGGCTCACCCCCGGCAGCACCGCCGACATGTCGCCGGTGGCGAAGCGGATCAGCGGGTAGTCGGGGTTGAGCGTGGTCACCACCACCTCGCCGACCTCGCCCTCGGCTACGGGATCGCCGGTGCCGGGGGTGACGATCTCGACGATCACCCGCTCGTCGACGATCATCCCCTCCATGCTCGGCGTCTCGTAGGCGATGAGGCCCAGATCGGCCGTGGCATAGCACTGCAGGCAGGCGATACCGCGCGCGGCGTAGAAGTCCCGCAGCGAGGGGAAGAGCGCCCCACCCGAGACCGCCGCCTTGGTGATCCCGAGCTCCACGCCCATGGCCTCAGCCTTGTCGAGGATGATCTTCAGATAGTCCGGCGTGCCCGCGTAGGCGGTGACCCCCACGTCCGCTGCCGCCTGCACCTGCAGCTCGGTCTGGCCGGTGCCGGCGGGCAGCACCGCCGCGCCGACCGCCCGAGCCCCGCTTTCAAAGATCATCCCGGCGGGGGTCAGGTGATAGCCGAAGCAGTTCTGCACGATGTCGCCCGTGCCGATGCCCGCCGCATGCAGGAAGCGCCCGAGCCGCCACCAGTCGTGCGCGATGCCACCCGGCTCGTAGATCGGCCCCGGCGACTGGAAGACATGCGCAAAGCCCGACACGGGCCGCGTGGTGAACCCGCCGAAGGGCGCAGCGCCCTTCTGCGCGCGGCCGAGGTCGGACTTGCGCAGCACCGGCAAGGCCGCGAGCGCCTCGCGGGTGGTGACGCTTGCCGCATCCACCCCCGCCAGCAGCTCCGCATAGCCCGGCAGCGCCTGCGCCCGGGCGATCTGCTCGGGCAGCGCCTCGGCCAGCGCCGCGGCGCGCTCCGCCGCGCTGCGCGTCTCCAGATCGTCGTAGTAACCGCTCATCCGAGCCTCCCTTCCAGCCCAGTCCTAACCTGCCCCGTCGCCGGCAGCACCGGGCGGGAGTGGCAGCGCATAGGCCGCCAATGTCTCGTAGATGGCCCCCTCGGGGGTCAGCGTCGAAGCGACGAGCCGCAGCTCCTCTGCCGCCTCTGCCCCGGTGGCGAGCGCAACCTGCCCCGCCACCGCCCGTTCAAACCGCGCCAGCGCCTCGCCGCGCAGCCCCGCACCGAAGCGCGTCAGTGTCACATGCGGCCGGAACCGCCGCCGCTCGAGTTCGATGCCCGCCGCCCGGCAGGCCCGCACGACGCGCCCTTGCAGGGCGACCAGCCCCGGCTCGCACGCGATCTCCGCTGCCAATAGCCGGGTCGCACGCCCGCCGAAACTCTCGAGCCCGGTCACCCGCAACCAGCACCCCGGCAGCGCCTGCCCCTCCAGCTCGAGGTGCAGCTCCCGCAGCTCCGCCTCCGCCACCTCGCCGAGGAAGGCCAGCGTCACATGCAGGTTCTCCTCGGGCACCGCGCGCCCCACCGGCAGAGCCTCCTGCACCGCCAGCAGCGGCGGGATCAGCGGCTCGGGCAAAGGCAGCGCGAGGAAGGCACGCATTCACGCCAGCCACCGTTTGCGGCGGCGGTAGGAGCGCACGTCGCGGAACGACTTGCGCCCCTCGTCAGACACGCCGAGGTAGAATTCCTTCACGTCCGGGTTCTCGCGCAGCGCCTGCGCCGGCCCGTCCATCACCACCCGGCCGTTCTCGAGGATGTAGCCGTAATGCGCGTAGCGCAGCGCCACGTTGGTGTTCTGCTCGGCCAGCAGGAAGGAGACGCCCTCGCCCTCGTTGACCGCTTTCACGATCTCGAAGATCTGCTCGACCAGCTGCGGCGCCAGCCCCATCGAGGGCTCGTCCAGCAGCACCATCTCTGGGCGCGACATCAGGGCACGGCCGATGGCGCACATCTGCTGCTCGCCTCCCGAGGTGTAGCCGGCCTGCGACTTCCGCCGCTCCTTGAGCCGCGGGAAATAGTCGTAGACCATCTCGAGATCGCGCAACACGGCGGCTTTCCCGTCGCGCCGTGTAAAGGCGCCGGTCATCAGGTTTTCCTCGACCGTCAGGTGCTCGAAGCAATGCCGCCCCTCCATCACCTGGATCACCCCGCGCTTGACCAGCGCCGCCGGGTCGAGGTCCTGCACCCGCTCGCCGCGATAGGAGATCGTGCCCTTGGTCACCTCGCCGCGTTCGGACTGCAGCAGGTTCGAGATCGCCTTCAGCGTGGTGGTCTTCCCCGCGCCGTTGCCGCCCAGAAGCGCGGTGATCCCGCCCTGCGGCACCGAGAGCGACACGCCCTTGAGAACGAGGATCACGTGGTTGTAGATCACCTCGATATTGTTGACCTCGAGCAGCCTGTCGCGCGCCGCGCCGTCGCGGGCCGAGGTCTGATCGCTTCGCACTCCGTCCAGCATCTTCTTCTCTTCCCAAATCCGCGAAATCCGGCGGCGACACCCGCGCCGCCGCCGGAGGTGTCAGCTCAGCCGCCGCACTCTTCGTTCACCGGCCAGGGCTGGTTGGCGTCGGCGTATTCCATTGCCGCCTTTTGCTCAAGCGGGGTGATCATGTCGCTGTCGGGCATGATCAGGTCAGACGCCTTGACGAATTTCTCGCCGTCCCATTCGAGAATCCAGCCACCCGAGTGGCCCGTGTGGTTGTCGCAGGAGGTGCTGAACGGCGGCACCATGCCGGCCATGCCCAGTTCCTCGAGCCGCTCCTCGGTGATGTCGAGGTTCTCGAGCCCCCAGCGCAGGTCCGCCGGCGTGATCTCGGGTTTGCCCGCGTGCTCCTGCGCCACCCGGATGCCCTCGCCGAGGATCATCGAGATGACCAGACCGCGCGAGTAGAAGACGCCCGACATCTCTTCGGCGTTGCTCTGGGTGTTGCCCGGCTCGACCACGTATTTCTGCAGGTCGGCCATGATCGGCGCCTCGGGATTGGGGAACGACCAGCTGACGGACTTGTAGCCCTTGCCGTCCTCGCCGACGATCTTGAGGTCGGCGTCATGCCCGGCCCACCAGACGCCCAGCATGTTCTCCATCGGGAACTTGGTCTTCACGGCCTCGGTGATTGCCCCGGCGTTCATCGCGCCCCAGCCCCACATGATCACGTAGTCCGGGCGCTCGCGGCGGATTTGCAGCCATTGCGCCGACTGGTTCTGCATTTCCTTGAGACCCACGGGGATCGGCACCAGCTCGAAGCCCTGCGCCTCTGCGGCCGCCTCGAGATAGGGCAGCGGCTCCTTGCCGAAGGGGTGATCGAGATGCAGGAAGGCGATCTTCTTGCCGCTGAGGTCGCCCTGCTCGCCCAGGTAGCGGATCAGGATCGAGGCGCCGTCCCAGTAGCTCAGCGGCGTGTTGAAGGCCCATTGGAACACCTTGCCGTCGGCCATCGGCGAGAAGCCGTAGCCCGGGGCGAGGATCGGGATCTCGTCCACGTTGGTCTTGGGCAGCACCTGCAGGGTGATGCCGGTGGACCAGGGCTGGGTCACGATCGCCTTGCCCTTGGTCTTCTCGTAGCACTCGACGCCCTTTTCGGTGGAATAACCGGTCTCGCATTCGTCGAAGTCGATGGCGATGCCGCCGATGCCGCCGTCGCGCGCGTTCATCAGCTCCATGTAGTCCTTCTGCCCGTTCATCAGCGGGATGCCGGTCGCCGCGAAAGGCCCGGTCCGATAGGCGAGGTTCGGCGCGTAAAGCCCCTCGGCCATGGCACTCCCGGCCATCAGGGCACCAAGCGCCGCGGCCCCCGCAAGTCTGGTCAACGTTTTCATCCTGTCTCCTCCCTGAGATCTTCGATGATATGGAAAGCCCGGCCCGCGTCTCCTCAGTGCGGGAAGGGCCAGATGATCAGCTTCTCCCGGATCAGCGCCCAGAGACGCGCGAGCCCGTGCGGCTCGATGATCAGGAAAAAGACGATGAGCGCGCCGACGATCATGATGTTGAGATGCTCGACCGTGGCCGAGCTGATCGGCAGCCCCAGCGCCTGCGGCACCGTGCCGAGCACGACCGGCAGGCCGACGATGAGGATCGCGCCCAGGTAGTTGCCGAGGATCGATCCCAGCCCGCCGATGATGGCGATGAAGAGGATACGGAAGCTCAGCGGAATGTCGAAGAGGTTGGGCTCGGCCGCGCCGCGCCACATGAAGACGAAGAGCGCGCCCGCCACGCCCACCACGTAGGACGAGACCGCAAAGGCTGTCAGCTTCGAACGCATCAGGTTGATGCCGATGAGCTCAGCGGCGATGTCCATGTCGCGCGTCGCCTTCCAGCTGCGCCCCAGCGTGCCGCGGGTGAGGTTGATGCAGAGCACGGTCATCAGCGTGACCACCGCCAGCACCACGTAGTACTGGGTGATCGAGCTGGCTTGCGGGCCGGCGACGTAAAGCCCGAACATGTCGAGGTTCGGCACCTGGATCGCACCCGAGGCGTTGTAGTTGTAGAGCCAGCCCCATTTCTCGAACAGCCAGACCAGGAAGAACTGCGCCGCCAGCGTGGCAATTGCGAGGTAAAACCCCTTGATCCGCAAAGAAGGAATGCCGAAGGCGACGCCCACGCCAGCGCTGAAGAAGCCCGACAGCAGGATGGCGATGATCGGGTTCATCCATGGAAATAGCGTCACCAGCTTGTAGCAGGCATAGGCGCCGACCCCCATGAAGGCCGCGGTGCCCAGCGACAGCTGCCCGGCGTAGCCGGTCAAAATGTTCAGCCCCTGCGCCGCCAGCGCGTAGATCAGGATAGGGATCAGCAATGTCTGGAAGGCGAACTCGCTGGCCGTGAGCGGAAAGACCACCCAGGCAAAGCCGAGGATCACCATCAGCAGCACCGCGTCCTGGCGGACCGGGAACAGCGCCATGTCCGACTTGTAGCTCGTCTTGAATTGCCCCGCCGTGCGATAGAGCATCGGTTTCTCCCTCTCCCGGCGCCGCTGCGCCGCTCCTTCAGGTCCGGCCGCGGGTCCGGGGCTCCTCTTCCCCGATCACGCGGTCCTCGTGTCTCTGCCGGGACGCCCTCAGGCGGGCCCGTGCGTCTCTTCCGGGTAGGCGCGCTTCGGCGGCACGGCGTAGCCGGTCGCCTCCGAGTGACGCACCAGCCAGAACCAGGCTTTGAGCCCCACCCCGGCGCCCGCCGCCGCCAGCAGCAACGCCGGCAGCACGTGCCCCTCGGTGCCGGACAGCGCGAGGTAGCCGAAGGCCCAGAAGCCCGCCCAGGCCACCACGTTCAGGATCGCCACGAGTTTTGCCATTGCGTTCTCCCCTTTGGTTTTGTCGACGCGCACCTGCATCCCACGGGAGCGCATCCGCTTTCAGCTTCTCCCGGCGCTGCGGAGCGCCGCCGGGAGACTGTCTAGACCCTTTCGATGATGCGCTCTCCGAACAGCCCCTGCGGGCGGAACAGCAGCACGATCAGCGCCAGCACAAAGGCGAACCAGGTCTCGGTATTGCCGCCCATCAGCGGCTGGCCCCAGTAGATCTCGAAGAGCTTTTCGAGCATCCCGATCATCAGCCCGCCGATGATTGCCCCGGTGATGCTCTCGAGACCACCCAGCATCAGCACCGGAAGCGCTTTGTAAGCAATGACTTCCAGCGCGAAGCTCACCCCGGCCCGGGCGCCCCAGGCGATGCCGGTGACCAGCGCGATGATGCCCGCGATGAACCAGACCAGCACCCAGATCGTCTGCAGCGAGATGCCCACCGAAAGCGCCGCCTGATGGTCGTCGCCAAGCGCGCGGATGGCGCGGCCCATGCGGGTCTTGCCGAG
Organism: Salipiger sp. PrR003; assembly: GCF_010500785.1. Lineage (NCBI taxonomy): Bacteria > Pseudomonadati > Pseudomonadota > Alphaproteobacteria > Rhodobacterales > Roseobacteraceae > Salipiger > Salipiger sp. PrR003. Next base: position 61,832 of record NZ_JAAGOV010000024.1, read on the forward strand.
GAACAGCAGCAGCGCGACCACCAGAAGCCCCGCCACGACGACCGCCGTGATGTCTTTCTGTTCGAGGATCAGCAGCCCGCCCCAGGGTTCCAGCACCACCGAGTCGGTCGGGATGCCCAGCTCCTCGGTGATCATCACCTTGTTCTCTCCGCCGAAGATGATCTCGCCGAAGCCGATCAGAAAGAGCGTGATGCCGATGGTGGCCATGAAGAGGATGATGTCGGGCTGGCCGACCAGCGGCCGCAGCACGACCCGCTCGATGGTGACCGCGAGGACGAACATCACCGCCAGCGTCAGCCCCACGCTGATCCAGGCAGGCACCCCCATCGCGTGCAGCCCGACGAGCGTCAGCGCGGCAAAGACCACCATGATCCCCTGCGCGAAGTTGAAGATCCGGCTCGAGCGGAAGATCAGCACGAAACCAAGTGCGATCAGCGCGTAGAGGATGCCCGAGACGAGCCCCTCCCAGAGCACCTGCAGCAGGAAGTCCGGCGCGGAGAACATATCCACGAAGGGCTGGATGAAGATGTCGTTCAGCATGTCGCCTGCTCCTTCAATGCGCCACGCCGAGATAGGCGTCGATCACGTCCTGGTTTTGCCGCACCTCCTCGGGAGGCCCGTCACCGATCTTCTTGCCGTAGTCCATGACCACCACCCGGTCCGACAGATCCATGACCACGCCCATGTCGTGCTCGATCAGGCAGATGGTGGTGCCGAACTCGTCGTTCACGTCGAGGATGAAACGGCTCATGTCCTCCTTCTCCTCGACGTTCATCCCCGCCATCGGCTCGTCGAGCAGCAGCAGCGACGGCTCTGCGGCCAGCGCCCGCGCCAGTTCCACCCGCTTCTTCAGGCCGTAGGGCAGCCGCCCAACCGGCGTCTTGCGGATGTTCTGGATTTCAAGGAAATCAATGACCTTCTCGACGATCTCGCGGTTGGCGATTTCCTCGTCCCGCGCCTTGCCCCACCAGATCGCCTGACTGGCAATGCCCGCTTTCATGTGGGTCAGCCGTCCGGTCATGACGTTGTCGAGCACCGTCATCCCCTCGAAGAGCGCGATGTTCTGGAACGTCCGCGCCACGCCGAGCCGCGCCACCTCGTAGGGCTTCATCGGCGGGCGTTTCGAACCCTTGTACCACAGCTCGCCCTCCGACGGCGTGTAGAAGCCCGAGATGATGTTGAGCATCGAGGACTTGCCCGCCCCGTTCGGGCCGATGATCGCCCGGATCTCGCCCTCGCGGATGTCGAAGGAGATGTCCTTGATCGCGACGACCCCACCGAACTTGAGCGTGATATTCCGCAGCTCCATCAGCACGCCGCCGATCTGCCGCCCGTCCTCGGTGACATAGCCCCCGTCCTTGCTGGCATCCTTCACGGCATCCTGCCTTTCATTGTTCCCCCAAACACGCTGGTCCGACCCGTCCATCATTCCGCTGCCACCTTGATCGGTGCCACCGGCACCACCTGCGCATCGCGGATCGCCAGCGTCGCCTTGATCCGCCCCTTGCGCCCGTCCTCGTAGGTGACCTCGGTCTCGGTGTAGATGCTCTCCGAGCCGTCATAGAGGGCGGTCAGCAGATCGGCGAATTTCTCGGCGATGATATTGCGGCGCACCTTGCGGGTGCGTGTGAGCTCGCCGTCGTCAGCGTCCAGTTCCTTGTGCAGCACAAGGAAGCGGTGGATCTGGCAGCCCGAGAGCATCTCGTCCTGTGCAATCGAGGCGTTCACCTCCTCGACATGGCGCTGGATCGTGTCGAGCACCTGCGGATGCCCGGCCAGCTCCTGGTAGGAGGCATAGGCGATATTGTTGCGCTCGGCCCAGTTGCCCACCGCGGTGAGGTCGATGTTGATGAAGGCAGTGCAGCGATCGCGGCCATTGCCGAAGACCACAGCCTCGAGGATGTTGGGGTAGAACTTCAGCTTGTTCTCGACGTACTTGGGCGCGAAAAGCGCGCCACCCGCCATTTTGCCCACGTCCTTCGCCCGATCGATGATGCGCAGGTGGCCCGTCGCCTTCTCGATGAAGCCCGCGTCGCCGGTGGCGACCCAGCCCTCGGCGTCCTTGGTGCCCGCGGTACTGTCGGGATTCTGGTAGTATTCGACGAAGACACCGGGCGAGCGGTAGAAGACCTCGCCGCTCTCGGCGATGCGGATCTCGACGCCGGGCGATGGCACGCCGACGGTGTCGGGGCGCACCTCGTTGTCGGGCTGCTGGGTGATGAAGACCGAGGCCTCGGTCTGGCCGTAGAGCTGCTTGAGGTTGATCCCCAGCGCCCGGTAGAAATCGAAGATCTCGGGCCCGATCGCCTCGCCCGCGGTGTAGCCGACGCGGACCCGGCTGAAGCCAAGCGTGTTTTTCAGCGGCCCGTAGACCATGAACTCGCCAAGCGCATACTTCAGACGCTCCATCGGACCCACCGGCTTGCCGTCGAGGATCTTCGGCCCGACCACCTTGGCGTGGCTCAGGAAGTGGTGGAAGAGCTTGCGCTTGATCGAGCCCGCATCCTCCATCCGGATCATGATCTGCGTGAGCTGCGTTTCGAAAACCCTTGGCGGCGCAAAATAATAGCTTGGCGCGATCTCGCGCAGGTCGGTCATCATCGTTTCGGCGGACTCGGGGCAGTTCACGCAGAACCCGTTCCAATAGGCCTGCCCGATCGAGAAGATGAAATCGCCGACCCAGGCCATCGGCAGGTAGGCCAGAACCTCCTCGCCGGGGGTCAGGTGGTCGAATTCGGACGAAGACTTGGCGGTCTCGATGATATTGCGGTTCGACAGCACCACGCCCTTGGGCTTGCCGGTGGTGCCCGAGGTGTACAGCATCACGCAGGTGTCGTCGTAGCCCAAGCCATCGCGGCGGCGCTCGAGCTCGCCGATCAGCTCGTCCCGGGCGGCGCGGCCCTGCGCCTGCACGTGGGCGTAGTCGTGCAGGGCGCGGTGGTCGTATTTCCGCATGCCGCGCGGGTCGACGTAGATCATGTGCTCGAACTGCTTCAGGTCGTCTTGGATCTCGATGACCTTGTCGACCTGTTCCTGGTCGGCGGCGATGACGAACCGCGCGCCGCAGTGCTGCAGCACGTATTCCATCTCTTCGGCGACCGCGTCCTGGTAGAGCGGCACCGGCACGGCCCCGGCCATCTGCGCCGCGACCATCGACCAGTAGAGCGTCGGACGGTTGCGCCCGATGACCGCCACGTGGTCGCCCGGCGCCACGCCGAGGTTCAGCAGACCCAGCGCAAAGGCCTCGATCTCCTCCTGCGTCTCGGCCCAGCTCCAGCTCTGCCAGATACCGAATTCCTTCTCCCGATAGGCGGGCCTGCCTGCGAAGCGCGATGCATTGCGCTGCAACAAGGCCGGAACGGAGCGCAGACCAGCCGCGCCCTCGGACATGTAAGCCAAAGTGTCTCCTCCCTAGGCTCCCGGGATCTTGTCGTCTCCCGGACGTCACAGGCCACCTCCTCCGCGGCCTGTGACGCGCTGTTTCGCGAGTCAGCCCCATTAAGGGGTTCGGCCAGCCTGACGGTCAATGTTTTCGTGATCTTTGCCCGAATCTAACGAATTGTAACGCGCCACAGAGCGCGGAGCTGGACCGCTGCCTTTTGCCTTTCTCCGACGCCCATCGATATTTTCACCCGGAAGAAACGCCGGCGCAGCCTGCGACGTCGCGGCGCGCTTCTCTCGGCGGCGGCAGGGTGCTAGCCCTTGGGTTGGAGGAGATTTCATGGACAAGGACGCGCTCACACAGGCAGGGCTGAACCTGATCCAGCAGGCGCTCTCGATCTATGATCGCGAGCTGAAGCTGGCTGTCTGCAACCGCCCCTTCGCGCAGATGTTCGACCTGCCCGAGCGGCTCACACGGCCCGGCGCCTGCTTCGAGGACACCATCCGCCACCTCGTGAGCGCGGGCGAATATGGCACGGTGGACGATCCCGAGGATTTCATCCGGGCGCGGGTCGAGCAGGCCCGCGCCTTTGCCCCGCACTATATGGAGCGCACGCGCGCGAACGGCCGGACCATCTCGGTCGAAGGGGCACCGCTGCCGCAGGGCGGCTGGGTCACGGTTTATACCGACATCACCGCCGTGAAGGCGCAGGAGGCGCTGCTGCGCACCCGCTCCGAGCTGCTGTCCGAAGAGGTGATCCGCCGCTCCGAGGCGCTGGCGGCCAGCAACCGCCAGCTCGCGGCCACCAATGCGGCACTGGAAGAGGCGCGACGCGAGCTGACCGAGATGGAAGCGCGCACCCGCCTCACCACCGAGATGATGCCCGCCCATATCGCCCGGGTGGATGCCTCGGGGCGCTACACCTATTCCAACCGCCGCTTGTCGCAGGTGATGCCGGGGCGACCCTCGGAGATCACCGGGCTGCATATTTCCGAGGCCCTGGGGCCGGCCTACGCCAAGGTGCGCCCGCATCTCGAGCGCGCGCTCGAGGGTGCGCAGAGCATCTTCGAATTCACCGACGACGGCTCATCGCGACGCATACGCGCTGTCTTCACGCCCGATCCAGCGGAGCGCGGGGTCTATATTCTCTCGCTCGACGTGACCGAAGAGACGCAGGCCCGCGCCGCCCTGCAGCACGCCCGGCGGCGCGAGCTGGCGTCGCAGCTCACCTCGGGGCTGGCGCATGACTTTTCCAACCTTCTGACCATCATCCTCGGCATGCAATCGAAATTGGCGCGCATGGAGCTGCCGCCCGAGGCCGCGGACCTGGCGGCGGGCACGCTGCAGGCGGCGCGGCGCGGCGGCGATCTGCTGGACCGGATCGCCGGGATCACCTCGCACCGCGCCTGGACTCCCGAGCCCGTATCGCCCGCGGACTTCCTGCGCGACCTGCAGGTGCTGACGGGTCCGACCTTGCCAGAGAACGTCACGCTGGAGATCTCGCCCGCACCAGAGGGCGCCTTCCTGCTCGACCTCGGGCTGCTGCAGGATGCCGCGCTGAACCTCGTGCTCAACGCGCGGGACGCCTGCGGCGCGGCGGGCGGGCGGATCCGAATCGAGATGCGCACCGTCAAGGACACCTGGCTGGAACTGGCGGTGAGTGACAGTGGCCCGGGGTTCTCGCCCGAGGCGCTGAAACACGGGCTCGATCCCTTCTTCACCACCAAGGGCGGCTCCGGAACGGGGCTGGGGCTGGCGATGGTCTACGACATGGTCAAGCTGGCAGGCGGGACGATCAAGATCGGCAACACCGGACCAGGCGCCAGGGTCACCCTGCGCCTGCCGCTGCGCCGCGCGCCGCTTGCGCAGGACCGTCCGCGCGGGCTGGCACTGCTGGTCGAGGATGACACCGAGCTGCGCGCCCAGCTCCGCGACATGCTCACCGGCCTCGGTCACGCGGTGGTCGAGGCGAGCTCGGTCGCCGAGGCCTGCGCGCTGGCCGAGGGACTGCCGCTCGAGCTGGTGCTGTCGGACCTGATGCTCGAGGGCGACGCGCCCGGCTCGGCCCTGCCCACCGCCCTCCCCGGGCTCGACGTGCGGTTGATGACCTCGCTGCCGCCAGGCGATCCGCGCCGCGCCGCCGCCGAGGCCGCGGCCCCGGTGATCGCCAAGCCCTTCACCCAAGGCCAGCTCGCCACCTTCCTGAGCGGGGCGGAGACATGAGCGCGCCGCTGATCTCAATCCTCGACGACGAGCCTGCAATCCGCGCGATCCTGTCGGAGGCGCTGACCGAGGCCGGTTTCCGCACCATGGCCTTTGCGCGCGCTACCGAGTTCGAGGCGGCGCTGAAGCGCGCCACGCCCGACGTCTGCCTGGTCGATCTGAGCCTGCCGGATCGCGACGGCCTGAGTCTTGTGCACCGGCTGGCGCTGGAACAGGGGGCGGTGGTGATCATCGTCTCGGGGCGCGCCCAGGTGCAGGATCGGGTGACCGGGCTGGAGCTGGGCGCGGATGACTACATCATCAAACCTTTCGATCCGGCCGAGGTGGTGGCGCGGGTCCGCGCCCGGCTGCGCGGCCCACGCGCCGCGCCCTCGCGCGGCGAGACCGCCCGTTTCGCCGGATGGACCGCGCATTTCGACCGCTACGCGCTGGAAGATGCCGAGGCGCAGGAAACCCCTTTCTCCCATGCAGAGGGAGAAGTGCTCCGGCTATTTCTGGAAAGCCCGAAACGGCTGATCACCCGCGCGCACATGCAAGAGAGCCTCGGCGGCGCGGCGGGCGAGAGTTTCGACCGGGCCATGGATGTGCGCATCTCGCGGCTGCGCACGAAGCTTCGCGAAGATCCGAAGAACCCGCGCCTGATCAAAACTATCTATGGCGCGGGCTATATCTTCCTCGGAGATGTGGAGTGGGTTTGAGCGCGAGCCGAAGCCAGAGTCATTCCTCCTTCGGAGTTTCCGGAAGCGAGCGCTCTTCACCTTGGACCGCCTGCAGCAAATCCTGCAGCTCGGCCTGCATCTGAACCAGCTCGTCGCGGTAGCGCGAAGGCTCCATGGCCTTGATCACCTCTGTAAAGCCGGCGAGCACCTTTGCCTCGGACGCGCGGATCCGGTCCATCATGTCGCCATCGATGTCGCCGAAGACTGCGCGCATCGAAAGGCCTGCACGCTTCAGCGCGGCGCTCATGTTGTCAGAGGGGTCGGCATCGCCGCCGACAGCGGTGATCAGCGAGGTCAGGCGCTGGACCTGCTCGACGTGCAGACCGTGGAAGCGGACGGCAACGAAACGAAACGCGGGGTCGGACTTCTCGACCATTTCCTCGAACCATCCGCGAGCGCCGATGCTGCGGGCCTGCAGGTGGTTCAGCAAATCGAGTTGCTGCGGGCTGGCGGTGATGGCCTTGGGCTCGATAGGGGCATCCTTCATGGCGGGGTCCTCCGGTGTCTGTCACCGAACAAACGCCGCCGCCCCGCCCCGGTTCCCGCCTTCAGCCGAGCGTGCTTGCCGCGCCTGCCAATGCGCGCAGCCCGGTGACGAGGTCGGCCTCCGCCGTGTCCTCGGCGAAATCATGGCTGATCCCGCCGATCGAGGGCACGAAAAGCATCGCCACGGGCATCAGGTTCGACAGGTTCGTGGCATCGTGCAGCGCGCCCGAGGGCATCCTCTGCCAGCCACCCGGCGCCGCCGCTTCGGCACCCTGTTCCAGAGCCTTGCGCAGGCGGGCGTCCATGGTGACCGGCGCGAGCTTCAGCATCGGCGCCACCTCCAGCCCGAGGCCACGCTCGGCGCAGATCTCCTCTACCGTCTCGCGGGCAATGGCCTCCATCCGGTCGAGCCGCTCCGCCGAGCCATCACGCCATTGCAGGGTGAAGCGCACTTCTCCGGGCACGATGGCGTGAGCATTCGGGCGCAGCTCGACATGTCCGATCGTCCAGACCGTCGCCGGGGTCACAACGTTGCGAAAACGCTCGTTGAGCGCGGTGGTAAAGGCTGCGAGCCCTTGGAAGGCATCCTTGCGCAGCCGCATCGGCGTGGTGCCCGCGTGGTTTTGTGCACCCTTCAGAGTCATCGTCAGGTTGCGCAGTCCAACGATCGCCTCGACCACGCCAAGGCGGGCGCCCTCGGTGTCGAGCACCGGTCCCTGCTCGATGTGCATTTCGAGAAAGCCCGTAAAACGGTCGGGATCGAGGAAGGCCCCGGCGCGCGCGCCCAGCCTCTTGCGCGCCTCGGCAAGGGTCGTCCCGTCCGGAGCCTTCAGCGCATCCGCCTCGGCCAGAGAGATGTTGCCGCCCCAGATCGCGCTGCCGGTGGTGACGCCAAAGCGCCCCTCCTCGTCCTGGAACGACACGCAGGACACCGGCGGGCCGCCCGCCTCCTGTGCGGCGCGGGCCACCTCGAGCCCCGCGATCACCCCCAGCGCACCGTCGAGCCATCCACCCTCGACCTGGCTGTCCGAATGCGAGCCGATCAGCAGCGAGGGCCCGTCGACCAGCCCGAAGAGCGAGCCGACCGGGTCGAAATGCGCGCGCAGGCCGGCCTCTTCCATGCGCCCGGCCAGCCAATCGCGCGCCGCAAGATCGGCCTCGGAAAAGGCCGGACGGCAGACGCCCTTGCCGGTGCCGCTGGCGCCGAAGGAGCGCAGCATGTGCAGATCCGCGAGGAAGCGTTCAGGATCGACGGGAAGCGTCGTCATCGGTGTCTCCTTCTTTGTGCCGGGATTGACGCCGGCGCCATTCCGGCCCGAGACCCCGGTTCAGTCGCCGCGCATGATCGCCTCGATCACCGGACGGAAGCGGTCGGGGATCGGTTCGGGTCGGGTGTTTCCGTCCACCGACACATGCACGATGAACCCCTCTGCGCAGGCCAGGTCGTCGTCGTTGCGAAAGAACCCCACCTCGAACCGCGCCGAGCTGCGCCCCAGATGCCCGCAGCGCACCCCGGCGTGGAGCACGTCGGGGAAGCGCGCCTCGGCATGGTAAGTGCAGCCGTTCTGTGCCGCAAGAAAGCGGAGCCCGCCGGGCCGGTAGATCTCCATGCCTGCCCCGAGCTGCCAGAGCGTCACCGCCGTGTCCAGATACGACAGGTAAGCCGCGTTGTTGAGATGCCCGTAGCCGTCCATGTCCTTCCACCGCGTGGCGATGGGAAAGAAGGCACAATAGGCGGCGCGGGTTCCGGGCGGCTGGCGGCTCATCCGGACCGGATCGCCCGGAACAGCGCCGAGGCGCCCCAGCCCGCGAGCGCCGCGATGGCCAGCGACAACAGACCGTAGACCAGCGGCATCTGCCGCGACAGGGTGAAGAGCCAGCGCTCGAGACCCACCTTGCCGACCTGGATCTCGCTCTCGTGCACCGAGACGACCTTGCCCGCGCGGGTCAGGAAGACCCGGGTCAGGTAGCGCCCCTCGGAGATGTTCGCCGGCATCGAGATCGAGGTGTCGAAAAGCGTCGACTCGCGCAGCTCGACGCTCTCCTCCTCGACCCTGTAGAGCCCCTGCCTTTCGCGCACGCGGATCAGCGCCTCGGTGAACGCCTCGCTGTCCATGATGTCCATCGGCGCACCGACCGAGCGGATGGCGCGCGGGATCGAGACCTTGTGGCGCAAATCCTCCACCGCCGAGATGCTCTCGGCCCAGGGTGCCGAGGTGGCGACCGCGTAAAAGCCCGGCGCACTGTCGACGTCGACCGCCTCGGCGTTGACCCAGATGCCGAGCTTGCGCGCCTTGCGCCAGACGGTGACCGGCTCGAGCGGGCCTTCGACGGTGACGATCACCTGCAGCGGAGGGTCGGCCTGGATCGCCACCTCGCGCTTCACCGCGCCGAAAATGAGGATGTCGGAGCCGTCGAAGTCGGTTGTGATCGACACGTTCGACTGGCTCAGCCCCATCACAACCTCCTCGGCACGTGCGGGCAGCGCGGCGAGCAGCAGCAGGAGGGCCACGAGCGCCCTCATCGCGACACCAGCTCGTAGAGCTCGGAGGGGGTGATGAACAGATCGAGCGCCAGCTTGCCGCAGACCAGCAGCACCAGCGAGGCCAGCGCGATGCGCAGCTGCTCGGCCTTCAGCCGGGTGCCGAAGGCGGTGCCGATCTGTGCGCCGATGACCCCGCCGAGGATCAGCACCAGTGCGAGCATGATGTCGACCGTGTAATTGGTGGTGGCATGCAACAGGGTGGTAAAGGCGCTGACGAAGATGATCTGGAACAGCGAGGTGCCCACAACGACCTTAGTCGGCATGCCAAGCAGGTAGATCATCGCCGGCACCATGATGAAGCCGCCGCCCACGCCCATGATCGCCGCGAGCACACCCACCGAGAGCCCCACAAGCACAGGCGGGATCGCCGAAATATAGAGCCCCGAAGTGCGAAAGCGCATCTTGAAGGGCAGCCCGTGCACCCAGCCGTGGTGACGGCGCTTCGGGGCCGCGCCCTTGCGTGACTTGAAGATGGCATTGACGCTCTCGATGAACATCAGCCCGCCGATGATGCCGAGGAAGACCACGTAGCAAAGCCGGACCAGAAGATCGACCTGCCCCAGTTCCTTGAGCAGGTTGAAGATCCAAACCCCCAGCGCCGCACCGACGAGGCCGCCCGCAAGCAGCACCAGCCCCATCCGGAGATCCACCGACTTGCGCTTGAAATGCGCCAGAACGCCCGAGATCGAACTCGCCACGATCTGGTTCGCACCGGTGGCCACGGCGACCGCTGGCGGAATGCCCATGAAGAACAGCAGCGGGGTGATCAGGAAGCCTCCGCCGACCCCGAACATGCCCGACAGGATGCCAACGATCCCGCCCAGACCGAAGAGCAGGAAGACATTGACCGAAACCTCGGCGATGGGGAGGTAGATCTGCATGGCCCGACCTTGCTTGCGCGGGGGTGATTTGGCAACGGGCAGCGATGTGACACCCGCCGCATTATGCCGCGTCGCGGCGGTTTTCCCACAACCCCGGCGCCGCGACGCCGTCTCGGGCAGGGTCTGCATAGGTGTCAACGACAAGAGAGGCACCGGAACGGTGATCCGGACCGGCGGCGTTCCGGCCTTCCAGCTTCATCGCTTGCAGAAACCGCATGGCCGGGCGCCGCCGCATCGCGCGGCGCCCAGCCTGAGCGCCTCAGCGCTCCTTGACGTAGGGCTCGCCACCGGCGCGCGGCGGGATCGCCTTGCCGACGAAACCGGCCAGGATCACCACGGTCAGGATATAGGGCAGCGCGTCCATGACCTGCACCGGGATGATGAAGCCGCCGAGATCGATGTTCTGGTAACGCAGCGCCACCGCCTGCAGCAGGCCGAAGAGCAGGCAGGCGTAAAGCGCGTACCACGGCCGCCACTTGGCGAAGATCAGCGCGGCCAGCGCGATGTACCCGCGGCCCGCGGTCATCTCGCGCACGAAGCCCGCCTGCAGGCCAGTGGCGAGATAGGCGCCCGCAAGGCCGGTCAGCAGCCCACAGATGGCGATCGCGGTAAAGCGCAGCCCGACCACCGAGACGCCCGCGGTATCCACCGCCTCGGGGGCCTCCCCGACCGCGCGCAGGCGCAGACCGAACCGGGTGCGGAAGAGGATCCACCAGGTCAGCGGCACCATCAGGAAGGCGACGTAGACGAGGATCGAATGGCCCGAGATCAGCTCGTAGTAGAGCGGACCGATGACCGGCACGCCGCGCAGCGCCTCGGCGAAGGGCAACGTGATGCTCTCGAAGCGCCCGCCGCCCATCAAAGACGGCGTGCGGCCCCCCTGGCTGAACCAGTCCTGCGCGATCAGCACGGTGATGCCGGAGGCGAGGAAGTTGATCGCCACCCCCGAGATCAGCTGGTTGCCACGGAAGGTGATCGAGGCCAGCCCGTGGATGCCCGACATGACCATCGAGGCGGCGATGCCGGCCAGCAGGCCAAGCCAGACCGAGCCGGTGACCGCGGCGATGGCCGCCGAGAAGAAGGCGGCGGCGAGCATCTTGCCCTCGAGCCCGATGTCGACGATGCCCGCGCGTTCCGAGAAAAGACCCGCGAGGCAGGCCAGCAGCAGCGGCGTGGCAAGGCGCACGGTCGAGTCGAGCACCTGCAGAAGCGTCGCGTAATCCATCACGAGGACCTCCGGCGCGTGGCGAGGAAGAGTTTTTCGAGCGGCAGGCGCACCATGTTGTCGAGCGCCCCGGTGAAGAGGATCACCAGCGCCTGGATCACGGTGATCAGCTCGCGCGGGATATTGGTCCAGAGCGCCAGCTCCGCGCCGCCCTGATAGAGGAAGCCGAAGAGCAGCGCCGCGAGGAAGACCCCGACCGGGTGCGAGCGGCCCATCAGCGCCACGGCGATGCCGATGAAGCCCGCGCCCTCGGTGGCGTTGAGCACCAGCCGTTCGGCCTCGCCCATGGTGGTGTTGAGCGCCATCATCCCCGCGAGCCCGCCGGAGATCAGCATGGCGATGACGGTGATGCGGACCGGGGAAATACCGGCATAGCGCGCAGCGCTCTCGGAATGACCAAAGGCGCGAATTTCATAACCCAGCTTGGTACGCCAGATCAGGTACCAGAAGGCGACGCAGGCGAGAACGGCGAGGAAGAAGGTCACGTTGGCCGGCGAGCCCCGGAACAGCGGGTTGCCCTCGGAGGCGAACATGTCCTGGAAGGTTGGCAGGTGGGTCGCGGCGGGGAAGTTGGCCGTCGCAGGCTCCATCGCGCCGACGGGGCGCAGCAGGTTGACCAGCACATAGTTCAGCAGTGCCGCGGCGATGAAGTTGAACATGATCGTGGTGATCACGATGTGGCTGCCGCGCTTGGCCTGCAGCCAGGCCGGGATGAAGGCCCAGGCCGTGCCGAAGGCGGCCGCCGCCAGCGTTGCCACGATCAGCGCTACCGACCAGTGCGGGAACGGGATGAAGAGGCAAGCCAGCGCCACGCCAAGACCGCCGACCATCGCCTGCCCCTCGCCGCCGATGTTGAACATCTTGGCGTGGAAGGCAACGGCGACGCAGAGGCCGGTGAAGATGAAATTGGTGGTGTAATAAAGCGTGTAGCCCCAGCCGGTGCTGCGCATCAGCGCGCCGTCGACCATAAGCTTGAAGGCCTCGATCGGGTTCTCGCCGATGGCGAGGATCACCAGCGCCGACAGGATCGCCGCCAGCAGGATCGAGATCAGGGGCACGAGCACCGCGTCGGCCCAGGCGGGCATCTTATCCATTCGGAACCTCGTTCATGCTCGCCAGAGGCGCGCCCTTCGGGTGCGTCTGTCTCTGGCGATAGTATTTTCGGAAAGATGTAAGGGGGCGGTCAGTCATGCTGCTGGGCCTCGCGGGCTTCCTTTTCGTGCAGCGAGGCGTCGACCGCGTCGATCACCCGGCCCTCGGGCTTTTCGGTGACACCGGCCATCAGCAGGCCAAGCTCGGTCTGATCGGTCTGGTCCGGCAGGCGCTCGCCCATGATCTGCCCGTCGAACATCACCGCGATGCGATCCGAGAGCGAGAAGATCTCGTCAAGCTCCACCGAGACCAGCAGGATCGCCTTGCCCTTGTCGCGCAGGCGGATGATTTCCTGGTGAATGAACTCGATGGCGCCGATGTCGACGCCGCGCGTGGGCTGGCCGATCAGCAGCACGTCGGGATCGCGCTCGATCTCGCGCGCCAGCACGATCTTCTGCTGGTTGCCGCCCGAGAAGTTGCGCGCCGCGAGGTTGGGATTGGGCGGACGGACGTCGTAGCGCTGCATCTTGTCCGCCGCCTCTTCCTTGATGCGCGCGTTGTTCATCAGCATTCCCGCCTGGTAGTGCGGGTCGCGATGGTAGCCGAAGACGGTGTTCTCCCACGCGGTGTAGGGCATGATCAGCCCCTCTTCCTGGCGGTCCTCCGGCACGTGGCCGATGCCAGCCTTGCGGCGGGCACTGCCATCGGCGCCAGTCCCCGAGAGCGGCAGCGAGACGCCCTTCATGGTGACCGTACCGGTGGCATCGGCGTAGCCACCCAGCACCTCGAGCAGCTCCGACTGGCCGTTGCCGGCAACCCCGGCGATGCCCAGGACTTCGCCGGCGCGCAGCTGCAGCGACACGCCCTTGAGCCGCTCCACTCCGGCGTCGTCCACATGGCGCAGGTTCTGCACGTCAAGCAGCACCTCGCCCGGCTGCGCCGCGGTCTTGTCGACACGCAGCAGCACCTTGCGCCCGACCATCAACTCGGCGAGCTGCTCGGGCGAGGTCTCGGCGGTCTTCACCGTCGCGGTCATCTCGCCGCGCCGCATCACCGAAACCGTGTCGGTGATCTCCATGATCTCGCGCAGCTTGTGGGTGATGAGGATCACCGTCTTGCCCTCGGCCCGCAGGTGGTCAAGGATCCGGAACAGGTGGTCGGCCTCGGCCGGGGTCAGCACCCCGGTGGGCTCGTCCAGAATGAGGATGTCGGCCTGCCGGTAGAGCGCCTTCAGGATCTCGACCCGCTGCTGGTGGCCGACCGAGAGGTTCTCGACCAGCTCGTCGGGATCGACCGAAAGCTCGTATTCCTCGGCCAGTTGCTTGAGAACGCCGCGGGCGCGCGCCAGCGAGGGGCGCAGCATCGGTCCATCCTCAGCGCCGAGGATGATGTTCTCCAGCACGGTGAAGTTCTGCACCAGCTTGAAGTGCTGAAACACCATGCCGATGCCCGCCGAGATCGCGGCCTGACTGTCGGTGATGTCTTTCTTGGCGCCGTTGACCCAGATCTCACCGGCGTCGGCCTTGTAGAAGCCGTAGAGGATCGACATGAGCGTCGATTTCCCTGCGCCGTTCTCGCCGATGATGCCGTGGATGGTGCCGGGCATCACGCGGATCGAGATGTCCTTGTTGGCCTGGACGGGACCGAAGGCCTTGGAAATGCCCTTCAGCTCGATGGCGGGGGTGTCGTTCATGCGAAGCCTCGCGGCATTGGAAAGTACGGCCCGGCCTCCTGTAACCGAAGAACCGGGCCACACGAAAGAGAAAACGGGGACACGGCAGCAGCCGCCCCCCCGCTCGTCAAGTCCGGATCAGAAGTTCAGAGCCGGGCAGCTGTCATCCGCCGAGTAGTCGTGAACCTCGATCTCGCCGGCGACGATCTTCTCGCGCGCCTCGTCGACTGCGGCCTTCATCTCTTCGGTCACCAGCTCGGCATTGTTCTCGTCGAGCGCGTAACCCACGCCGTTCTCGGCAAGGCCCAGCACCTGTACGCCGGTCTCGAGATCGGGGCCGGCGGTCATCGCCTCGGCCACGGCCACGTCGACGCGCTTGAGCATCGAGGTCAGCACCTTGCCCGGGTGCAGGTAGTTCTGGTTGCTGTCGACGCCGACCGAGAGGATGCCCTCGTCCGCGGCGGTCTGCAGCACGCCGATACCGGTGCCGCCGGCGGCGGCGAAGATCACGTCGGCGCCCTGGCTGATCTGCGCCTTGGTCAGCTCCGAGCCCTTCACCGGGTCGTTCCAGGCGGCGGGGGTGGTGCCGGTCATGTTCGAGATCACGGTGACGTCTTCGCTGACGGCCTTGGCCCCCTGGGCGTAACCGCAGGCGAACTTGCGGATCAGCGGAATGTCCATGCCGCCGACGAAGCCGACGGTGCCGGACTCGGAGGCCATCGCCGCCAGCATGCCGACAAGGTACGAGCCCTCGTGTTCGGAGAAGAGGATCGACAGCACGTTCGGGTGCTCCGCCGGATCCACATAGCCGTCGATGGTGACGAACTTGGTGTCCGGGTAGTCCGCGGCGACCGAGGCGATCGGCGAGGACATCGAGAAGCCGGTGGTCACCACCGGGTTGAACCCGGCCTCGGCGAAGCGCCGGAGCGCCTGCTCGCGCTGTGCCTCGGACTGCAGTTCGATGTCCTTGTAGGAGCCGCCGGTTTCCTTGGCGTAGATCTCGGCGCCATTGTAGGCCGCCTCGTTGAAGGACTTGTCGAACTTCCCGCCGAGATCGTAGATCAGCGCCGGATCCGCCAGCGCGGCGCCGGCGGTCAGGGCCAGCGTCGCGGCGGTGCCGAGGATGGATTTCATGAACGTCATGTCTTGCTCCCGGGTCTGGAATTGCGGGCGTCTTTAAGCTGTCCCGCGAATTGGACTGCACTGTGGCAGATCATGCCCGATTAATCCCGCGCCCTACCGGAGGGTCAACAGGTTTTTGCAAGTCTGCGCACAGGGTTGGCGCATCGTGTCTTGTAACCTCAGGTCAGCGCCCGGCGCATGAGCAGTGCGTCGTCACGGGTGCCATCCGCATGACGATAATAGCCTTTCCGCCTCCCGGTCAGCGTGTAGCCGCATGCAGAATAGAACCGCTGCGCGGGAGAATTGGCCGCTGCGACCTCAAGGAACACCGTTTTCGCCCCTCTCGTGCTGGCCTCGGCCTCGAAAGCCTCCAGCAGCCGCCGTCCGACACCCTGCCGCTGCAGCGATGGGTCGGTGGCCAGAGCGAGAATCTCTGCCTCGTCCAGCACCACGAGGCCCAGAACAAAGCCACCCGGCTCGCTCACGAGCAGCGACGCGGGCTGCTCCAGCGTGCCCGCGAAGGCAGGCGCGTTCCACGGCTTCATATGGATGTAGGCGCGCGCCGAAAGCGCGGCGAGCTCTTCGGCCGAAAGGCGCATCGGCTTAGTCCAGCAGCCGCGGCGCCGCATCGCGCGACGGCGCGGCGTCGGCGGGGCGGATGTAGAGCGGCGCAGGGCGCTGGCCCGGCTCCTTTACCGCGGCGGCGCGGGCGATGCGGATCGCCAGTTCGCGCGGCTCGGGCGGCAGCACCGCCTCGGTGCCCTCGGCGGGCACCAGTTCGGGCGTCCCCCAATGGCGCTGCACGTAGATCTGCCCGCGCGGCGCGGGCACGCCGGCCAGCGCGTCGGGGGCATCGAGGTGGATCGCCTCAAAGGTGCTGATCCCCATGGCGGGCTTGCCCAGCCCCAGCGCCAGACCGCGCGCGGTCGAGACGGAAATGCGGATGCCGGTGAAATTGCCCGGCCCGATGCCCACGGCGATGCGGTCGAGATCGCCCCAGGTGGCACCGCCCTCGCCCAGCATTTCCTCGAGCAATGGCATCAGGCGTTCAGCCTGCCCCCGACCCATCTCCTCGGCGCGGGCGGCAAGCACCGCATCGCCACGCAGCAAAGCGGCCGCGCAATGCGCGGCCGATGTGTCGAAGGCAAGGATCAAAAGATCACTCATCGAGGGAGCCGATCGCTCAGACGGCGACCGGGCGCACCTCGGTGACCTCGGGAATGTAGTGGCGCAGCAGGTTCTCGATGCCCATCTTCAGGGTGAGCGTCGAGGAGGGGCAGCCCGCGCAGGCGCCCTGCATATGCAGGTAGACTACGCCGCGGTCGAAGCCGTGGAAGGTGATGTCGCCGCCATCCTGCGCCACGGCCGGGCGCACGCGGCTGTCGAGCAGTTCCTTGATCTGGCCGACGATCTCGGCATCCTCGCCGGTGAACTCCTTGTGGCCCGAGGACCGCGCCTCGCCTGCCATCACCGGCTCGCCGGACTGGAAGTGCTCCATGATCGCGCCAAGGACGGCGGGCTTCACGTGGTCCCAGTCAGCCGCCTCGTCCTTCGTCACCGTGACGAAGTCGTTGCCGAAGAACACGCCGGTGACGCCGTTCACGCCGAAAAGGCGCTTGGCGAGCGGCGAGGTTTCGGCACCCTCGGGGCTGGGGAAATCCGCGGTGCCGGCGTCGAGCACGGTCTGGCCCGGCAGGAACTTCAGCGTCGCGGGGTTCGGGGTGGATTCTGTCTGGATGAACATCTGCGAGATACCTTTCTCCGGGCTGACACCTATATGCGCCCCCACCGCCCGAACGTCAAGTTTTGGAATGGTTCTAAATTGGCGGCTCAGGCGGCGCCGAGCCCCTGCCCTCAGGTGATCGCCTCGAGGCGCTCCTTGGACATGTCTCCGGGCACAATGGTCAGCGGGATCGGCAGGCTGCCCGAACTGCGGGTCATCGAGCTGACCAGCGGCCCCGGCCCCTTCTTGTCGGCGGCCGCGCCCAGCACCAGGACGCCGATGGAGGGGTCGTCATTGACCTGCCCGAGGATCTCGGTCACCGGGTCGCCCTCGCGGATCACCAGCTCGGGATCGACTCCCTGCCGATCGCGCATCCACTTGGCAAAGACCTCGTAGTGCGCCTCGATCCGTTCACGGGCCTCTTCGCGCATGATGTCGCCGACCCCGATCCAATGGTTGAATTCATCCGGCGCGATCACCGACAGGATCGCCACCCCTCCTCCGGTCTTGGCCGCCCGCATGGCGGCGAACCGCATGGCGTTGAGGCATTCGCGGCTGTCATCCAGCACGACGAGAAACTTGCGCATCCCTTGGTCTCCTTCGTGGCGATCATGGCGCAGGGGCAGGATGCAGGCAACGCCCTTTTGGAACCGTCGGAATTCAGCGCTCGAGATGCGCCGCCACGCCGCGCGCCGCCGGGCGCAGCATCCGCGTGCCGAGCCAGCCGCCAAGCGCCGTCAGGGCCTGCGCAAAGGCCAGCCAGAGCAGCGCCGCCGCGGCAAAGGCATGGTCCGAAAGCCGCACCAGCGTGCGGAAGGTCCGCGATTTGCCCAACACCTCCATCACCCCGCGCGTTTCCGAACCCGCGACGTCCGACACCCGCGCCAGCCGCGCCGCATCCTCGGCGCTGTCGACGTGGCGCAGGAGCAGCACACCGTCGGTCATCGAGCTGTTGCGCACCACCCGGCTCACGTCGCCCGCCACCGTCTCGGCCCGCGCCAGCCGCGCGGTGTCGGCGGCCTCCCCGGCGCCCGAGACCAGCCGCCGCAGCATCGCGGGATCGGCCAGCCGCGCCAACTCGTCGAGGAAGGAGGGCGTCAGCGTGCGCAGCCTCCGGCCCATGCGCAGCGCCGTGGCCCCGGCCTTCACCGTGGCCGAGGTGCCCCCCGTCAGCGCCAGCGTGCCGGTTGCGGCGAGGCCGACCGCGGCAAGCGTCACCTCGACCTCATCCACATCGGCGCCGCTGAAATAGTTGCCCCCGGCGCGGCGCAGCGCGTTGAGATCCCCGATCGGGGTCAGCTCCAGCGGGATGCCGCAATAGGCCAGCATCTGCAGCGACGGGCAATTGGCGATGTCGGCAGCGCAGATGCCGCAGGCCTCGACCTTGCCCCAGACGCTGTCCTTTTCGTCGCGCAGCGCGGCGATCAGTTCGGCCTGCTCCACATCGGGCGAGACGCCGACCCGCGCCGCCACCGGCAGCAGCATATCGATGCGGTCGAGATCCTCTGCCTCCAGCGCGGCGCCGATCTCCTGCGCGAGCCGATCCGGCGTCAGCGTCTGCGCCAGCGCCATATCGAGCGCGCGGCGCACCTCGGCCTCGCTGGCCGAAAGGAAAGGCTGCGCAAAGGGGTTGGTGGTCAGCGCCCAGATCCCGAGCGCGAGGCTCAGCAGCAGCGGCAGGGCGCGGATGCCTCGCGCCAGCCGCCGCCGGGTCCCACGCGGCGCGGCGATGTTGTCCGCCGCCCGCCCCTGCCCAGTCTCGACGCGCGGCGCGCGCGTGCCAACCGCCGGGTCAAAATGCCGCTCGGCGCGCAGCACGGGCCGCTGCGGCGCGTCGGGACGTGTCGCGCGAAGCGGCGGCTCGCGGCGCAACGCTCAGCCTTCGGTCAGCGCCCAGTCCCAGTAGAGTTCGCGCACGCGGCGCGTCACGGGACCGATCTGGTAGCTGGTGTCCTCGAAGCCCGAGACCGGCGTCACCTTCTGAAGGTTGCCCGACAAGAAGACCTCGTCGGCGCCCTCGAAATCCTCGAAGGACAGCACGGCCTCATGCACTTCCATGCCATCGGCGCGCATGTTCTTGATGTGGCGCGCGCGGGTGATGCCCGACAGGAAGGTGCCATTGGCGACGGGGGTGAAGACCGTACCGTCCTTGACCATGAAGACATTGGCCGTGGCGCTCTCGGCCACATTGCCGAGCGCGTCGGCCACCAGCGCGTTGCCGAAGCCGCGCGCGCGCACGTCACGCAGCATGCGGGCGTTGTTGGGATAGAGGCAGCCCGCCTTTGCATTGCAAACCGAGCTCTCGAGCACCGGGCGGCGGAACTTGGTGCGTCCGAGGTGGGTCGCCGCGCCTTCGGGCGCCATGGGGATTTCCTCGAGCGAGATGGCAAAGGCGGTTCCCTCCTCACCCGGCACGATGGCTGTGGCGTCGCCCTGCGTTGCCCAGTACATCGGGCGGATGTAGATGGCCGCCTCCTTGGGATAGGCGGAGAGCCCTTCCCAGACGATCTGAACCATCTCCTCGGTGGATATGAAAGGCGTCAGCATCAGCGATGTGGCCGAGCGGTTCACCCGGGCGCAATGGGCGTAAAGGTCGGGCGCGATGCCGTTCACGTAGCGCGCGCCGTCGAAGACCGAGCTGCCGAGCCAGGCCGCGTGGTCGGCGCCGCGCATGATCATCACGTCGCCGTCGTGCCAGGTGCCCTGGAAATAGGTGCGGATGTTCTTGCCCGTTGCCATCGTCGTGTCTCCTGCGAAAGTTGCGCGGACCCTATTCCCGCCGGCGCGCGAGGTCCAGTGGCACGGCGCGCCCTTTCACGCAAGAGCGAGCGCCGGGCCAGTCACCCCAGCGTCACGTCGAGGAACATCATCAGGATAAGCCCAAAGATCAGCCCCGTCGTCGCGCGCTTCTGATGGCCATTGCGATGCGTCTCGGGGACGATCTCGTGGCTGATGATGTAGAGCATCGCGCCGGCGGCAAAGGTCAGCCCCCAGGGCAGCAGCACCGAACTGACCGACACCGCGACCACCCCCAGCAACGCCCCGACCGGTTCGACCATGCCGGTAAGTGCCGTGTAGAAGAGCGCCCGCCTCCGCGAGTACCCGAGACCCACCAGCGCGACGGCGACGGCCAGCCCCTCGGGCATGTCCTGCAACGAGATGCCGGTCATCACCGAAAGCCCGTTGGCCCGGTCCAGCCCGTAGGCGACGCCGATCGACAGTCCCTCGGGAAAGTTGTGGATCGAGATCGCCAGCACGAAGAGCCAGATCCGTGCAAAAGTCGCCTGATCCGCCCCGCCCTCCGGGCCGGTCTTGAAGTGCTCGTGCGGGATCGCGTGGTTGAGCCAGGCGACGAAGCCCGAGCCAAAAGCGATGCCAAAGGCGGCAATGGCGGCGGCGATCCAGACCGAGCCGGTCTGCTCCTGCCCCACCTCGATGCCCGGAATGATCAGCGAGAAATACGAAGCCGAGAGCATCACCCCCGCGGCGAAGCCCAGCATCATGTCCGACGTGGCCTGGGTCATCTTCCGCCCGATCAGCGCCGGGATCGCGCCGACCGTGGTCGCCAGCGCCGCGACCATGCCGCCGCCGACGCCCCAGAGAATGTCTTGCATGGTACCTCCGAACTGCTCGCGCGCACTAGACTGTCTGGGCAGACGAGATTCAAGCGCGGATTATTGCGCGAACACCCCGGAAGCGGTAAGGAAACCTGACCAGTCCAAGGAGGAACTCCGGCCCATGCCCGTGATCACCGAGATCGAAGACCTCAAGCGCCTCTACAAGCGCCGGGTGCCGAAGATGTTCTACGACTACTGCGAGTCGGGCAGCTGGACCGAGCAGACCTTCCGCGAGAACAGCTCGGATTTCGACAAGCTCTACCTGCGCCAGCGCGTCGCCATCGACATGACCGGGCGCAGCACCGCGACGCAGATGATCGGCCAGGACGTGGCGATGCCGGTGGCGCTCGCGCCGGTGGGCATGACCGGGATGCAGAACGCCGACGGCGAGATCAAGGCGGCAAAGGCGGCCGAGAAGTTCGGCGTGCCTTATTGCCTGTCGACCATGTCGATCTGCTCGATCGAGGATGTGGCCGAGAACACCTCGAAGCCGTTCTGGATGCAGGTCTACACGCTCAAGGACGACGACTACATGAAGCGGCTCTTCGACCGGGCCAAGGACGCCAAGTGCTCGGCGGCGGTGATCACGGTCGATCTGCAGATGCTCGGACAGCGTCACAAGGATCTGAAGAACGGCCTTTCGGCCCCGCCCAAGCTGACCCCGACATCGGTCGCCAACATGATGACCAAAGTGCCGTGGGGCCTCGAGATGCTGCAGACAAAGCGGCGGTTCTTCGGCAATATCGTCGGCCATGCCAAGGGCGTCACGGATCCCTCCTCGCTGACCACATGGACCGCGCAGAGCTTCGACCAGGCGCTCGACTGGGACCGCATCCGCGAGTTCCGCAAGATGTGGGACGGCCCGCTGATCATCAAGGGCATCATCGACCCGCGCGACGCTTTGGAGGCCTGCAACGTCGGCGCCGATGCCATCGTGGTGTCGAACCACGGCGGGCGGCAGCTCGACGGCGCGCTGAGCTCGATCCGCGCGCTGGCGCCGATCATGGACGCGGTGGGTGACAAGATCGAGGTCCATCTCGACAGCGGCGTGCGCTCGGGCCAGGACGTGCTGAAGGCCGTTGCCATGGGCGCGAAGGGCTGCTGGATCGGCCGCGCCTATATCTACGGGCTCGGTGCCATGGGCGAGGCGGGCGTGACCCGCGCGCTCGAGGTGATCCACAAGGAGCTCGACGTGTCGATGGCGCTCTGCGGGCGCACTGACATCAACACGGTGGACCGCGATATCCTCATGATCCCCAAGGGGTTTTCCGGCGACTGGGAATAGTGATTCCGAAGTCCTTGTGCTGAAAAGAAAAAGTCCAAAAACGACAAAGGCGCGGCCATGAGCCGCGCCTCTGCACGTCCAGCTCAGCCGATGCTGATGCTCAGCGGCGCGAGGCCGTCGATCTCGACCAGACAGGTGTCACCGCGCTCCAGCGCACTGACCCCGGCGGGCGTGCCGGTGTAGATCAAATCGCCGGCCTTCAGCTCGACCAGCCCGGACAGGTAGGAAATCACCTCGGGCACCGACCAGATCATGTCCGCAAGATCGCCGTTCTGCCGCTCTCCGCCGTTCACGCTCAGCCGCAAGCCGCCCTTATCGAGATGACCCGTTTCGGCCACCGGATGCACCGGGCCGCAGACCGCCGAGAAATCGAAGCCCTTCGCCATGGTCCAGGGCCGCCCCTTCTTCTTGGCGTCGGCCTGTACGTCGCGGCGCGTCAGGTCGATCCCGGCAGCATAGCCCCAGACACAGTCCAGCGCCGCATCCTCGGGAATATCGACGCCGCCCTTGCCGAGCGCCACCACCAGCTCACCCTCGTGGTGCAGGTCGGCGGTTGCGGGCGGGTACGGGATCGCATCGCCTTCCTCGGCGATGGTGTCGATCGGTTTGTCGAAGAAGAACGGTGGCTCGCGGTCGGGATCGTGGCCCATCTCGCGCGCGTGCTCGGCATAGTTGCGACCGACGCAGAAGATGCGGCGCAGCGGGAAGCGGGCCTCGCTGCCGGCGACGGCAACCGAGGGCTGGGGCTGCGGGGGAAAGACGTACTCACTCATGCGGGGCTCCTACCTGTGGTCTTGCCGCTGCACCCTCGGCAGGCGGTCAAGTTGCGGAAATGTCTAGCAGGCCCTGCGGCCGTGACCAGCCGGTAGAAGAAAGATTGATGTACCGATCAGCGCGCTTGCCGTCAGGGATTTGCCCGCCCCCCTGCGATCTGCTAGCGCATTGGGCAACGCCAAAACCACAGGCCCCCTCATGAGCGATCTCTTCGACGCCGCGCCCCTCAAGGGCCACGTGCCCCTCGCCGCCGCGCTGCGGCCCGAGACGTTGGACGACGTGATCGGCCAACAGGCGATCACCGCCCCGGGCTCCATCCTGCGCCGGCGGATCGCCGCAAAGGCGCTGGGGAGCATCATCCTCTACGGCCCGCCGGGCATCGGCAAGACCACCATTGCCCGCGCCGTGGGCAACATGCTGGGCAAGGAGTTCCGCCCGCTGCACGCCACCCGCGACGGCGTCAAGGAACTGCGCAAGATCGCTGACGAGGCCCGCATCCGCCCGCTGCTGATCTTCGTCGACGAGGTGCACCGCTTCTCGGCCACGCAGGCCGACGACCTCTTGTCGATCTGCGAGGAAGGCACCGCCGATTTCGTCGGCGCCACCACCGGCAACCCCTACCACGCGCTGCCGCCCGCGCTGGTCTCGCGCTCGACCATCCTCAAGCTCGAGCCGATGAGCATTGAGGACATGGAGGTGGTCGTGCGCCGCGGCATCGCGCATCTGGCGGCACAGGGTCTCGAGGTGACCATGACCCCCGAGCAGGTCCGGCTGATCGCCGGCCGCTCGGGCGGCGACGCGCGCCGCGCGCTGACCACGCTGGAAAGCCTTGCCATCGGCCATGGCGTCGGACAGGACGGCAACGCGATCGCCATCACCGAGGCGATGCTCGAAGAAGCCTATGCCTCGGCGGCGATCAACCACGACCGCTCCGGGGACCAGCATTACGACGTTGTCTCGGCCTTCGTGAAATCCATGCGCGGCTCGGATCCGGACGCGACGCTCTACTGGCTCGCCCGGCTGATCCACGCTGGCGAAGACCCGCGCTATATCGCGCGGCGCATCATGATCCACGCCTCCGAGGACGTAGGGCTGGCCGACAACACCGCCCTGCAGACCGCCGTCGCCGCCTCGCAGGCGGTCGAGAAGATCGGCTACCCGGAAAGCCAGATCATCCTCGCCCATGCGGCGCTGCACGTGGCGCGGGCGCCGAAGTCGGGATCGGTCACCCGAGGCATCGGCGCGGCGCTCGGCCATGTCGCCAGCCAGCCGCCCGCCCCGGTGCCGCTGCACCTGCGCGACGCGCACTACAAGGGCGCCGAGAAGCTGGGTCACGTCGGCTATCTCTTCCCGCACGACGACCCGCGCGGTTGGGTTGAACAGGTCTATGCCCCCGGCATCCACCGCGGCGCGTTCTACCAGAGCGACGCGCGCGAGGCAGCCACCTTCGAAAAGCGCGCCGATGCCTTCTGGGAGGGGGTCACCGGCGCCGCGCAACCGCGACGCCCCCAGCGGCAAGACAAGTAGCGCCCGTAAAACTTGCAAGCCTGGAAAGAATGCCGCGACTTTGGTCGCGCATGAGCCATTCTTGGCCGAAAAGGCCGACCTAAACCCGGGATTGCATCTCTGCGCCTAGGTAATCGTTTTGGTTGCGGTCTATTAGCGGTAAATTGACAGATGTGAGCGGCTCGGCGATTTGCCGAATTGATCCTTTTTCCAGCGTTTTACCGGCTATTATTTCGCAACTTCTTCATTTTTCTGACGTCGATCGGATTGCTCCGGATGAAGTACCGCGCCGAAATCGATGGGCTGCGCACGGTCGCGGTCCTCCCCGTCATTCTCTTCCATGCCGGATCGAAGCTGTTTGGTGGCGGCTTTGTGGGGGTCGACATCTTCTTCGTGATCAGCGGCTACCTGATCACCACCATCATCGTCGACGAGTTGAGCCGGGGCACATTCAGCCTGCTGCGCTTCTACGAGCGCCGTGCCAAGCGCATCCTCCCCGCGCTCTGCCTCGTCAGCCTCACCGCGCTCGGACTGGGCTGGCTCGTCCTGCAGGGACGCGATTTCGTCGAGTTTGTCCGCAGCCTTCTCGGGGTCGCGACCTTTTCGTCGAACATCCTTTTCTGGATGGAGGCGGATTACTTCGACACAGCCGCCGAGCTGAAACCGATGCTCCATACCTGGAGCCTCGCGGTCGAGGAACAGTTCTACATCCTCTTCCCGCTGCTGCTGATGCTGCTCTGGCGCTTCGGGCAGAAGGCGGTGCTGCCGACGCTGGTCGGCATCTTCGTGTTCAGCCTCGGGCTGGCACAATGGCAGGTGCGCACCGACCCGATGTCAGCCTTCTTCCTGCTGCCCGCCCGCGCCTGGGAACTGTGCCTCGGCGCGTTCTGCGCCGTCTACCTGCGCGCGGGTCATCCGCCGCTGGCTGGCGGCCTGCGCAACGCCCTCTCGGCGCTCGGGTTGGCGCTGGTCTGCGCGGCCGTCTTCGGCTTCGACGCCGAGACGCCCACACCAAGCCTGATCACCCTGATGCCAACGGTCGGCGCCGCGCTGATCATCCTCTTCGCCACCGGCGGCACGCTGGTGCAGCGCCTGCTCAGCACCCGGGGGATGGTCGGCATCGGGCTCATCTCATACAGCGCCTACCTCTGGCATCAACCGCTGATGGCCTTCGCCCGGCACAACTCGCTGGAGGAGCCGTCCTGGGTCATCATGGCCGGGCTGATCGCGCTGACCCTCGGACTCGCCTGGCTGAGCTGGACATACGTCGAGATCCCGGTGCGCAAGGGCCAGTACGGGCGGCTCAGGCTCTTCGGCATCAGCGCCACCGGCCTCGCCACCTTTGCCGCGCTGGGGTTCTTCATCCACACCTACGACGCGCTCGATTACCGCAGCGGCCAGTTCAATGTTCTGGGCACGCAGATCAGCCTGCTGGACTACGAGAACGACAATATGGCGCTGCTCGAAGCCAGCGCGATGCCGTTCAGCGGCTATGCCCACGACCTCGCCTGTCTCGGGAGTTGCGACAACGGCCACCAGGAGCGCGACTGGTTCGGCGCCGACACCGGGAAGCTGAAGCTCCTGCTCGTCGGCAACTCGCACTCCAAGGATGTCTTCAACATGCTCCTCTTCAGCAAGGAGGCCATGCAATGGATTCAACCCGGCCGCTATACCGCGCAAATCGGAGAGCTCGGGCCGCATAGCAAGTTCTTCGGCGCGCGGAGTTATGCGCAGGCGGATGCGGTCATGATCGTCAGCCGGTTCAAGGACTCGCGCAACGATCTTCAGGTGCTGGACGGGCTGGTGAAACACGCGCTCGACGACGGCAAGCGGGTGATCGTGGTGAAGAACATCTTCGAGTTCCCGAGATATCTCGGCGGCAAGTGGACGGTCTTCGACAAGAACGTGCACACCGCGCTCGCCGAGGGTATCAGCGACCCCGCGACCATCGTCGCACGCTCGAACCGGGAGCATTACCAGCTCTACAAGAGCGGCGCGACCGAGCCGCGGGTGATCGAAGCCAATGCCGAGATCGACCGGCTCAAGGCCAGGTATCCCGGCCTGATCGTGCTCGACCGGATGGACTATGTCTGCTCGGAAACCGAGGAGATCTGTTATTCGGCCAGCGCCACGCTGAAGAAGTATTTCCCCGACTACGGCCACCACACCCAGGCCGGGGCGGAGTTCTTCAGCAGCCGCATGGACGAGGTGGGATGGCTCGCGCCGGTGCTGGAAATGGCGCAGCACAAGCACACGGCGCAGATCACCGCGACCAAGTGAGGCGGCCCTGAGCGCCGCGCGCCGTTTCCGCGCTCGGTGTCCTCTCCCAGTGTCCGCGCCGGCCCGCGTCTCGTCGGCCCGCGGACGCGCCCGGGCCCGCCGCAAGTCCGGAGGTCCCCCTGTTCTAGCTCGGCGTGTAGAGCGCCCGCGATGGCCGGTGCAGGTTGACCCGCTTGTCGTAGCCGCAGTTGCAGTTCGGACAGTTGAGATTGAAGGCATCGCGGGAAAATCGCTTGTGTTTCTCGGTAAAGAGCATCTCGGTGAGCCGCTGCTTGTGCAAATCGCCCATCTTGAAGGTCACGAAGCAAAGCTGCACCGTGCCGTCGGGACCAATCCAGAGCATGTCGTAACTGGTGCAGGGCAGACGCATCTTCTCCTTGCGGATCAGCCAGTCGGGGATCGAGCGGATGCCGCGCTCGGTGTTGCGGATGAGGTCCGGCTCCTTCTTCTTGGCTTCGAGCAGGATGCCGCAAAGCTCGTCGAGCAGCGGGCGGTCCTCCTCCTCGAACCAGAAGGGCTGGTTGTCGCCCGCCTCATCCTTTTTCACGAAGTACGGCAGCGAGTAGTGGATCAGGTTGATGTAGACCTGCATGTCGAGATCGCGGGCGAACTGCAGCGTGTCGCGCACCGTCTCCGGCTTGCCGGTGCCGCGCATGAGCAGCCAGTCGAGACTCATCGGCAGCTTGTCGGCGCCATAGCGGCGGCGTGTCTCGGTCAGCGATGTCTTGACCAGCTCGAAAGAGCCACGGCGCTGCACGTAGTCGTCGTAGTCCTGTCCCAGACCGTAGAGCCCGACCGAGACCTTGCGCAGGCCCGCGTCGACCAGCTTGTCGATCTTCTTGTCGAGCAGCAGCCCATTGGTGGTGACATACATGTTGAGGCCGCGATCGCGGATACGGGCGACGAACTTGTCGAGGTCGCGGTGCAGCAGCGGCTCGCCGCCATAGAGCCGGATATTGCCGATGCCAAGCTCCTTGCAATCGTCGATGAGCTGCGCGCCGATCTCCCAGGGCAGCTGCGTTCCGTGCATGAAGTCCCTTCCGTAACAGCATGCGCCACAACGAAGATTGCAGTTAGACGTCAAGCTCAGGAAGACCTCGTGCGGGGCCGGGCGCACCAGCTTGTCGCTGACCTGCGCCATGGAGAAATGGGCCCGGCGCAGGCTCTCCTTGACCACCTTGGCGGGCGCGTAGAGCGGCGAGCCCTGCAGCGCCGACTTGACGCGCCTGTCGATCTTGTTGCCGTTCGGCATGGTGTCCTCTCCTCCGTGTTGGGTCTTTTTCGCGAGTCGTGTTCAATCCTCACCGGCGGGGGCAGCCGCGCGGTGCGGCGCCGGGCGGGTCTCGCCGGGGAAGTCGCCTTCGAGGGTCTTGCTGTAGAGACGGCGCAGCGCAGCGCTCCAATCCTCGACCCGGTAGCTGCGCAGCACCCGGGCCCGCCCCGCCCGCCCGAGCTTGGCGCGCAGCACCGGGTCGCCGGCAAGCTCGGTCATGGCGCGGGCCAGAGCCTCGGGATCGCCCTGCAGCACCCGCCGCCCGACGCTGCCGTCAACCACCGCAAAGGCGCTGCCCGCCGGGGTCGCGATGACCGGCAAGGCGTGGCTCATGGCCTCCAGAAGCGCAATCGACAGGCCCTCGGCGCGCGAGGCGCTGACGTAGACATCGTGGCGGCTCAGCAGCTCGGGCACATCGGCGCGGGCGCCGAGAAAGCGTACGTGATCACGCAGCGCAAGCGCCTGCGCGCAGTGCTCCAGCGCGGCGCGGCAAGCGCCCTCGCCGGCGATCGCCAGCTCGAAGGGCACGCCGCGCTGAGCAAGTCGGGCGGCGGCCCGGAGCACGGTGTCGACGTCCTTTTCCGGCGACAGCCGGCCGACGACGAGAAAGCGCGCGGGATCGCCGGGCGCGCGGCCCGAGCCGCGACGGCGCTCGATCTCGGATAGATCCGGCAGCGGCGGCGCGGGATTGGGCAGCGTCGCAAGAGGGAGCCCGCCGAGCCGCGCGCGGTTGCTGCTGGCCACGCTCTCGGAACAGGCGATGACCCCGATGGCGGCGCGGCGCAGCGCCTGCGCCTCGGCCAGCCCACGCAGCCGCGCCCGGCGACCGGGCCCCGGCGGCGGCAGGTGCAGCCCGCCCAGCACCGGCACCCCGGCCAACCGGCCGGCGGGGGGCGCCACGGTATTGGCTAGCCGCAGGTGGGCATGGGCCAGCTGCACGCCGCAGCGGCGGAACTCGGTGGCAAGGCGGTGCACCAGCCCCGGCAGCCCCCCGGCGCCGCGCCGCAGATGGGTGACCGGCACGCCGACGCGCTCCAGCCGCGCGGCATAAGGGGTGTCGACGGGCTCCGACAGCACAAAGACCCGCAGCTCCAGCCCCTCGATCCGCTGGCGCTCGGCGAGGTAGACCAGCAGCTCCTGCGTGCCGCCCCATTCGAGGTTGCCGATGACCAGCGCCACCCGCAGCGGTGTCCGCGATTGACTGGCCCCGAGACCCAGCGCGGCGCTCATGTGCCGGCCCGGTGGAAGGCGTGGAATTTCGAGTCGCGCCCGGTCAGCTCGTCGTAACGGCCCTGTTCAAGCACCCTTCCCGCCCCGATCAGGTAGATGAGGTCGCAATGGCGCACCGAGCTGAGCCGATGCGCCACGATGACCACCGTGGTGCGCCCGCGCAGCGCCTGCACGGCGGCGGTCAGCTCGGCCTCGCTGATGGTGTCCAGCGCGGAGGTCGACTCGTCGAGCACAAGCAAGGCCGGGTCGCGGTAGATCGCCCGGGCGATGCCGATGCGCTGACGCTGGCCGACCGACAGGCTCTGGCCCCGCTCTCCGAGCGGGGTGTCGTAGCCCCGCGGCAGCTCGGCAATCAGACCGTCCAGCCCGGCGAAGCACCCGGCCCGGCGCAGCGCCTCGGCAGCGTCAGTCCCGGGAGCGAAGCCAAAGCGGATGTTGTCGCCGATGCTGCCCTCGATCATGCAACTGTCCTGCGGCACATAGGCCACCGAGCGGCGCCAGCGGGCAAGGTTTTCGGGGGTGATCCTCGTGCCATCCACGTAGAGCCCGCCGCTGTCGGGACGGATCAGCCCGGTCAGCATGTCGAGGATGGTGCTCTTGCCCGCTCCGGTGGCCCCGACGAGGCCGACGATGCGCTTCGCCGGCACCCTGAGATCGAGGTCGCGGATAAGCTGGCGCTGCCCGTCGGGATAATCGTAGCCGACGCCGCGCAGCTCAAGCGCCTCTTCGAGCGGCAGTCCCTCGACCGCAAGTGCATCCGACAGGTCCACCCCCTCGACCGCCGCGAGATCGGCATGCAGCTCGTCCACCGCCGGCAGATCGCCCCTCAGCGCTGCCGCCGAGGCGTAGATGCGCTGGAGCGCCGGGAAAAGCCGTGCCGCGGCAAAGGCATAAAGCGCGACGACCGGAAGGGCGCTGCTGCCCTCACCCTGCTCGGCGAGGGTCCAGATCACGATGAGGATCATCGTGCCGAAGGTCAGCACCTCGAGCACCGACTTGGGGATATCGCGCAAGAGATCGGCGGTGGTGGTGGCCTCGGCGCGGCGGCGGAAGGCCTCTTCGAAGCGTTCGAGATAGCTCCGCTCCATGCCATAGAGCTTTACCTCTCGCGAGCCCGAGAGCGCCTCGCTGAGCAGCCGCGCGGTCTCGCGCGTGGCGCCCATGCGGGCGTCGCCGACCCGGCGCATCGGCCCGCGCACGGCGGCGAAGATCGCGCCGTAGCCGAGCCCCAGCAA
This sequence comes from Salipiger sp. PrR003, assembly GCF_010500785.1. NCBI lineage: Bacteria > Pseudomonadati > Pseudomonadota > Alphaproteobacteria > Rhodobacterales > Roseobacteraceae > Salipiger > Salipiger sp. PrR003. The sequence goes on from NZ_JAAGOV010000024.1 coordinate 92,102, forward strand.
CAGCCCCATGGTCAGCGCGGCGCGCGGCTCGACCACCACCAGCATCACGGCCAGCGACAGCGCGGTGCTGAGCGCGGTAAGCAGTCGGACCGCGTTCATCATCACGCCGTTGACCACCCGCTCGACCTCGGACTGGATGTTGCTGACCAGTTCCGCCGAATGCCGCCGAAGCCGGGTGTCGAGCGGCGCGCGCATGTAGCGTGAGACCAGACGCGAGGCGAGGCTGACGCTCTGCCCACGCACGAAACCGCGCAGGTAGGTGAAGCCCCAGATGCGAAAGACGATGGCCGCGGTCAGCATCCCCAGCGAGGCGAGCGCCAGCAGCACCAGGAAACCGGTCTCTCCGCCAATGCCGAGCGCGTCGCGCAGCCCGGCGAGCATGGGATTTCCGAGCGCGTTCTGCGGGCTCGCCGCGACCATCAGGAAGGGCGCGATCGAAAGCACCGCGGCCATGTCGGCAAGGCCCATGCCGATGCTCACGGCAAGCACCCGCCAGAGCCGCTGGCGGGCCTGCGTGTCGAGCAGAAACAGGATGCGAGCCATCGTACCGCCCAAGACAATCCTCCATGGGCTTCGCGTCTGAAATGCAATGTCGCGCCGCACGGGGTCGGTGACCGGCGCGCGAGGCATAAAAATATCTTCTGAAAATCAGGTCTCAGGATCGCCGATCGCCCGAGAAGAGCAAGAGTTTCCTGAGCCGCCCCCATAGCGGCGCAAGAAGAGCGGCAAGAACCCGCCGATCCGCCGCACCGAGGCCGAATTCTGCTTCGGCGATAAGTCCCCAAGTTCCATTCTCGCCCGGGGGTGGCGGCGCGGCCGTGCTTTGCAAGGCGAGACGTCTTTTGGCCGCCGCCTCGTTTTTCGCTCTCGCTGCGACCCCACTGCCGGTCCTTGGCCCGGGTAGCCCCGGCGCGCGGCAAGGGCGCGCCGGGGGTGCCTTTTCAGATCAGGCTTTCGGGATGGATCGGGAAGCGCCTCGGCTGCACCCCGGTGGCGTGCCAAACCGCGTTGCCGATGGCCCCCACCGTGCCGGTGACGCCGATCTCGCCCACGCCCTTGATCCCGAGCGCGTTCACGTAGGGATCGTCCTCGTGCACGGTCATGGCCCCGATCATCGGCACGTCGGCATTGACCGGCACGTGGTAGCCTCCAAGGTCGGCATTGGTCAGCCGGCCCGTGCGCGGGTCGTGCACGGCCTCTTCCTGCAGTGCCATGCCGATGCCCCAGATCATCCCGCCCACAAGCTGGCTGCGCGCCAGCCGCGGGTTGATGATCCGCCCGGCGGCGAAGGCACCGATGAGGCGGCTGACCCGCACCTGACCGAGGTCGGGATCCACCAGCACTTCGGCAAAAACCGCCCCATGCGAGAACATTGCCCGCTCGGGCTCGCCCTCGCGCGCACCTTTGCCTTCGCCCCGGACCAACTCGAGCCCGGCTCGGGCGAGGATGTCCTCATAGGACTCCGAGCGCTCGTCATCGTTACGCCAGAGCCGCCCGGCGCGCGCCGTGACCCCGGCGTTGCCAGCCCCGAAAAGCGGCGAGGCAGGATCGGTCGTGGCCAGCTCTGCCAACTGCCGCACCGCATCCGCCCCGGCGTTGAAGAGCGCGGTCCCGGCGGTTGCGGTATGACCCGACCCCCCGGCGACCCCCGCATCGGGCAGGTCCGAATGGCCCGAGCGGAACTCGACCTTGTCGAGGTCGATCCCCAGACCATCGGCGGCGATCTGCGCCAGCGCGGTCCAGGCGCCCTGCCCCATGTCGGCGGCCGACGTCTCGATCACCGCGGTGCCGTCGGCGCGGAGTGTGGCATGGGCAGTGGCCTGGAACATCGGGCAGGGAAACTGCGCCGTGCCCATGCCCCATCCCTTCAGGAGCCGCCCCTCGCACAGGCTGCGTGGTGCGCTGGGACGCCCGGACCAGCCAAAGCGTTTCGCCGCCTCGGCATAGCATTCGCGCAGGGCCTTCGAGGAGAACTCCAGCCCGGTCGAGGGGTCACTCTCGGCGTAGTTCTTCAGGCGGAATTCCAGCGGGTCCATGCCAGCCGCCTGCGCCGCGGCGTCCATGGCGATCTCGAGCGCCGCCGAGCCCGGTGCCTCGCCCGGCGCGCGCATCGGCCCCGGGGTACCCACGTCCGCGCGCCGGCCGTGGTGCGCGGTGCGCAGGTTGGGCGCGGCGTAAAGGCTGTGCGAGGCGTTGGATGCAGCTTCGAGGAACTGGTCGAAGGTCGAGGTCAGCGTGACCGTGTCGTGCTCCAGCGCCGCGATAGCGCCGGTCTCGTCGAGGTCGATCCACAGCGACTGACGGGTGGGCGCGCGATGCCCCACCGGCCCGTACATCTGGTCGCGCCGCAGCACCAGCTTCACCGGTCGGTCCAGGTCGCGCGCCGCGAGCACCGCCAGAAGCTGCCCCCCATAGAGGATCGCCTTCGAACCGAAGCCGCCGCCGATGAAGGGGCTGCGCAGCAAGATCTGCGACGGATCGATCCCGAGGAAGGCCGCGAAGGTCTGCTTCGACAGGCCGATCGCCTGGTTGGGGGTGTCGATCTCGAGCCGCGCGCCCTCCCAGCGGGCGGTGATGGCATGGGGCTCGAGGGCGTTGTGGTATTGCGGCGCTGTCTCGACGGTGGTCTGCACATGGAGCGCCGCGCCCTCGCGGGCCGCATCGACGTCGCCCGAGCTATGCGCCGCGGGGCGACCAAAGGCGGTGGTGTCGGTGTCGAAGGGCTCTGCGTCATCCAGCGTGACCCTGTGCGGCTCGGCCCCGTAGCGCGGGGCAAGCAGCCGTGCGCCCTCGGTCGCGGCCTCGAGCGTCTCGGCCAGCACCAGCGCGATCGGCTGGCCGGCGTAGCGCACGCGATCGTCTGTCAGCGTCTCCATGCGCCAGACGAACGGGTGGATCTTCTCGTCCGGGCTGATCGCCAGCTTGGGCGCATTGCCCGGCGTGTAGACCTTCACCACCCCCGAATGCGCTTCGGCGGCGGCGACGTCGAGATGGGCGACGCACCCCTTGGCGATGCCGGCGGTGGCGAGCACCGCATGCAGCAGCCCGTGCGGGCGGTTGTCGGCGGCATAGGTGGCGGCGCCGGTGACCTTGAGCCTGCCCTCGCGCCGGGTCAGCGCCTGCCCGGCGCTGGAGCCGAGGCGGACGTGGCCCTGCATGTTCATCAGGTCATCCATTGTCATCTCCTTCAAAGACGGAGGCGGGAAGCGCGGGCAAGCGGCGGGGTGTTCCCGCCGCGGCCCGCTCCAGCGCGCGCAAGGCAATGCGCTGCGCGAGGGGAATTTTCGCGGCGTTGTCCCCCGAGGGCCGGGCGCCTTGGGTGGCGAGCTCCGCAGCCCGGGCGAAACTCTCGGCAGTCGCGGGTTGCCCCTTCAACGCCTCTTCCGCCTCGCGGCAGCGCCACGGACGGGCGGCGACGCCGCCAAGGGCCAGCCGCGCCTCGGTGATCACCCCCTGCTCGATCGCCAATGCTGCGGCGGCGGAAACGATGGCAAAGGCAAAGGAGGTCCGCTCGCGCAGCTTCACGTAGCGGGCATGGCGGGCCAGCGCACCGGGATCGGGAAGGCGGATGTGCGTGATGATCTCGCCCTGTGCCAGCGGCGCGGGACCAGCCCCTTTCGCATCCGGCAGGGGGTGGAAGTGCTCCATCGCCACCTCGCGCAGACCCTGCGGCCCGGAGATCTCGACCACCGCGTCATAGGCGGCAAGCGCCACGCACATGTCCGAGGGATGCACGGCGATACAGCCTTCGGTCCAGCCGAGCACCGCGTGGCCTCGGCTCACCCCACCAAGCGCCCCGCAGCCGCTGCCGGGTGCGCGCCGGTTGCAGGGCGAGAGCGGGTCCTGGAAGTAGCTGCATCGGGTGGACTGCATGACGTTGCCGCCGGTCGAGGCCGCGTTGCGCAGCTGCGCCGAGGCCCCCGAGAGCAGCGCCTCGGCCAGCGCCGGGTAGCGCGCCAGCACCTGCGGATCGCGGGCGATCTCCGAATTGCGCACCATGGCGCCGATGCGCAGGCCACCAGCACTTTCCTCGATCCGGTCCAGCGGCAAGCGAGAGATATCCACCAGCCGCTCCGGAGCGGCGGCGCCGATCTTCATCAGGTCGAGAAGATTGGTGCCCCCGGCGAGAAGCGCCCCCTCTGCCCCGACGGCGGCGCCGATCGTTTCAGCCCGGGTGTACTCGAAGCGGTTCATGCGGTTTTCCTTTCCTCGGTCCCCGCGCTCATCTCGCGGGTGGCCTCGAGCACGGCCTCGGTGATCCCGGCGTAGGCGGCGCAGCGGCAGAGGTTGCCGCTCATCCCCTCGCGCACCCGCTCGGGGTCGAGCCCGGCCTCACCCTCGGCGATGAGCCCGACGGCGGACATGATCTGGCCCGGTGTACAATACCCGCACTGAAAGCCGTCATGGGCGATGAAGGCGGCCTGCACCGGGTGCAGCGTCTCGCCGTCTGCCAACCCCTCGATGGTAGTGACCTCGGCGCCGTCATGCGAGAGCGCCAGCGCCAGGCAGGCATTCATCCTGCGCCCGTCGATCAGCACCGTGCAGGCGCCGCACTGGCCGCGGTCGCAGCCCTTCTTGGTTCCAGTCAGGCCGATCCGCTCGCGCAGCAGATCGAGCAGCGTGGCGCGCGGATCGTCGAGGGCGATCTGCTGCGGCACTCCATTGATTGTCAGATTGAGTGTCGGTGTCATCTTTCCCTCTCTTGCCATAAGCTGGTGGGAAGGCCGGGGCATCCGGCCATGGATGATTAAATACGGAGGCACCCTCCGTTTTCAAGTGGGTTAACCTATGGGAAGCGAAATAGGCCAAGAAAAGCCTAGACCGAGGAAGCCGCGTGCTGATCAATTGCGCAATCGCGAACGGCTGCTGGATGCCGCGCGCGAGGTTTTTGGCAAGGAAGGCGGCAGCCTCGAGGCGGTCGCCCGCGAGGCCGGGGTCGGAATCGGCACGCTTTATCGGCACTTCCCATCGCGCGAGGCGCTGTTCCAGGCGGTCTATGCGCGCGAGGTCGAGACGCTCGAGCGGCGCGCCGCCGAGGATGAGCTCGAGGACTGGATGCGCGGCGCGCTGCAACTGATGGCCACGAAAAGGGGAATGATCGCCGCGCTCGCGCCGGTCTTCGAGCCCGACTCGACCTTCTTCGGCGAGCAGTCCGAGCGCCTGCGCGGTGCCATTGCCGCGTTGCACGCCCGCGCGCTCGCCGACGGTCGGCTGCGCGGCGACGTGACCAGCGAGGATCTGCTGCGGGTGCTGATCGGGCTGAACTACGGTCCCGGCGCAGATCCGGCGCGCTCAGAGGTGCTGCTGAACGTCTTCCTCGACGGGTTGCGGGCGACATAGCCCCGCCCAACCTGTCCCCGCGGGGACAGCAATCTTTGCCATTGAAACGAAAGCGGCGGCGGGGACATCGGTCCCCGCCGCCGCGATCTTGCGCTGCCCCTCAGCGGGGCAGCCACTTTCAGAAGTGCGCGGAGCGCGAGGTCGCGGGCACCTGAACCGGCGGCGCGAACTTGGTCAGGTCGATGCCTTCCACCGCGGACTTGTACTCATCGGCGCTCGGCGTGCGGCCGAGAATGGCCGACAGCACAACCACCGGGGTCGAGGCGAGCAGCGACTCGCCCTTCTTGTCGGCGGCGTCCTCAACGACACGGCCCTGGAACAGGCGGGTCGAGGTGGCCAGGACGGTGTCGCCCTTGGCGGCCTTTTCCTGGTTGCCCATGCACAGGTTACAGCCCGGACGCTCGAGATAGAGGATGTTCTCGTACTCGGTGCGGTTCTGGGTCTTCGGGAAGAGGTCGTCGAACTCGAAGCCCGAGTACTTCTGCAGGATTTCCCAGTCGCCCTCTGCCTTCAGTTCGTCGATGATGTTGTAGGTCGGCGCGGCCACGACGAGTGGTGCCTTGAACTCAACCTTGCCCTGAGATTTCTCAATGTTTTTGAGCATCTGCGCGACGATCTTCATGTCGCCCTTGTGCACCATGCACGAGCCCACGAAACCAAGGTCCACCTTCTTTTCCGCACCGTAGTAAGAGATCGGGCGGATGGTGTCATGGGTGTAGCGGCGCGACGGGTCGGCGTTGTTGACATCCGGATCGGCGATCATCGGCTCGACGATCTGGTCGAGGTCGACGACGACTTCGGCGACATACTTGGCGTTGTCATCCGGGGTCAGCGCGGGCTTCTCGCCCGAACGGATCTCGGCGATGCGCTTGTCGGCCTTGGCGATGAGACCCGCCAGCGTGTCCGCGGCGTTGTCCATACCCTTGTCGATCATCACCTGGATGCGGTGCTTGGCCAGCTCAAGCGAGCCGATCAGCGTCTCGTCGTTGGAGATGCAGATCGAGGCCTTGGCCTTCATCTCGGCGGTCCAGTCGGTGAAGGTGAAGGCCTGGTCGGCGAGCAGCGTGCCGATGTGCACCTCGATGACGCGGCCCTGGAAGACGTTGTCGCCGTGCTGTTGCAGCATCTGCGCCTGGGTCGCGTGCACCACGTCGCGGAAGTCCATGTGATCGGCCATCTTGCCCTTGAAGGTGACCTTCACGGACTCGGGGATCGGCATGGTCGCCTCGCCGGTCGCCAGCGCCAGCGCCACGGTGCCCGAGTCTGCGCCGAAGGCGACGCCCTTGGACATGCGGGTGTGGCTGTCGCCCCCGATGATGATGTCCCAGTCATCCACGGTGATGTCGTTTAGCACCTTGTGGATCACGTCGGTCATCGCGTGGTATTCGCCCTTGGGATCGCGCGCGGTGATCAGGCCAAAGTTGTTCATGAACTTCATCAGGCGCGGGATGTTCGCCTGGGCCTTCTTGTCCCAGACCGAGGCGGTGTGGCAGCCGGACTGGTAGGCGCCGTCGACCGACGGCGAGATCACCGTTGCGGCCATCGCCTCGAGTTCCTGGCTGGTCATCAGGCCGGTGGTGTCCTGCGAACCCACGATGTTGACCTTGACGCGCACGTCCGAACCGGCGTGCAGGGTCTTGCCCGGCGTGGTGCCGCGGGCGTTGCGGTTGAAGATCTTCTCGACCGCGGTCAGGCCCTGGCCCTCGTGGCTGACTTCCTTGTTCGGTGCGAAGACCAGCGGCGCCTTCACGCCCAGGGTTTCGGCAGCGAACGTCTGCAGCATCTTGCCGAAGACCACGGCGTAGGAGCCGCCGGCCTTCATGAACTCGACCTTCTGCGGTGTGAAGGCCGAGGAGACGTCGGCCAGCTCTTCGCCGTCCTCGCTGGTCAGCTTCTTGGCCTTTGTGTCGATCTTCAGCACGGTGCCGGTCTCGACCGAATACTTCTGATCGAGGATCGGGTTGCCCTCGTTGTTGAGGATCGGCTTGCCGTTCTCGTCGAGCTTCTTGACCCAGTTCTTCAGGTCAAGGCCGATGCCGCCGGTCACGCCCACGGTGGTCAGGAAGATCGGCGAGATGCCGTTGGTGCCCGCGACGACCGGGGCGATGTTGACGAAGGGCACATAGGGGCTGGCTTGCTTGCCGGTCCAGAGCGCCACGTTGTTGACGCCCGACATCCGCGACGAGCCCACGCCCATGGTGCCCTTCTCGGCGATCAGCATCACGCGCTTGCCCGGGTGCTGCAGCTTGAGCGCCTCGATTTCCTTCTGCGCGGTCTCCGAGATCATGCACTTGCCGTGCAGTTCGCGGTCCGAGCGCGAGTGCGCCTGGTTGCCCGGCGACAGCAGGTCGGTCGAGATGTCGCCTTCGGCGGCGACGTAAGTCACCACTTCGACCACGTCGTCGAGTTCCGGCAGCTTGGTGAAGAACTCGGCCTGGACGTAGCTCTCGAGGATCTCCTTGGCCACGGCGTTGCCGGCCTTATAGGCATCGGCCAGACGGGCGGTGTCGGCCTCGTAGAGGAACACCTGGGTCTTCAGCACCTCTGCGGCCTGGGCGGCAATCACCGCGTCATCGCCAAGCGCGAGGTCGAGAAGGACCGCGACCGAGGGGCCGCCCTTCATGTGCGACAGCAGCTCGAAGGCGAAGGCGGGCGGGATTTCCGCGACCACGGCCTCGCCGAGGATGATCTTCTTGAGGAATTCTGCCTTCACGCCGGCGGCGCTGGTGGTGCCGGGCAGCGTGTTATAGATGAAGAACTCGAGCGAGTCCTTGCGGTAAGCGTTGTCCGCGTCCTCGATCTGCGCGATCAGCTCTGCGACCAGAGCGCCATCGTCGATCGGCTTCGGATGCAGACCTTCGGCTTTCCGCGTTTCGATTTCTGCCAAGTAATCGGTGTACAAGCTCATGGCGATCCCTACGGTTCAATGTTGGATTAAGCTGGAGCACCGGGCGGCGAGAGACGTCCGGCGAACGGCGGTCGGCTTATTGTATGCGGCAGTATACCAGTGACGTTTTGCTGGCAAGGGCCAATACCACATGGCTTGGCGGAGGCTGGCCGCCCGGCCTGCGCGCGCTGTTTCGGCAATCTCGAAGGGCCGCGGCATGGCAAGACGATCGCCCAGCCAAGATCTGCCCGGCCGCGGGGTGCGAGGCGGGAAACTGCCCCACCCGGGGCAGATTCCCGCGAAGAAAATTCGCGACCTGGCCTCTTCCCCGCTTGCCCGAGGCGCGCGGCTTGCTCATGGTTCCGGCACCGCGCGGCAGAAACGAAAGCTTTCCTGCCGCGAACGTATGTTTCGGGAGGACCAACATGATCAGAACTTTCGGGCTCGGCGCATTGATCGCCGGCAGCCTTGCCGTCACCGCGCCCGCCGCGATGGCAACGGAATTCGTCAACGTGCTGACCGGCGGCACCTCGGGTGTCTATTACCCGCTCGGCGTCGCGATGGCGGACATCTATGCCAAGAACATCCCCGACGCGCGCGCCCAGGTGCAGTCCACCAAGGCCTCGGTCGAGAACCTGAACCTGCTGCAGCAGGGCCGCGGCGAAATCGGCTTCGCACTCGGCGACTCCGTCAAGGACGCCTTCGAGGGCAACGCCGACGTCGGCTTCTCGAAGCCGCTCGACAAGCTGCGCGCCATTGCCGCGATTTATCCCAACTACATCCAGATCGCCGCTTCGGCAGATGCCGGCGTGACCACCGCGACCGAACTGGCGGGCAAGTCCGTCTCGGTCGGCGCAGCCAAATCCGGCACCGAGGTGAACGCCCGCAAGATCCTCGGCGCGCTCGGCATGACCTACGACGATCTGGGCAAGGTCGAGTACCTGCCCTTCGCGGAATCGGTCGAACTGATGAAGAACCGCCAACTCGACGCGACCCTGCAGAGCTCGGGCCTCGGCTCGGCTGCGCTGAAGGATCTGTCGTCGACGCAGGACGTGACCTATGTATCGATCCCCGCAGAGGTGGCAGGCACCCTTGGCGCGCCCTACGCCGCGGGCGTGATCCCGGCGGGTACCTACCCGGGCCAGGACGCGGACATCCCGACGCTGGCGATCACCAACATCCTCGTCACCAGCACCGACGTCTCGGACGAGCTGGCGTACCAGATGACCAAACTGCTGTTCGAGAACCTCGACCAGCTCAAGGCCGCGCATGCGGCAGCCGGCGCCATCGACATCAAGGACGCGATCAAGAACTCGCCGATCCCGATGCACCCGGGCGCCGAGAAGTACTACAAGGAACAGGGTCTGATGTAATCAGACTTGTGCGGCGGCCCGGCCAAGCCCGGGCTGCCTGCACGACGGGAGGACCACATGACCGGACAAACTGCGGCCGAGCACGGCCGGGCCGAGGAACTGGCCGAACTGCACGACCCGCTGGCCTCGAGCTTTCCGCCGAGCCTGACCGGGCGTTTCCTTTTCTGGCTGGCGGTGGCCTTCTCGCTCTACCAGATTTCCATTGCCGCCCATGTCATCGACCTGCCGAGCCAGGTGATGCGCGCGGTGCACGTCGGCTTCCTGATGGCGCTCGGCTTCCCGCTGCTGGCGCTCGGGCGCGGCTTCGGGGCACCGCTGCGGACCCTTTGCACGCTGTTTGCCGTCGCCGGCGTGGCCGTCGCGGCCTACCAGTGGATCGAATACACGCCGCTGCTGATGCGCGCCGGCGCTCCGACGCTGACCGATCTGGTCTTCGGCTGCATCGCCATCGTCACAGTCTTTGTCGCCGCCTGGATGCTCATGGGCCCGGCGCTGCCGATCATCTGCGGGCTCTTCCTGTGCTATGCGCTCTTCGGGCAGCACCTGCCCTCGCCGTTCAACCACCGCGGCTACGCGTTTGAACAGGTGGTCGAGCAGATCGCCTATGGCACCGAGGGGATCTACGGCATCCCCACCTATGTGTCGGCGACCTACATCTTCCTCTTCATCCTGTTCGGCTCGTTCCTCGAAAAGGCCGGGATGATCAAGCTCTTCACCGATGTCTCGCTGGGCCTCGTCGGGCACCGCATGGGCGGCGCCGCCAAGGTCTCGGTGCTGTCGTCGGGGCTGATGGGCACAATCTCGGGCTCGGGCGTGGCCAACGTCGTCACCACCGGCCAATTCACCATCCCGCTGATGAAGCGCTTTGGCTACCGCTCGGCCTTTGCCGGCGGCGTCGAGGCGACCGCCTCGATGGGCGGGCAGATCATGCCCCCCGTCATGGGCGCCGTCGCCTTCATCATGGCCGAGACCCTCGGCGTGCAATACGTCGAGGTGGTCAAGGCCGCGCTGGTGCCCGCCATCCTTTACTTCGCCGGGGCGTTCTGGATGGTCCACCTCGAGGCCGGCAAGCGCGACCTGCGCGGGCTCTCGGCCGACGAGATGCCCTCGGCCCGCAAGGCGCTGAAAGAGGGCTGGTACCTGATCCTGCCGCTGGCGGTGCTGGTCTGGCTGCTGTTCTCGGGCTACACGCCGCTGTTCGCCGGGACCATCGGGCTTGCGCTGACGGGTATGCTGATCCTCGGCGCGGCCATCGCCATGGGGTTCTCGTCGACGGCGGTGCGGGTCATCTTCTGGATCGTGCTGGGCCTCTGCGCCTCGGCCTTCTTCAAGTTCGGCATCCACGCGCTGCTGCTGGTTCTGGCGGTGCTCATCGCCGCCTGCGCCGCCTTCAAGGGCGGACGCGAGACGTTGGCGGTCTGCCGTGACAGCCTTGCCGATGGCGCCAAGACCGCGCTGCCGGTCGGCATCGCCTGCGCCCTCGTCGGGGTGATCATCGGCGTCATGACCCTGACCGGCGCGGCCAACACCTTTGGCCAGTTCATCGTCTCGGTGGGGCAGAACAGCCTGTTCCTGAGCCTCGTGCTGACGATGATCACCTGCATCATCCTCGGCATGGGTATCCCGACGATTCCCAACTACATCATCACCTCGTCCATCGCCGGCCCGGCGCTGCTCGATCTCGGGGTGCCGCTGATCGTCAGCCACATGTTCGTCTTCTACTTCGGCATTCTCGCGGACCTGACGCCCCCCGTGGCGCTGGCCTGTTTCGCCGCCGCGCCGATCGCCAAGGAAAGCGGGCTGAAGATCAGCTTCGAGGCGATCAAGGTTGCCGCAGCGGGCTTCGTCGTGCCCTTCATGGCGGTCTATACCCCGGCGCTGATGTTGCAAGACGGCGGCGCTTTGGCGGGCGCCATCGGCTACTGGCCTGCGGTCGCCTACATCGTGCTCAAGGCGCTCATCGCCCTCGCACTCTGGGGCGCCAGCGTCATCGGCTGGCTCGGCCGCCCGTTGGCAATCTGGGAGCGGCTGATCGCCGTCGCCGCCGCCTTCACCCTCGTCGCGGCGCTGCCGATCACCGACGAGATCGGCTTTGCCCTCGCCGTGGTCTTCGGACTGCTGGTCTGGCGGCGCAAGGCCCCGGTGTCGGCATGACCGGCTGCCTGATGGCGGGGGCGATGGTGATCGCCCTCGCCGAGGGCGGCAGCTTCACGCTGGAGTGGACCCATTCGGTCGAACGCGAGGACTGGCGCGAGACCTGGGAAGTCACCGAGGATCACCGCCTCCACCTGACGCAGGCGGCGGTCAAGGGCTCTGGCGCGGGCATGGAGCCCGGCGAGGGCGGCCATTTCGAAGACGGCTGGTGGGTCTGGGCGCCGGACCTGCCGCCTGTGCCCGCGCTGAGCCTCGCTGCCTCGGGCAAGACGCCCTCGGCCTGGACGCTCTGCGGCGCGGACTGCACCGAACTCGGCGCCAGCTCCGGCAAGCCGGTGCAGCTCGCCCCCTGCCCCGACGCGGACTGATGACCCGTCGCGGCGCCCTTCTGCCCCGCCTCCGCTCGGCCTGGCGGCTGCGGCTGATGCTGGTGACAATCGGTGCGCTGCTCTGCGGCGCGCTGGCCTGGCAGCTGGTCATCGCCGAATTGCGTCAGGGGCTCGAGCAAGAGCTGCTGGTCAGCCACCGCGCCCTGCAGACCGAGATCGACCGGTTCCGCTACCTGCCGCGCGTCACCGGCGAAGACGCCCGGATCCACGCCGCGCTGAATGAACCTTCCGATGCCGCCACCATCGACGCCGCCAACCGCTACTTGCAGAAGATTGCCGCGCAGACCGGCTCGGGGCGTCTCTACCTGCTGAACGCGGCGGGGGTGACCATCGCCGCCTCGAACTGGAGCGAGCCCGACAGCTACGTCGGCCACGACTATAGCTTCCGCCCCTATTTCACCGATGCACGCGCCACCGGCAACGGCGCGGTCTATGCCATCGGCGTGACCACCGGCGAGCCCGGCTACTTCATCTCGGCCCGCGTCGACGATCCCGGTCTCGGGGTGCATGGCGTCATGGTGGTGAAGATCGACCTGCGTCCGCTCGAGCAGGCCTGGGCCGAGACCGGCCAGCACATCGCCGTCACCGACAAGGACGACGTCGTCTTCCTCTCGTCGGTGCCGGCCTGGCGCTATCGCCCCCTGACCCGCCTGCCAGGCGCCACGCTCGACCGGCTCGACACCTCGCGCCTCTACGAGCGCACCGACCTTGGAAGCTCGGCACCGCTTCTGCCCAATGGCAGCGCGCTGCGGATCGAGGGTGAGGGCCGCGCCATGACCCTTCGAGGCACGCCGTTCGAGACCGGCTGGCGGCTGCTGGCGGCCAGCCCGACCTGGCCCGCCCGCGCCGCCGCTGCCGGCACCGCCGCGCTGGTTCTGCTGGCCGCGCTCCTGGGGCTCGGGCTCGCCGACATGCGGCGCCACCGCCAGCGGTTCATCGCGCTGCGGCTGCGCCAGACCGAGGTGATGGAGCGCAAGGTCCGCCAGCGCACCGCCGAGCTGGCGCGCGAGGTCGAGGCCCGCCGCCAGGTCGAGGCCGACCTGCGCGCGACGCAGGCGACGCTTGTGCAATCGGAGAAGATGGCCGCGCTTGGCCGCATGTCCGCGGCCATCGTGCACGAGGTCAGCCAGCCGCTCGCCGCGATGGAGGCGACGCTGACCGCCGCCGAGTTCGGCCTCTCGCGGGCGCCGGAGCAGACCGCCGCCCGGCTGCAGTCGGCACGCGGGCTGATCCGGCGGATGCAGCGGATGACCAAGCACCTCAAGAATTTCTCGCGCCGTGAGGCGGCCCCGCTCTCGCCCGTCTGCGCCGTCGACGTGGCGCGCTCGGCGCTGGCGCTGGCCCAGCCCCGCGCCGACGCCGCCGGGGTCCAGCTCCAGTTCGACGCCCCTGCCGATGCCCCCATGGTCGAGGCCGGCCACGCCCGGCTCGAGCAGGTCTTGATGAACCTCTTGCACAATGCCATCGAGGCCGTCGAGCCGGGCCAAGGCGAGGTGACGCTGTCGATCGAGCGTGGCGCGCAGGACGTGACCCTTCTGGTGACCGACAATGGCCCCGGCATCGCCCCCGACGTGCTGCCGCGGGTCACCGAGCCCTTTTTCTCGACCAAGATCGGCGGCGAGGGTCTGGGGCTCGGGCTTGCGATCTGCTTCGAGGTGGTCCAGCAATTCGGCGGACGGCTCGACATCCGCTCGGCCCCCGGCCGGGGCGCCGAGGCCGCGGTGATCCTGCCGTTGCTGGAAAGTGACGACGAACGAGAGGCCGCCGAATGAGCCCGCTGATCCATGTGGTCGAGGATGACCGCGACCACCGTCTCGCGCTCTGCGATCTGATCGAGGCCGCAGGCTACCGCGCCGAAGCCTTTGCCGGCGGCGCCGAGGCGCTTGCCGCCGGCAGCCGCCCCGACCTGATCCTGACCGACCTGCGGATGCCCGGCATGGACGGGCAGCAGCTGCTCGAGGCCGCCCGCGCGCGCGATCCCGACTGCCCGGTGGTGCTGATCACCGGCCATGGCGATCTGGCGCAGGCAGTTCAGGCGATGCGCGCCGGGGCCGAGGACTTCCTCGAGAAGCCTTATGACGGAATGCATCTTCTGTCGGTGATCGAGCGCGGCCTGCGCGGCCGCGCCGCGCGCGCCGAGATCGGCCGGCTGCAGGAGCGCATCACCCGCCGCGACGAGGGCGGGCTGCTCGGTCAGTCGGCGGCCATGTCCAGACTCCGCGCGCGCATCGCGGCGATCGGCCCGACCGATCTCGATGTGGTCATCACCGGCGAGACCGGCACCGGCAAGGAACTGGTCGCCCGCGCCCTGCATGAGGCCAGCGCCCGCGCCGCCGGACCCCTGGTCGCGGTGAATTGCGCCGCCCTGCCCGAGAGCCTCTTCGAGATCGAGATCTTCGGGCATGTGGCCGGTGCCTTCCCCGGGGCCCAGGACAAGCCCGGTAAGCTCGAGACCGCCTCGGGCGGCACGCTGATGCTCGACGAGATCGAGGCGATGCCCGCGGCGATACAACCCAAACTGCTGCGCGCCCTGCAGGAACGCGCCGTCGAACGGCTGGGCGAGAACCGCCTGCGGCCGCTTGACCTGCGGATCATCGCCACCTCCAAGACCGACCTGCGGCCACTGACGCTCGACGGCAGCTTCCGCGCCGACCTCTTCTACCGGCTCGCCGGGGCCGAGATCACCGTCGATCCGCTGCGTGTGCTTGGCGACGACATCGCGCTGCTGTTCAGCCATTACGCCAACCTGGCGGCGGCGCGCTACGGACAGGAGATGCCGGCGGTCGATTACACGCTGAGGCAACGGCTGTTGCGCCGGCCCTGGCCCGGCAACGTGCGCGAATTGAAGGCAATGGCGGAACGCTACGCCCTCGGGCTCGACCTGCCCGAGGAGGCCGCGGCGCCGATCGCCGAGCCCGAGAGCCTTGCCGCTCGTGTCGCCGCCTTCGAGGCCCGCGAGATCAGCCTCGCGCTCGAACGTTGCCGAGGCAATACCGAGCGCGCCGCCAAGGCGCTGGGGATGGCGCGGCGGACCCTCAACGACAAGATCAGCCGCTACGGCATCCGGGTCTGAGACCGGCACGGCACGCTCCGCTCGACCACCGTCGCGTGGCATGCACATGCCCTCTTGCCAAATCGCGGTGGCCTGCGCATGGCATGCGGATGCAAACGACAAACGCCCCCCACGCCGCGCCGACGGCCGCCCTGCACGTCGACCGCCCCCTGCTCGGGGCGCTGCTCATGCTCGGCTTCTGCGCCACGGCGCCGCTGATCGACGTCGGCTCGAAGCTCGCCACCCGCAGCCTGCCCGTTGCCGAGATCACCGTAGCGCGGTTCGTCGTACAGGGCGCGCTCATGCTGGCGCTGGCGCTGGTCCTGCGCATCCGCCTGCGGCTGACCCGGCGCGAACTGCTGCTCACGATTGCCCGCGCAGCGCTGTCGCTGGTCGCCACCATCGCCTTTGTCGGTGCGATGGTGCGCATGCCCATCGCCGATGCGCTGGCGATCGGCCAGATTGAGCCCTTCGTGCTGATGTTCCTCGGCTGGGCGCTGCTGGGAGAGAGCGTCGGGCCGCGCCGGATCCTCGCCTCCATCGTCGGCTTCGGCGGCGCGCTTCTGGTGGTCCAGCCCGGGCTGGCGAACCATGGCCTGTCGGCCATCCTGCCGCTCATCACCGCGGTGTCCTTCGCCGGCTACATGCTGGTCACGCGGCAGCTGCGGAGCCTGGCGCCGGTGGCGCAGCAGGCCACCACGGCGATTGCCGCGGTGATCCTTGGCGCGCCCTTCATGTGGCTGCTGCCCGAGAGCCTCGGCGGCGGCGCGGTCTGGCCGCAGGGCGCGGCCTGGGGCTTTCTTGGCGGCATGGGCCTTGCGGCGACCCTGGCGCATATCTTCCTGACCTACGCGCTGCGGCTCGCCCCCTCGGCGCTGATCGCGCCCTTGGGCTATCTCGAGCTGGCCTCGGCGACGCTGCTGGGATGGCTGGTGTTCGGCGACTTCCCCGCTGCTATGGTCTGGGCGGGCATCGCGCTGATCGTCGGCTCGGGGCTCTACCTGATCCACCGCGAGCGGCTGGCTCACCGGCGCCCGCAGACCCCGGCGGTGCCGCCGGCCTGACGGGCCGGGGCTGCGTGGCGGCTTGACTTGCGCCGAATTTTGGACGCAAGGGAGGCGCAGGGCGCCCTGCGCGCCGCCCCTGCTGGAACCCATCAGACCGTGTCCACCAACCCCTATGAACTGGCCGGGTTTTACGACTCCGCCATCGCCGCAGGCCGGCACCGCGCCATCGTCGGCGGCCGCTGGGATGAGACCGGGCGGATCGAGATGTCGATCCTCCAAAATGCCGGCCTGCTGCCGCATCACCACCTGCTCGATATCGGCGCCGGGGCGCTGCGGCTCGGCTGCAAGGCCGTGCCCTATCTCGAGCCCGGCCACTACTGGGCCACGGATGCCTCTCGCGAGATCCTGCTGGCGGGGCACAGGGCCGAGCTCGAGGTTCCGGCGCGGCTCGATCCGGCGCAGCTGATCGAGGATGCGCGCTTCGACTTTCCGGGGGTGCCGAGCAGCATCACCCATGCCATCGCCTTCGCGGTCTTCCCGCATCTGCCCATGGCCTATGTGCGGCGCGCGCTGACCAACTTGCGCCGGTTCGAGCGGCTTGAGAGCTTTCTCTTCACTGTCTTTCTCGCGCCGGACCCGGTGAGCGCGATGCAGCCCTACCGCCAGCCCGACGGGGTGGTGACCCATGACATCCGCGCGCCCTACCACGTCCTCGCCGAGGACGTGGAGCACCTGGCGCAGGGCAGCGGATGGAGGGTCACGCGCAGCGCGGTCATGCTGCCGCGCGGACAGGTGCTCTTCACCGCGCGCCCCCTCGGGGGCTGATGCGGCGAAGGCGCGGCGCGTCTTTCAGGCGGCCAGTTCGCGGGCGACCAGTTCAACCCAGTAGCGCATCCCCGGAAGGATCGCGTCATCGTTGAAGTCGTAGGCAGCGTTGTGCAACTCGGCGCTGTCGCCGTTGCCGTAGAGGACCATGGCCCCGGGGCGCGCCTCGAGCATGTAGGAGAAGTCCTCCGAGCCCATCGCCTGCGCGCAGTCGCCGTCGACATTCTCGGCGCCTGCGACCGCCGCCGCGGCGGCCAGCGCCACCGCCGTTTTCGCCGCGTCATTCGCTGTCACCGGGTAGCCCGGCCGCCAGTCGAGCGTGGCCTCGCAGCCGAACTGCTCGGCGCCGGACGTCAGCATGCGGCGCAGACGCGCCTCGATCTCGGCGCGGGTTGTCGAGTTCATCGTGCGGATCGTACCGCCAAAGACCGCCGTGTCGGGGATCACGTTGAGCGCGCCGGCCGAGCCCGCGTCGAGATAGGTGATCGACACCACCACCTGGTCGAAAGGATCGGAAAAGCGCGACACCAGCGTTTGTGCCGAGGCAATGAGATGCGCCGCCGCCACCACCGGGTCGATCGACTTGGTCGGCGCCGAGGCATGGCCGCCGCGCCCGGTGACGGTGACGACGAAGCGGTCGGCCCCTGCCATCATCGGGCCGGGCCGCGTGGCGAACTGGCCGACCGGCAGACCCGGATCGTTGTGCATGGCGTAGACCGCGCCGATCCCGAACCGATCAATCAGACCCTCCTCGATCATCGCGCGCGCCCCCGCGCCGCCCTCTTCGGCGGGCTGGAAGATCAGCGCGACGGTGCCGGCGAAGTCGCGTGTCTGGCAGAGGTACTGCGCAGCGGCGAGCAGCGTCGCCGTATGCCCGTCGTGGCCGCAAGCGTGCATCATGCCGGGCACCTTCGAGGCGTAGGGAAGGTTGGTCTTCTCGTCCATCGGCAGCGCATCCATGTCGGCGCGCAGACCGATCACCGGGCCGTCGCCCTTGGCGCCCTTGATCAGCGCCACGATGCCGGTCTTGGCGATGCCGGTCTCGATCTCGTCGACGCCGAAGCCCATCAGCTTCTCTTCCACGAAAGCGGCGGTCTTGTGCAGCTCGTAGAGCAGTTCCGGCTGCTGGTGGAGGTGTTGTCGCCAGTCTTTCGCGTCTCTTGCGATGCGGGCCATGTCTTCGGGCATGTCTGGTGCGTGACTCACGCGGGTCTCTCCTGTTGTGCCGATCCGGCGGCGCCCTGCGCGCTTGGCCTAGGGGAATGCCGGAGTCCGCGCCAAGCTTGCAGACGCGCGCGGCGAGTCCAAGCTGTTCAGAGCGAATCTTCGACCCGGAACCCCTCGGGGATGGCATCATGCCCGTCGAGCAGCAGATCGGCCATGACCTGCGCCACCTTGGGACCCATGCCGAA
This sequence comes from Salipiger sp. PrR003, assembly GCF_010500785.1. NCBI lineage: Bacteria > Pseudomonadati > Pseudomonadota > Alphaproteobacteria > Rhodobacterales > Roseobacteraceae > Salipiger > Salipiger sp. PrR003. The sequence goes on from NZ_JAAGOV010000024.1 coordinate 110,541, forward strand.
GCCGATCTTGAAGCCGCCGTTGGCGATAAAATGCCCCTCGCGCCCCGGCCAGGCACCGAGCATCGGCGCGCGGCTGCGCGCACGCGGGCGTACCCCGGCCCAGCGTTCTATCACCTCGGCGCCCTGCAGCGCGGGCACCGCCAGCGCCGCCCGGGCAATGAGCGCCTCGCATTGATCGTCCGTGGCGCTGGGATCGTCGAAGTCCCGCTCCGAGGTCGAGCCGACCGCCACGGTGCCATCCGCGTGCGGCACGACATGCAGCCCCTCGGCGTAGATCTGCGGCACCTCTCCCGCATCATAGCGCAGGCTCACCGACTGGCCCTTCACGCCGGTACCGACGTTCTTTCCGAGCGCCTCCGACAGCTCTTTCAAACCGCGCCAGCCGGTGGCCCAGAGCACCTGCCCCGCGTCCTCGGCCTCGGGCTGCACCTCGACCCCGCGCGCCGCGAGCGCCGCGACCAGCGCGGCGCAGGCCCGGCGCGGGTTCATCCGCGCGGTCAGCGTGTCGCGCACCAGCAGGCCCGAGGCGCTGACCGGCGCCCAACTTCCGGCCTCTGCCGCGGGGATCACCTCCCAGACGGCGTTGTCCTCCCAGAGCGCGCGCGCGGTGCCCTCGCGCCCGTGCGCCAGCGCCACCGCCTTGTCGTCTGCCAGCGGCTGCAGCCGCCCAAGCCGCCCGTACCCCGAGGAGACACCGCCCGCCGCCTCGACTCCGGACCAGAACTCTCCGGCCATCAGCAGGCTGTCGAACTGGAAAGCCTTCTTCGGGTTCCAGGTCTCGGGCACATGCGGGGCCAGAGCGCCGACCTGCCCTCCGCTCGATCCCGAGCCAGCGCCAAAGGGGTCCACGACCTGCACCGCCGCGCCGCGCAGCGCGCAGGCCCAGGCAATCGACAGGCCAAAAATGCCCGCCCCGCGCACCGTCACATCCACGCTCTTCTGGCTGCTTGCCATTCCGCCGACTCCGCTTCATGTAGGATCACAGTTCTAGGACAGGACCGCAGGATGAGCCAGCCCGACACCCCGGAGTGGCGCGACGGAGACGTGCCTGTCTCGCCGCGCTTCGACGATCCCTATTATTCGCTGGAAAACGGCCTGTCGGAGACCCGGCACACCTTCCACGCGGGCAACGATCTGCCGGCGCGGCTGCGGGACGGGTTCCACGTGGCCGAACTCGGCTTCGGCACAGGGCTGAACCTGCTGGCCACGCTGGCGCTCTGGCGCGCCGAGGGCATCGACGGGCAGCTTCATTTCACCACCTTCGAGGCCTTTCCGCTTGCCGCCGAGGACATGCTGCGGGCGCAGGCGGCCTTTCCCGAGCTGTCAGGGATCGCCGCCGAGCTGGCACCTTTCTGGCAACGCGATGCGCGCGAGATCACCCTGCCCGACCTGCAATTCACCATGATCGTGGGGGACGCAAGAGAAACCCTGCCCGCGTGGCAGGAGCTGGCCGACGCCTGGTTCCTCGACGGTTTCTCCCCGGCCAAGAACCCGGAGCTCTGGGGGCCCGAGCTGATGGCAGAGGTTGCTCGCCACACCGCCCCCGGCGGCAGCGCCGCCACCTATACCGCCGCGGGTCACGTGCGGCGGGCGCTGGCCGAGGCGGGCTTCGAGGTCGAGCGTCGCCCGGGCCACGGGCGCAAACGCCACATGACCGTCGCAAGGAAACCCTGATGGCCCAGCAGAACACGCGCCTCGGCATCTGGCTGATGGTGCTCACCACCTTCATCTTCGCCATGCAGGACGGGCTGTCGCGGCACCTGTCGGAGGCCACCAATGTCTACATGGTCACGATGGTGCGCTACTGGTTCTTCGCCGTCTTCGTTCTGACGCTGGCGGCGCGCAGCAAGGGCGGGCTCAAAGCCGCGGCGAAGAGCGGCCAGCCCTTCGTGCAGGCCTTCCGCGGCGTGCTGCTGGTGGTCGAGATCTGCGTCATGGTCTCGGCCTTCGTCCACCTCGGCCTGGTCGAGAGCCATGCGGTCTTCGCCTGTTACCCGCTGCTCATCGCCGCCCTTTCCGGACCGGTGCTGGGTGAGCGGGTCGGCTGGCGGCGCTGGACCGCGATCGGCATCGGCTTTGTCGGCATCCTCATCATCCTGCAACCCTCGGGCGGGGTGTTCTCGCCGCTGGCGGCAATCCCGCTGGTGGCGGCGCTGATGTTCGCCCTCTACGGGCTGCTCACCCGCCGCGTCGCCCGCAGCGACAGCGCCGCGACCTCCTTCTTCTGGACCGGTGTCGTTGGGGTGGCAACGGCGACGCTGATCGGCATGTGGTTCTGGGAGCCGATGAGCCTGCCCGACTGGGGAATGATGGCGCTGCTCTGCCTGACCGGGGCGACTGGCCATTACACATTGATCAAATGCTACGAGGTGGCCGAGGCCTCGGCGGTTCAGCCCTTCGCCTATCTTCAGCTGGTCTTCGCGGCGGCGCTGGGGATCGTGGTCTTCGGAGAGACGCTGCGGCCGAACGTGGCGCTCGGCACGGCGATCATCGTCTGCGCCGGGATCTTCACGCTGATCCGGGCGCGCAGGGCCGAGCAGCGCTGAGCCACCCGGCCCGCGCAAGTCAGGCCGGCTCTGGCTCCGCCTCGGAACGGGCCAGGTGCAGCGCTTCGTAGGATGGCGGGCGGATATCCAACACCCGCCCCTCACGCACCAGCAGCCGGTCGGACTGAGGCCGGGCGATGATCTGGTCGAGGCTCCAGGCATCAAGCACCATGAAATCGGCCCGGCGCCCGGCGCCGAGGCTGCCCGCCTCGAACCCGCAGATCGCCGCCGGAGCCCTCCCCGCCAGACCCGCACTGTCCCCGAACGGATGGTCGAGATGGCAGATCCGCACCGCCTCGCGCCAGGTGTCGAGCATGTCGTGATCGCCGTAGGCGTAGAAGGGATCGCGGCAATTGTCTCCGGCCACCGCCACCGGCACCCCGGCGGCACGCAGCTCGTGGATCGGCATCACCCCGCGCCAGCGCGGCGTGCGGCCCGGCACGCGGTCCTGAAGGTACATGTTGACCGTCGGCAGGGTGATCAGCGAGAGCCCCGCCGCCTTCACCAGCGCGATGGTGGCGTGCATCTCGGGCTCGGGCAGACGCGCGAGCGAGCAGCAATGGCCGCAGGTCACCCGCCCCTCGTAGCCATGGCGGATCGCGGCGCGGGCCACGTGCGGGAGGGCATCCGCTTCGGCGGCCTCGTCGACGTGCAGGTCAAGGTCGAGGTCGCGCTCCTTGGCCAGGGTGAAGACCCGGTCGAGAAGAGCCTCGATGTCATCAAGCGCACCATGGGTGCCGCCGGACGGGCGGGTCACCCCGCCGAGCAGCCCGCCGTGCTCGGCCACGATGTCGGCAAGGCGCACCGCGTAGTCCGTGCCCCAGGCATCGAAGGGCACCAGCGCCGAGGCTTGCAGCGCGACCCGCCCCTTCCAGGCCTCGCGGATTTCGGCAAAGGCGCCCCAGACGGTTTCGCCCTGCCCCTCGTGGCTGTCGAGATGGGTGCGGATCGCGGCGACGCCATGCGCCTCTGCGCAGGAGAGCCCGAAGTCCATGCGGTGGATCAGGTCGTCGTGCCGCCAATGGGCGATGCGGTCACGGGTCGTGGCCTCGCGCGCGCCGGGATGGGTGCCGCCGGAGCTGGGCGCGCGGCCCATCACGTGACCCTTGTCGAGATGGGTGTGGGCGTCGACCAGCATCGGCCAGACGTGCCGTCCTTCAAGGCTCAGGCGCGGCGCATCCGCAGCGATCCCGCCCGGCGCCGCGACAGCAGCGATGCGCCCGGCGCGGATCAGCAGATCGACACGCGCGGTGCCGTCGGCGTCCACCGGGGCCCCGACGGGCGCACCCTCGGTCAACAGCGCGGCGGGGCAGCGCAACTGGGTGAGCAGCAGGTCTCCGCCTGCCGCGAACGCCTCTTCGAGGCGGCGGTGCATCTTGGTGGTCATCTCAGGTCTTTCCGTAGCTTGTCGGGGGCTCAGCTTTCGCCCTGCCCGAAGTGGTCCTTGATCGCCTGCATGAAGCCGTCCGCCGCCGAGCTGACCGCCCCGCGGCTGCGGTGCACGAGGCTGAGCCGCTGCCGTCCGGCGGCGGCCATCAGCGGCAGGAAGGCAAGATCGCCGTCGCGCAACTCCTGGTCGACGTCGACGCGGTTGAGAAAGGTCACATGCGGCGGGCGGCGCACGAGGCGCTTCATCATCTCGGTCGAGTTGGTTTCCACCACCGGCCGAAGATCGGCATTGGCCGGGGCGAGGTTCTCGATCAGCGGCCGCAGCGACAGCTGCTGCGAGGCCAGCACCAGCGGGTAGATCAGGCAGTCGGCGACGCGCACGTTCGGCTTGGCCGTGAGCGGGTGACCCGGCGCCACCACCGCGCCAAGCCGGTGCTGGAAGACGGCCGAGAGCTGCATGCGGTTGTCCTCGGGCAGGTTGTAGCCAAGGCCGATCTCGGCCTCGCCCGAAGCCACCATCTCCATCAGCTCGGAACGGTTGCAGACGGTGACCTTCAGCTCGACCCGCGGATGACGCTCGCAATACTCGGCCACCACGTCGCCAAGCCGACCGGCGGCGAGCGTCGCCATGGTGGCGACGGTAACCTCGCCGTGCGACAGGCCCTTCAACGCATGGATGCGCGCCTGCAGGCGGTCGTGGCCCTTCAGCGTCTCGCGGATATGGGCAATGAGCAGCTCGCCCGGGGCGGTCAGCTTCAACCCGCGAGGCAGGCGCTCGAAGATCGGTACGCCGAAGTCGGCCTCGACCTCGAGGACCTGCCGGTTGACCGCGGAGGCGGCGACATTCAACTCGCGCGCCGCCTTGCGGATGGAGCCCTGACGGGCGACCTCGTCGATGTAGCGCAGAGCGCGTCCGTGCAGCATGGACCTTCCAAAGCTGGGTCTGGCAGGGTTCTGCGCCCTGCCCTTTGTCGTGATGGTGTCACCCGAACGGCCCATGCTCAACGCCTTACTTCTTGGCGGCCTGGCTGGCGGCGAAGTTGGCATTGATGCGCATGGTCAGGTAGTCGCCCGCGGTGATCGGCTCGTACTTGCCCAAGGGACCCTGCATGACCGCGTCGCGGTTGGCCTGGCAGAAGAACGGCAGCGACAGGCGGCGGCCCTTGTACTCGCCCTCATAGGGCATGCGCACCCGGTGCAGCGTCGACTGCAGCTGATCGTCCGACCAGCGCATCAGCATGTCGCCGATATTGCAGGTGATGTAGCCGCGGCGCGGCGGCACGTCGGTCCAGGCATTGGAGCCCGCGTCCTTGCCCGGGCAGACCTGCAGCCCGCCCTCGCCTTCCTTCTGGTGCAGGATGGTGAGGCAGTCGAAGTCCGAATGCGCCCCGGCGCGCCAGGCCTTGAAGTCCTCTGGCTTGGCGTCTTCCATCGACATGTAGTGGATGAGCCGCAGCGTCGACTGGTACTGGTCCGACTCAGGGTCATGCGCATGGGTGAAGAAATCTTCGGCAAAGCCCATCTTAAGCGCAAAGCACGACAGGATCCGCATGCCCAGCTCCCAGTTCTGGCGCTCGAACTTCAGCGCGCGTTCCTTGAATCGGGGAAGCTCTTCCTCGGTCGGCCACTTGCCCTGCATCAGCGGGCGGGTGACCTGATAGCTTTCCTTGTTGTCGGGCGTGCCGGTGGAGGGGCGCACCTGCGCCTTGAATTCCCAACCGGCGTTGGTGCCCTTCGGCATCGGGTATTGCGCCTTCACCTCGGTCGGCAGCTCGAAGAACTCCCAGGCGGTGTCGAAGGCGGCGTCGATGTCTTGCTCGGGGATGCCGTGGTTGTAGACCTGGAAGAAGCCGATGCCCGTGGCGGCGTCCCAGAGGGCGTCGGCGATCTCGTGCTTGCGGGTGTCGAAGTCGGACAGATCGATGGCAGGGACGTCACGCTCGATGGTGCTGCCCATGCCGCCGATGGTGGTTTCCTTGTTCAGCTCGGCAAGATCGTAGTTGGTGCTCATTGCGGTCTCCAAAGTAGGGTGCCGGAAGGTCCGGCAGGGTGGGGAGCAATGTCCGGGCCGTGGCCTGACTGCTTCTACTCCGGGGGAAGGCACCGGGCGGCGGGCCGCCCAATGCGAAAGAGGTGCGCGAGGTCTCAACGCTTGCGCGGCAGGCTCCAGGGGAAGAGCAGCTTCTGCGCCCAGCTCACCGCCTGGAACAAGGCCAGTGACATGGCGGCGAGGACGAAGAGCCCGGCCCAGGCCTGCGGCAGCTTGAACATCGAGGTCGAGAACTGGATGAAGTAGCCGACGCCTGCGTCCGAGGCGCAGAACTCGGCCACAACCGCGCCGATCACCGCCAGCGTCACCGAGATCTTCAGCGCCGAGAAGATGTAGGGCACGGCGAAAGGCAGCCGGATCTGGGTGATTTCTCGAAAGACCGGGGCGCGCAGGCTCCGCGACAGCTCGATGAGTTCAGGCGGCGTGGCGGCAAGCCCGGTGGCGGTGGAGACCACCATCGGGAAGAAGCAGATCAGCGTGGTGATGACGATGCGCGGCGCATCCCCGGCCCCCAGAACCACGATGATGATCGGCGCGATGGCGACGACCGGCGTGGATTGCACGATAACCAACAGCGGGTAGAGCGTGCGGTTCAGCGCCGGCGAGCGCACCAGCGCGATAGCCAGAGGAATGGCGATGGCGATGGCCAGCGCGAAGCCCAGCAGCGCGACCCGCAGCGTTGCCCAGACGTGGCCGGCCCAGCGTTCCGCGCCGATGCTGGGGAAGGTCGAGAAGATCGAGCTCGGAGCCGGCAGCAGGTAGCTGGGGATATTCAGCGAGCGCGCGGCAAGCTCCCAGAGCGCGACTGTGCCGAGGATGGTGAGGATCGCGGCGACGCCCGGCGCGGCGAGGATGCGCCGTAGATCGGGGCGTTTGCTTTCGGGCTTGGAAAAATCTGGCATCGAAAGGCTCATCAGGCGGCATCCCTTTGCAGCAGCAGGTCGCGCAGGTGGGCGGCAATCTCGGTGACCGCCGGATCCTTGATCGTCTCGCGGCCACGCGGGCGGGCAACCGGCACCGGCAGCTCGGTCAGCACCGAACCGGGGCGACCGGTCATGACCAACACGCGGTCGGCGAGGAGCGCCGCCTCGCTGACGGAATGGGTGATGAAGACCACGGTCTTCGGGCGCTCGCCGAAGATGCGCAGCAGGTCGAAGCCCATTTCCTCGCGGGTCAGCGCATCGAGCGCCGAGAAGGGCTCGTCCATCAGCAGGATATCGGGGTCCATGTGCAGCGCGCGGGCGATCCCGACGCGCTGCTGCATGCCGCCGGACAGCTCGTCTGGCAGGCGCTTGCCAAATCCCTCGAGCCCGACCATGCGCAGCAGGTCCTGCGCCCGGTCGCGGTCGTGGCGGCCCACCCGTCCACGCTTGTGGCGGACGGGGAACAGCACGTTGTCTTCAATCGTGGCCCAGGGCAGCAGCGTCGGCTTCTGGAAGACGATGCCGATGTCCTCGCGCGGGCCGGTGACCCGCCGCCCGAACACCTCGACCGTGCCCGAAGTCGGTTCGAGCAACCCGGCGATCATGCGCAGCAAGGTGGACTTGCCGCAGCCCGAGGGGCCAAGCACGGCGAGAAACTCATGCCGGGCGACCTCGAAGCTGACGTTGCGCAGGGCCTCCACCCGGCCGGAGCCGGTCTCGAAGACCTGGCCCAGCCGGTCGAAACGAATGGCGGCGGGGGTTTCCATCAGCCTTCCCCGCCGGGCAGGAAATCGCGGGTCACGAAGACCTCGGGGTTCTGTGCCGCCCCGTCCAGTCCCTGCGCCTGCGACACGCGGTTCCATGTGGCGGCAAGCCGTCCCGGCTCGAAGACGCCGAGCCCGTCGGCCTCGGTCACCTCGTTGTACACCAGCGCCAGCATGTCGTTGAGCGAGCCGAGCACGTCGCCATGCTCCAGCTCCGGCACCATGTTGACCACGGATTGCGCGGCGTCTTCCGGGTTGGTCCTGCAGAACTCGATCGACTTCTTGAAGGCGGCGACGAAGCGCGCGGCGACGTCGGGACGTTCGGCGAGGAAGGCATCGTTGGCATTCAGCGACGCGGAGTAGAGTTCCAGGCCAGCAGCCGACCAGGGCAGCGCGATGATCTCCTTGCCCGCGTCCTTGCCCTGGCCCTGATAGCGCGAGAGGTCGGTCATCCAGGCGACGATGCCGTCGACCTGCCCGGTCATCAGCATCGGCCCGAGCGCGCCGGCGTCGGCTTTGGTCAGCTCGAAGTCGGCCTCGCTCAGGCCCACGTCCTTCAGCACCAGCGGGAGGTAGACGTTGGAAGAGGTGAAGGGCGACGTGGCGATCTTCTTACCTTTTGCGTCGGCGACGCTGTCGAAGCCGCTGTCCTTGACCGTGTAGAAGGCATGCGGTCCCTTGTTGAACACCGACATCACCGAGGTCACCCCGACGCCTTCCTGTGCCTTGGCGGCCATCAGCGCGCCGATGTCGGCCATGCCGATGTCGGACGAACCCGCCGCAAGGCGCGAGATCGCATCCGACGAGCCTCGGCCCGAGGCGATGGTGACGTCGAGGCCCGCATCCGCGCAGAAGCCCTGGTCGACGCAGACGTATATGGGCGCCTTGTCGCCCCCCGGAAGCCAGTCGAGCTGGTACGTGACCGGGTCCCCGGCAAGCGCGGTGGTCGCGCTGAGCGCGAGCCCGAGGGCCGTGAGCGTGGTGGACTTGGACAACATGTGGAGGTCTCTCCCTAGTGTGCTGATTTGTTGGACAGTTGCAGGTGGTCGATCTCGGCCTTGCCGATGCCCTCGGCGCGCATCCGGTCGCGGGCACAGCGCCGCCGTTCCGGATCCGCGCACATCAGGCAGGCCCGGCATTGGTGCGTCGCGAGATCCTTTGTTTCTATTTTATCTTTTTTAGCCCGGTAGTTGCTGGTCATATCTGGCCTCGTCAGAGTCGGAACTTCTGGCGAGCAATGTCCAGGATTTGGTCCAGACCGCTTCTACTCGTGGCCTCATTTATGGAACGCGCAAACCGGGCCGATCAACGGAAATTTCGCAGTTCTCAGGCCGCATGTTTTTTGAACAATTCCTGAGGGCGCGATGCGCCACTTCCGGTGGGTCGCCGAATCTCGGAGAAAACAAGTGATTTTCCGGCAATCTCTGCATGGCGCCCGGTTCTGCCGTCTCGGAGTAAGTGCACAAATTTAGAGCGTACGCATTTTCAGAACGCTTTTGGCGACAAATTCTCCCGCCGCGGGCCAGGCGCGGCGGCCTCCCTGCGTGGGCTTGAACCTATGCACGCGGCCCGCAGGCCCGCCCTAGCCCAGGCCCAGCACCAGCAACACGAGGGGAATCGTCAGCACGCCGAGCAGGGTCTGCGCCGTCACCAGCCCGGCCATGAGCGTGCCGTCCCCGCCCATCTGCCGGGTCAGCACGTAGGCCGTCGGCGCGGTCGGGATTGCCGAGAAGACCACCAGCACCAAGGCTTCCACCGGGCCGAGGCCGACGGCCGCCGCCACCAGCGCCGCGATGCCCGGAACAAGCACCAGACGCAGCGCCGCGTTGCCCGCGAGCGCCGGCAGATCCCCGCGCAGCGATCCCGGCCGGAGGGCCGCGCCGACGCACAAGAGGCCAAGCGGCAGACTGCCGCGCGCGAGCAACTCGAGGAAGCGGTCTGCGCCGAAGGGCAGCCCCGCGCCGACAAGCGCAAGCGCGATCCCGGCAAGGCAGGCAAGGATCAGCGGATTGCGCAGCATGGTCTTCAGCAGCACCCCGGGACGGCGCAGCACCTCAGCCTCGCTCAGCGCCACGATCGACAGCACGTTGACCAGGGGAACGGCGATGGCGAGATAAACCGCCGCGCGCGAGACGCCTTCGGGGCCGGCAAGGCTCGCGGTGATCGCCAGCCCCAGGTAGGTGTTGAAGCGCACCGCCCCCTGCAGCGCGGGGCCGAAGCGCGCCGCGGGTGTCGGCCAGAGGCGGCGTGCCAGCGCCATGCCAAGCGCCACGAGGCAGATCGTGGCGACGGTCGCCCCGCCGAGCTTCAGCAATTGCGGATCATCCAGCGGCGCGCGAAGCAGGCTCGACACGAGCAGGGCCGGGAACAGGAGGAAGTAGTTCAGGCGCTCCGCGGCGGGCCAGAAGCCCGCGTCGGGAAACCCCTTGCGGGACAGGAAAAACCCCAGGCAGATGAGCCCGAACAAGGGCCAAATGGTGATGAACAGCACGCCGCGACTCCAAGTATGCCGCCGTGGCACCCGGGCCGGACGGCGCCTCTCCCCTATAGCGCGGCCGTGGTGCGAGGTCAGCGGCCTTCTGCCCCTGGTCGCCTCAGCCTTCGCGGACCTACCATTGCCCGACTTCTTAGGATAGATTTCCCCAACTTCAGCCTTGGGAAGAAATCAATGCTCGACACCTACGATCGGAAGATCCTCGCACTGCTCCAGCGCAACGCCGAGATGCCGGTCACCGAGATCGCCGCCGAGATCGGCCTCACCACCACGCCCTGCTGGCGCCGCATTCGCAAGCTCGAGGAGCGCGGCTATTTCAAGCGCCGCGTGGCGCTGCTCGACGAGGAGAAGCTCAACGTCGGGGTTTCGGTTTTCATGGCGATCCGCACCAACCAGCACAGCCGCGATTGGGCGCGCGCCTTCGTCAAGGCGGCCGAGGAGATCCCCGAGATCGTCGACATTTTCCGTCTGGCGGGCGAGGTCGACTACATGCTGCGCGTCGTGGTTCCGGATATCGCGACCTTCGACAAGGTCTACCAGCGACTGATCCAGAAGGTCGAGATCCACGACGTCTCGTCGATGTTCGCGATGGAGACCATCAAGTCGAGCACCGAGCTGCCGCTCGACTACGTCTGAAGCCCGGCTTCAGGCCGCGCTGGCCGAGAAGATCGCCCGGGCGCCGTCCACCTCGTAGCTGCCCACGTGGGCCACCGCGTCGCGCGAGAGCGTGGCGACGCTCTGCAATATGAAATCCACCTCTGCCTCGCTCATCAGCACCGACAGGTTGAGCCGTACGAAGCCGGGTTTCTCCAGTTCCTGGCCCGACAGGATCGCCGCGCGGATCCGCGCCGCGGCCTCGGTGTCAAAGCCCAGCAGGCGCAGCACGTAGGGGCCGGCGCAGGCGCAGCCGCCGCGGGCCTGGATGCCGAACCGGTCGCTCAGCATCTTCGTGGCCAGCTGCTGGTGGATGTACCCGCCACGCGGGTCGCGCAGGCGAAAAGAGAGGACGGGGAGGCGCGCGGCCCCGGTGTTGCCGAGCAGCTCGATGCCGGGCTCGGCCTGCCATGCGACGATGGCGCGCGCGGCCAGTTCGGCGTTGCGCTGCGCCATGTGATCCGCACCGATTTCTTCCTTAACGATCACCGCCAGGGCCGCGCGGATGTCGCCGACGACATTGGGCGTACCCGCCTCCTCGCGCGCCTCCAGCGCGCCGGAATAGTCATGCCCGTCGGAGGACACGAAGCGCACGGTGCCGCCGCCGACCCATGTCGGATGCTCGGCGACCACAGCATCGCGGCGCAGCACCATCACGCCCGAGGCGCCCGGCCCGCCGATGAACTTGTGCGGCGAGAAGACCAGCGCGTCGATGCCTGCGCCCTGCTGGTCCATGGCCATCGGCAGGTAGGGCCCTCCCCCGGCATAATCCCAGACCATCAGCGCACCCGCTTCCTTTGCCCGGCGGGTGAGGCCCGCGACGTCGGCGATGATCCCCGAGACGTTCGAGGCCGCCGAGAAGGCGCAGATCACCCGGTCGTAGTCCGCCTTGTCGGCGAGCGCCGCATCGAGCGCGGCAAGCTCCGGCCCGCCGCCGCCCGCCTCGGGCAATTCGACCACCTCGGCACCGCTCTCGCGCCACGGCAGAATGTTGGAGTGATGCTCGTAGGGGCCGAGGATGACTTTCACCTTGCCATGGTCCGCGCCCAGCAGATGCACCAGCCGGTTGATCCCCGCCGTCGCCCCGCTCCCCGCGAAGATCACCGCGTGTTCGGGACCGGCGCCGCAATGGTCGGCAATGGTGGCGCGCGCGGCGGCCCGCAGCCGGGTCATGAATCCGCCGCAGAAGGACGCCTCGGTGTGGCTGTTGGCATAATAGGGCAACACGCTCTCGAGCAGGAACATCTCGAGCGTCTTCAGCGCCCGGCCCGAGGCGACGTAATCGGCGTAGACCAGCGGCTTGGGCCCGAAAGGTCCATCCACCATCGCGCCCTTGCCCACGAGGTCTTCGCCCATCCGTGCCACAGGCGGCAGGGCCTGACGGAAGGAGGTCAGCAGGGCGGTGGGATCTGTGCAGGACATGGGATGCTCTTCTGGCTCGATGGGGCAGCTTTGCGCGTTCAGCGCGGTTGAAAGCAGCCTAGCATCGGCAGAGGCGCAAGAGTTTCCAAATGCGCTCTCCTGGACCGCCGAACACAGCAATCTCATTCCAAGATTATGTCCGATATGAGCATAATATATCCCTCATGCGCCTCGCCGCGCCACCTCTGCCCTCATTGTCCGCGCTCCAGCCCACCTTGGCGGCGCGTTGCCCCTTCCCCGAGGAACAGGCTTGCGCGGTGCGCGCAAAGCGCCCTTCAATGCGCCTGACACCCGGGGGAGCGCGCCATGTCCTTTACCTTGAAACAACTCCGCTATTTCGTCGCCGTGGCCGAGAAGGGCTCGGTCATCGGCGCGGCGCAGATACTGTCGATCTCCCAATCGGCGGTGACGGAGGCACTGAAGAACCTCGAGGCCGATCTTGGCGTCACCCTTTTCGAGCGCCACGCGCGCGGCCTCGACATCACCCACAGCGGCCACCAGTTCCTGCGCCACGCGACGAAGATCCTGTCGGACGTGTCGGGCGCGCGGCGGGCCTTTCAGCGCGCACCGGGCACCACGCAGGGGCGGCTCAACATCGGGGTGACCTCACTGATGGCGGGCTACGTCATGTCCGACCTGCTGTCGCGTTACCGGCGGATGAACCCTGCGGTGGAGGTCTCGGCTCTGGAGGATCAGGGCGAATACCTCGAGCACCTGCTGATCGGGGGCGAGCTCGACGTGGCGGTCATGGTGATCTCCAACCTGCGCGACCGCATGGCGCTGCAATCCGAGATCCTCGACGTGTCCTCCTTCCGGCTCTGGCTGCCGCTGGGCCACAAGCTGACGGCCCGAGAGAGCATCGGCCTCGACGACGTGGCGCGCGAACAGCTCATCATGCTCAACGTCGACGAGATGGAGGAGGAGGCGGTGAAGTTGCTCTCGGCCTTCGGACGCAAGCCGCAGATTGCCTTTCGCACGCGGTCGGTGGAGGCGGTGCGCAGCCTCGTCGCCACCGGCGCGGGCGTGGCGCTGCTGCCGGACCTCGTCTATCGGCCGTGGTCGCTCGACGGCGACCGGATCGAGAGCCGCGACGTCTCGGGCAGCCTGCCGATCGTGCAGGTGGGCATGGTCTGGCGCAAGGGGTTGCCACTCTCGGAAGCGGTGCAGGATTTCCTGTCGCTGGCGCGGATGGGACAGGCGGAAAGACCGGGGCGTTTCTGAAGGGGCGAGCTATCGGTTTTTCCGAATGCTCATTTCTGATTTATGAATTTGCGAACGCAGCGACGGCGTCACATGATTTTCGTGCGGGAGAATGGCGCGTGGCCGAACGGCCGAAAGACGCCCCCGTGCCGCGGCGCAGGTCGCCACCGGCTCTGACACCAACAGCGAATTTCGGGCCGTCGCCCGAGCCGGGGACGTGTCTCGCACGGCCACCCGTCTCCTGCGGCCTGCCCACAGGGAGAGTGCAATGACCAACCGTTTCATCACCGCCGCAGTGAGCGCGATCACCGCCGCTTCGCTGGCGACGAGCGCCGTCGCGCAGATGACCGAGATCGGCGAGGGCGAAGGTGAGCTGTCGATCGTCGCCTGGGCCGGCTACATCGAGCGCGGCGAGACCGATGCCGCCTTTGACTGGGTGACCAAGTTCGAGGAAGAAACCTCCTGCAAGGTCTCCGTGAAAACCGCCAACACCTCGGACGAGATGGTGGCGCTGATGAACGAGGGCGGGTTTGACCTCGTCACCGCCTCGGGCGACGCCTCGCTGCGGATGATCGCCGGCAAGCGGGTGCAGCCGATCAACGTGGACCTCATCCCCTCGTGGAGCAAGGTGGACGACCGCCTGAAGGACGCGCCTTGGCATACGGTAGACGGCGAGCATTACGGCACCCCCTACATGTGGGGCCCGAACGTGCTGATGTACAACACCGAGGCCTTCCCCGAGGCGCCGACCTCGTGGAACGTCGTGTTCGAGGAAACAACCCTCGCCGACGGATCGAGCAACAAGGGACGGGTGCAGGCCTATGACGGGCCGATCCACATCGCAGACGCAGCCAATTACCTGATGGCGCACCAGCCCGAACTCGGGATCACCGACCCCTATGAGTTGAACGCCGACCAATATGCCGCCGCGCTCGATCTGCTGCGCGGCCAGCGCGAGCTGGTGAGCCGCTACTGGCACGACGCCTTCATCCAGATCGACGACTTCAAGAACGAAGGCATGGTCGCCTCGGGCTCCTGGCCGTTCCAGGTCAACCTGCTGCAGGCCGACGGCGTGCCCGTCGCCTCGGTGATCCCCGAGGAAGGCGCGACCGGTTGGGCCGACACCACCATGCTGCATGCCGAGGCCGAGCATCCAAACTGCGCCTACATGTGGATGGAGCACACGCTCTCGTCCAACCTGCAGTCCGATCTCTCGGTCTGGTTCGGCGCCGTGCCTTCGGTGCCCTCCGCCTGTTCGGACGGGTCGGGCATGCAGACCCAGGAAGGCTGCGACGCCAACGGCCTCGCGCAGTTCGACAAGATCAAGTTCTGGAAGACCCCGGTGGCCAAGTGCGAAAGCCAGGACGAATGCGTGCCCTACTACCGCTGGGTGTCCGACTACATCGGCGTGATCGGCGGCCGCTGATCGCCTTCCCTGACCTTCCCCGCGCCGCCACCCTGCGGCGCGGGCACAAGAACCGGAACACTCCCATGCCAGCCGTGAGCTTCGACCACGTCTCCCGCCACTTCGGGGCGGTGAAGGCGGTGGATGACGTCATCCTCGACATTGCCGAAGGCGAGTTCTTCGCCATGCTGGGGCCCTCGGGCTCGGGCAAGACCACCTGCCTGCGCCTGATCGCCGGCTTCGAGCGCCCGACGGCGGGCGACATCCGCATCTTCGGCGCCCCCGTTGCCGATCTGCCGCCCTACAAGCGGCAGGTGAACACGGTGTTCCAGGATTACGCGCTGTTCCCGCATCTCAACGTTCGCGACAACGTCGCCTACGGGCTGATGATCGCCGGGCGTGGCAAACGCGAACGCCACGCCGAGGCCGAGGCGGCGCTCGAGATGGTGCGGCTCGGCGGCTACGGCAGCCGCAAACCGTCCGAGCTGTCGGGCGGCCAGCGCCAGCGCGTCGCTCTGGCTCGCGCGCTGGTCAACAAGCCGCGCGTGCTGCTGCTCGACGAGCCGCTCGGCGCGCTCGATCTGAAGCTGCGCGAGCAGATGCAGGAAGAGCTGAAGACCCTGCAGCGCCAGCTTGGCATCACCTTTGTCTTCGTCACCCACGACCAGGGCGAGGCGCTGTCGATGGCCGACCGCGTGGCGGTGTTCAACGACGGCAAGATCATCCAGGTCGGCAGCCCCGAGGACATCTACTTCCGACCCGAGGTGCCCTTTGTCGCTGATTTCGTCGGCTCGTCGAACGTGCTGCCCGAGGCGCTGGTCGCCCGGCTGACCGGCGAGACCTGCCCGGCCGCGATCCGCCCCGAGCGTCTGCGGCTGACCTCCGAGGGGCCGCTGAAGGCGCGTGTCACCGGGCTCAGCTTCCTCGGCCTCAGCACGCGGGTCAGCTTCGACGCGGACGGCACCCGGCTCACCGCGCTCTTGCCGCAGGACGCGCTGCGCCCCCGCGAGGGCGACGAGGTGGCGTTGAGCTGGGCACCCGAGGATCTGCACCTGATGCGGGCCAGCCAGCGGGCCGGGGCATGAGCATGGTGGATACGAGCCCAACCGCGCAGGCTGGCCCTTCCGAAGGGCTTCTGACCCGGGTCTCCGACACGCTTTGGCGGCGTCCGACGCTGCTCTTGCTGATCCTGCTGACGCCGCCGGCGCTGTGGCTCGGCATCATTTACCTCGGCTCGCTCTTCGCGCTGCTGCTGCAGAGCTTCTTCTCGATCGACCACTTCACCGGGCTGATCAACCACGAGTTCACGCTGGCGACCTACGCCGAGCTCTTCACCCCGGCCAACTTCGACATCATCCGCCGCACGGTGGGCATGGCGGCGCTGGTCACGGTGGCCTCCGCCGCGGTCGCCTTTCCCATCGCCTACTATGCCGCGCGCTACGCCAGGGGCGCGTGGCGGGCGCTCTTCTACCTCGGCATCATGATGCCGCTGTGGTCGAGCTATCTGGTGAAGGTCTACGCCTGGAAGCTGATCCTCGCCAAGGAAGGCATCCTGACCTGGATCTTCGACGGGCTCCACCTGACATGGCTGCTCGACGCCTATCTCGCGCTGCCGGTCATCGGGGGCAACTCGCTCTCGGTCAGCCCCACCGGCACCTTCCTTGTCTTCGTCTACGTCTGGCTGCCCTACATGGTGCTGCCGATCCAGGCCGCGCTGGAGCGGGTGCCGACCTCGATGCTCGAGGCCAGCGGCGATCTCGGCGCGACACCCTCGCAGACCTTCCGCCACGTGCTGCTGCCGCTGGCGCTGCCGGGGGTGGTCGCGGGCTCGATCTTCACCTTCTCGCTGACGCTCGGAGATTACATCATCCCGCAGATCATCGGCACCTCGCGGCTCTTCATCGGCCAGGCGGTCTACCAGCATCAGGGCATCGCCGGGAACATCCCGCTGGCCGCCGCCTTCGCCGTGGTGCCGATCGTGATCATGGGCGTCTACCTCTGGATCGCCAAGCGCATGGGGGCCTTCGATGCACTCTGAGCGCGCCTCTCTGAAGCTCAAGATCGCCGCTGCCGCGGGCCTGCTGTTCCTACATCTGCCGATCCTGCTCATCTTCGTCTACGCCTTCACCACGGAAGAGAAATCCTTCCAGTGGCCGCCGCCCGGCTACACGCTGAAGTGGTTCGCGGCCACCTGGGACCGGCCCGACGTCTGGGAGGCGATGGCGCTCAGCCTCAAGGTCGCGGCGATTTCGACGCTGCTCGCGATGATCCTCGGCACGCTCTGCGCCGCCGCGGTGAGCCGCACGAAGTTCTTCGGTCGCGAGAGCATCTCGCTCTTGGTGATCCTGCCCATCGCCCTGCCGGGCGTTGTGACGGGCATCGCCCTGCGCTCGGCCTTTTCCATCGCCGAGGTGCCGTTCAGCACCTGGACCATCGTGCTCGGCCACGCGACCTTCTGCGTGGTGATCGTCTACAACAACGCCGTCGCCCGATTCCGCCGCACCAGCGGCAGCCTCATCGAGGCCTCGATGGATCTGGGCGCCAACCTCTTTCAGACGCTGCGGTACGTCATCCTGCCCAATATCGCCACCGCGCTGGTGGTCGGCGGCATGCTGGCCTTCGCGCTCAGCTTCGACGAGGTCATCGTCACCACCTTCACCGCCGGGCAGCAGCAGACGCTGCCGATCTGGATGCTCGAGGAACTGGTGCGCCCGCGCGAACGCCCGGTGACCAACGTGGTCGCCATGGTGGTGGTGCTGGTCACCCTGCTGCCCATCCTGGGCGCCTATTATCTCACCCGCGGGACCGAAGCGGTCGCCGGTCAGGGCAAATAAAGAACGGAAAGTAACGGAGGACATCATGCAGACCAAGATGCTGATCGGCGGCGCTCAGGAAGCCGGGAAAGAGACCGAAGAAGCGGTGCTCAACCCGCGCACCGGCGAGCTGATCGTGAAGATGCCCGAGGCGGACATGGATCAGGTGAACCGCGCCGTGGGCGCTGCCCGCGCCGCCTTCCCCGGTTGGGCGCGCACCACCGCGGCGCACCGCTCCGGCCTCTTGCTGGCGCTGGCCGACGCCATCGAGGCGCGGGCCGAGGAGTTCGTGGCGCTGGAATCGCTCAACTGCGGCAAACCGATCGACTGCGTGCGCGGCGACGAGGTGCCTGCGGTGGCCGACTGCTTCCGTTTCTTCGCCGGCGCCGTGCGCAACATGCACGGGCCCTTGGCGGGTGAATACATGGAGGGCCACACCTCGATGATCCGCCGCGATCCCATCGGCGTCGTCGCCTCGATCGCGCCTTGGAACTACCCGATGATGATGATGGCCTGGAAGCTGGCCCCGGCGCTCGCGGGCGGCAACACGGTGGTGATGAAGCCCTCGGAGCAGACGCCGCTGACCGCGCTTCTGATGGCCGAGATCATCGCCGGGATCTTCCCCGCAGGCGTGGTCAACGTGATCGTCGGCCAAGGCGCCACGGTCGGTAACGCGCTGATCAACCACCCGCAGGTCGACATGGTCTCGATCACCGGCGATGTGGCGACCGGGCGCAAAGTCCTGCAGGCGGCCTCGAAGTCGGTCAAGCGGACGCATCTGGAGCTGGGCGGCAAGGCCCCGGTCATCGTCATGGACGACGCCGATCTCGGTCGCGTCGTCGAGGGGCTGCGCGCCTTCGGCTATTACAACGCCGGGCAGGATTGCACCGCCGCCTGCCGCATCTACGCAGGCGCGAAGGTCTATGACAATCTGGTGGCGGATCTCTCCTCGGCCGTGTCCTCGATCACCTTCGACGATGCCGACGACACCAAGAACGAGATCCCGCCGCTCATCTCCCTGCGCCAGCGCGACCGGGTGGCAAGCTTCGTGCAGCGCGCCTCGGAGCTCAAACACATCGAGGTGACCACCGGCGGCGCCCTGCACGAGGGCTCGGGCTTCTACTACCGCCCCACGGTCATCGCGGGCGCCCTGCAGGAGGACGAGATCGTCCAGCGCGAGGTCTTCGGCCCCGTCGTCTCGATCACCCGCTTCGACGATGCCGACACCGCCGTGGCCTGGGCCAACGACAGCCAGTACGGGCTTGCCTCGTCGGTCTGGACCGAGAACATCGGCCGGGCGCTCGATATGTCGGCACGGCTGCAATACGGCTGCACCTGGGTGAACACCCACTTCATGCTGGTCAACGAAATGCCGCACGGCGGGCTCAAGCAGTCGGGCTACGGCAAGGACATGTCGATGTATGCGCTCGAGGATTACACCGTGGCGCGGCACGTGATGATTGCCCACTAGACATGCGCTGGGGCGGCCCCGCCGCCCCACGCCTCAGAGCGGGACGAAGCGGTATCCATCCTCCGCCCGCTCCACGTGGCCCATGCCGCCTTGCGACAGGTGGAAGCCGATGACCGGCATCTGTTCCTGCACCAGCCGGTCCATCAGCGCCACGCGGGTCTTCGCGCCCAGCTCCGGGTCCTGGTCAGAGTTCGCCTCCCATCCCGGTCGGGCAAACGCCACGTGGTCGTTGCCGATGGCATCACCAACGATCAGCGCCGCCGCCTGTCCTTGCCGCAGTTCGAACGCCATATGGCCGGGCGTGTGCCCCGGCGTGAGGATCGCCGCGAGGCCGGGCAGGATTTCATCGCCATCCTCGAAGCGCTCGATCCGATCCTCGATCACCTCCATCCTCCGCCGCGCGCCGATAGCGAAGATTTGGCGTTCGGCGCCGATGGACTCCACGGTCGCCGGATCCCACCAGTAGTCCCATTCCGCGCGGCCCATGAGGTAGCGGGCCTCTGGAAACGCGGGCTCGTCGAATTCGTCGAGAAGCCCCCAGATGTGGTCGGGATGCGCATGGGTGAACACCACTGCCGTCACCTGCTCGGGGGTGATCCCGGTGGCCTCGAGGTTGCCTTGCAGCGCCCCGGCGCTCTGCATGAAATCAGGCCCCGCGCCGACGTCGAAGAGCACGGTCTGCTCGCCATCCTGCCAGAGGGTCACGTTGCATTCGGGTGTCAGTCGCTGGCGGTCGATGTGCCGCGCGGCAAGGATCGACGCCAGCTCGGGCTCGGGCATGCCGTCGAAGACGAAGTCGCCGGGCAGCACGAGGTTGCCGTCGCTTACGGTGAGCAGCCGGCCCGTGCCGAGCTGGGTCTCGGCGATCAGCCTACGGGGCAGCAGCGGCGCGAGGCCGGCGGCCGCGGCGGTTTGCAGCAGGTGTCTGCGGGTAAGTGGCATGGTCTCTCCTCCCATTCACACATTCGCATTCTATGATGCAAATCGTGGGACGGGAAGAGCTGAATGCGTCGCTACTCTGCGGGCGCGAAACCGACGATAAGCTGGCGTAGCCCGATCGCCGCCCCCGCGAAGATCGACAGCAGCGCGACGGGGGCGCTGAACGACAGCAGGGAGAAAGCGCTCAGCCCCTGCCCGACGCTGCAGCCCGCGGCCAGAACCGCCCCCGGGCCCATCAGCGCCGCGCCGAGGATCTGCCGTTTCAACTCGCGCGGGTCCTCGCAGGCCTCCCACCGGAAGTGCCCCTTGCGCAGCGAGCCGAGGAAGGCGCCGATCAGAACGCCACCCACTGAGCCCACGGCAAAGCCGGGCGCCGCCGCCGAGGCCGTCATCAGCCACAGAAGGGTCTCGCCAAGCGGGCGCGCGAAGGAATGGCTCTCGACCGAGGTTGCGCCGAAGCTCTGCGTCGCGGCCATCTGCGTGCCGACCCAGCCCGAGGTTACCGCGAGTCCAACCACCACGCCCCAGAAGATGTGCCGCCCGGCGCGCGCCATGCCGCCGCCCGACAGCGAGAGTGCGACCAGCGCCCCGCCCACCACCAGCCCGGTCAGCAGCGGTGCGCCGGTGACCTGCGACAACGCTTGCGGCGACGTGGCCGGTGCGTCGGGAAAGACGGTGATCCGCAGCAGCGCCAGCGGGCCGGAGAGGGTGACATAGGCGGTCAGCCCCATAACGACGACGATCACCAGCGAGCGCAGGTCTCCGCCGCCAAGACGCGCCAAAGCGCCGTAGCCGCAGTTGCCCGAGAGCGCCATGCCGTAGCCGAAGAGCAGCCCGCCGAGCGCGGTGCCGGGCAGCGACCATTGCCGCGAGAGATAGAAAGTCTCGCCGGCGTCGAGCCATCCCGCGGAAATCGCGGCCTGCGTGGCGATCACCGCCGTGCCGATCGCAAGCCCCCACATCCTCAGACGCCGGGTGTCCGAGGAATAGAGCGCGTCCTCGATCGCGCCGAGCGTGCAGAAACGCCCGAGCCGGGCGGCAAGGCCAAGTGCGATGCCTCCAAGAAATCCCACGAGCGCCGCCAGCGCGGCGCCGTCACCAAAATCGAACATTCCGACTGTCGCTCCCTTCCGACCGCCAGCATGCGCCGCCGGTCACTCCTCCCGACAGAACAGGTCGTAGATGACTTCCATGATCTTCTTCGGACGGTCATCCGTCAACGAGTAGTAGATCGTCTTGCCGTCCCGCCGCGGGGTGACCAGCCCCTCGAGCCGCAGCCGAGAGAGCTGCTGCGAGACCGCCGACTGCCGCGCCGAGAGCAGATCCTCGAGTTCGGTGACCGATTTTTCGCCCGAGGCAAGGTGGCACAGGATCATCATCCGCCCGCCGTGGCTCATCGCCTTGAGCAGGTTCGACGCCTCTTCGGCTTTTTCCATGAACCGGTCCATTTCCGGCTCGCTCATACCCTCGTCAAAGACGGGGAGGTGGGCTGCGTTCGACATCGGCGTCATCCGTTTATCTGCGCGGGAGGTGGCGCGGGCGAGGCGGAAACCTCTTCGATCAGGCGGGCAAGCAGTGCCCAGAAAAAGTCTTGTCCAGGATAGCCTTCGATTCGTCCGGTTTCCATCCCGTCCGTCACCAGAATGAACGTTGGCGTAAAGGCAACGGGCCGCGCGAGGTCAATATCTTGCGGCAAGTCACGAATGTCGGCCCGGCGCAGCGGCGCGGCCTGCCCCTCTGCGGTCTTGGGATAGATCGGCGCGATTTCTTTGTCCCAGGCCTCGCAATAGCGGCAACCAGCCTGCTCGGCCATGAGCAGCAGGGTCTCGGCCCGCAGAGGCAGGGGCAGGATCAGAAGGAAGAGGAGAAGAAGTCGCATCTAGGGTGTTCCACAGTGGATTGACCAAGAGCCTATCACATACGTAACGTTATATGCGAATATGTATTGAAGTAGGAGCGTCGCAAGCATGTTTGATGTCACTTTCTTAGGCGCTTTCCTTGCCGGACTGCTGTCTTTCCTGTCACCCTGCATTCTGCCGATCGTGCCCTTCTACCTGTCCTATCTTGCCGGACAGGGGGTGCATGTGGTCGCCGAGACCGGCGTCGTGCCGCCCGGGCTGCGCCGCCGCGCGGTGACCGGAGCGGTGCTTTTCGCGCTCGGGGTGATCACCGTCTTCATCGGACTGGGCGCCACGGCCACCGTTTTCGGCCAGATGGTCCGCGAATGGTTCGGTGTGCTTCGTTGGTTTGCTGCTGCAATCATCATTTTGATGGGGCTGCATTTTCTCGGCGTGCTGCGCATTCCCCTGCTCTACCGGCAAGTCCGATCCGAGGCCCGGGGCGCAACCGGTTTCGTAGGCGCCTACGTCATCGGGCTGGCCTTTGCCTTCGGCTGGACCCCCTGCGTAGGTCCGGTGCTGGCGGCAATTCTCTTCACCGCCGCCGGGCAGGACACCGCGCAGCACGGCGCGCTGCTGCTGCTCACCTATGGCATCGGGATGACCCTGCCCTTCGTGCTGGCTGCCGCCTTCATCGGCCCTTTCCTGCGCTTCATGGCCCGCTTCCGCCGCCACCTCGGGCGGGTGGAAAAGGCGATGGGAGTGCTGCTCATCCTGTTCGGCGCTCTGATCGCGACCAACAGCGTCAACCTGATCGCCGCCTGGCTCATCGACACCATCCCATGGTTCAGCCGCATCGGCTGACCTTGCCCACTCCAAAGGAGGAGAGTGATGACACGACTGTTCCCCGCGCTGGCCTCGGCGGCGTTGATCGCGCTGGCCACCGCCCTGCCCGCGCCCGCCGCCCAACTCGGCGACGACGGGCTGCACAAGGCGCCCTGGATGCACGACACCTTCAAGGATCTTCGCGAGGACCTGGCCGAGGCCAATGCTGCCGGTCAGCGCCTGCTGATTCTCATCGAGCAGCGCGGCTGCATCTACTGCACCAAGATGCACGAGGAGGTGTACCCGCAGCCGGACATCGAGAGGATGCTCTCCGAAGATTTCTTCGTCATCCAGATCAACATGTTCGGCGATGTGGAGGTCACCGACCTCGATGGCACGGTGCTGCCCGAGAAGGACATGGTGCGGCGCTGGGGAATGCTTTTCACCCCCACGATGATCTTCCTGCCAGAGGAGCTGAAGGAGGTGCCCGCGCCGCAGGCTGCGGTGGCCGTCATGCCCGGCGCCTTCGAGAAGAGCACCACCCGCCACATGCTGCAATGGGTGCTGGAGAAGGGCTACGATGGCGACGAGCCGTTCCAGAAGTACCACGCTCGGAAACTTGAAGAGGGCCGCGCAAAGAACTGACAACGCTCGACAGTTACAGGCCAAAGCACAGGCGGCGCCTTGGTTGAGAGGTCCCGAAGGACGGCGCTGTCGGATGGCGTACATATCTTTAAATTCACGGCTATGAATTTGTTGTTGCAAAAACCTTGATGTGTGCCGTAGCATTCAAGTCATGGAAGGGGAGGAGACATGAAAACAACGGTCGCACTTGCGTCCGTCATCGGGATCGTTGCGTCTGCCGTGCTGGCAGACACGACAGCTCCAGATGACGTCAGCTTCACCGAATACGGCGAGGTAGAGGCCTCGCTGTCCGGCACCGCGGGCGATCCCGCGAAGGGTGCCGAAATCATGACCACCAGGTCGAAGGGCAACTGCGTGGCCTGCCATGCGGTCACCGCGCTGGCCGACGCGCCGTTCCACGGCGAGGTAGGCCCAACGCTCGACGACGTCGGCGGATATCGCTCCGAGGCCGAGCTGCGCGGCATCGTCGCCAACGCCAAGAAGATGTTCGACGGCACGGTGATGCCCGCCTTCTACAAGACCAGCGGCTTCATCCGGCCCGGCGACGGCTACACCGGAAAAGCCGCGCCCGATGACCTGCCGCCGATCCTCTCCGCCCAAGAGGTGGAGGACGTGGTGGCCTTCCTGATGACCCTTCAGGACAGCTGAGAGAGGAGACGGCATGAGCCTGACCAGACGAGATACCTTTGGGCTTGCCCTTGGCGCCATGGCGCTGACGGTCCTGCCCTTCCGCGCCAACGCCTCGGTCGACGACCTGATCTCCGAGTTCACCGGCGGTGCCGACATCGGCGACAGCGGCGTCGAGCTGACCGCGCCGGAGATCGCCGAGAATGGCAACACCGTGCCGATCAGCGTGGATGCGCCCGGCGCGTCCGAGATCCTGGTGCTTGCCGCTGGCAACCCAACCCCCGCCGTCGCCACTTTTTCCTTCGGCCCGCTGGCCGGCTCGCGCATGGCCTCGACCCGCATCAGGCTTGCCGGCACGCAGGACGTGATCGCGGTGGCGAAGCTCGAGGACGGCAGTTTCGCGCGCACCGCCAAGACCGTGAAGGTCACCATCGGCGGCTGCGGCGGCTAAGAGGAGACAAGACAGATGGCATCCGGAGTGAAACCCCGCGTCAAGGTTCCCAAGTCCGCGTCCGCGGGCGAGGTGATCACCCTCAAGACACTGATCAGCCACCCGATGGAAAGCGGCCAGCGCAAGGACAAGGAGGGAAACCTTATCCCGCGCTCGATCATCAACCGCTTCACCTGCGACTTCAACGGCCAGAACGTCATCGACGTGAAGATGGAGCCGGCGATTTCGACCAATCCCTACTTCGAGTTCGAGGCGCTGGTGCCCGAGGCCGGGGAATTCACCTTCACTTGGTACGACGACGACGGCTCGACCTACACGGACACCAAGCCGATCGAGATCGCCTGATACACGGCGGGACGCCCGGAGAGGAGCCGGGCGCCCGATACCGTCTTGCCCGTCCCCATGCCGGCCGGGCCAACTTGAGGGAGGAGACACATGACACGCAAGGCGATTGCGCTCACCGCGCTCGCCCTGCTGGCCGCACCGCTGGTGGTGCAGGCTGGCGGGCCGGATGACGACGAGCTCGTCATCAACGGCGAGATCGAGATCACCACAAAGGCCCCCGCCCCGGCGTTCCTGTCGGAGGTGATGGACGAGGTCATCTCGGGCTGGCACTTCCGCTCGGACGAGACCCAGGAACTGGAGCTCGACGACTTCGACAACCCCGGAATGATCTTCGTCGATCAGGCCCGCGAGCAATGGGATATGGTCGACGGTACCGAGGGCGAGAGCTGCGCCTCCTGCCACGGCGCACCCGAGGAGATGGCCGGGGTCAAGGCCAGCTATCCCAAGTGGAACGACGCGGCCGAGGAAGTCCGAACCCTGCAGATGCAGGTCAACGGCTGCCGCACCGAGCGCATGGGGGCCGAGCCCTGGAAATACGACAGCGCCGACGCGATCAACATGGAGGCGCTCTTGGCCTCGGTGTCGCGCGGGATGCCGGTCGACGTGGCCATCGACGGCCCGGTCGAGGCGGTCTGGGAGCAGGGCAAGGAACTCTACTACACCCGCACCGGCCAGCTCGAGCTTTCCTGCGCCAACTGCCACGAGCAGAACTACGGAAACTACATCCGCGCAGACCATCTCAGCCAGGGCCAGATCAATGGATTCCCGACCTACCGGCTGAAGAACGCGGCCCTCAACGGGGTGCAGTCGCGCTTCAAGGGCTGCGTGCGCGACACCCGCGCCGAGACCTATTCGCCGGGCAGCCCCGAGTTCATCGCGCTCGAACTCTACGTCGCCTCTCGCGGCAACGGCCTGTCGGTCGAAGGCCCCTCCGTCCGCAACTGAAGCCAGCCCCGCGCGAGCTGCTCGCGCGGGGTTTCTCTTCCCAAACGAATTCACGCATTTGAATGCGTACGAGGATACCCCGATGATCTCCCGACGTGATTTCCTCCAGGTCTCCATGGCTGCCGCGGCGGCCTATGGCGGCTCCGGCTTCGGCAACTGGGCACGGCTCGCGGCGCAACAGCGCCTGACGCAGGACGACCTGCTGGCCATGCCAGCCTTCGGGAATGTCTCGCTGATCCACATCACCGACATCCACGCGCAGCTGAAGCCGATCTATTTCCGCGAGCCTTCCGTCAACATCGGCGTCGGCGGCAACCACGGCGAGGTCCCCCACCTCACCGGTGCCGAGTTCCGCAAGATGTACGGCATCGAGGACGGTTCCCCCTCCCACTACGCCCTCTCCTCGGGAGATTTTACCGCCCTCGCCCGCGGCTATGGCCGTGTCGGCGGCATGGACCGGGTGGCGACCGTGGTGAAACAGATCCGCTCCGAGCGCCCGGACGCGCTGCTGCTCGATGGCGGCGACACCTGGCACGGCAGCTATACCTGCTACCAGACCGCCGGGCAGGACTGCGTCAACGTGATGAACCTGCTGAAGCCCGACGCGATGACCTTCCACTGGGAGTTCACCCTCGGCTCGGACCGCGTGCGCGAGATCGTCGAGGGGCTGCCCTTCGCCGCGCTCGGCCAGAACATCTTTGATGCCGAGTGGGACGAGCCCGCCGAGCTGTTCCAGCCCTACAAGTTTTTCGACCGTGGCGGCGTGAAGATCGCCGTCATCGGCCAGGCGTTCCCCTACCTGCCGATCGCCAACCCATCTTGGATGTTCCCCGAGTATTCCTTCGGCATCCGCGACGCGCGCATGCAGGAGATGGTCGACGAGGTCCGCGCGGCCGGCGCCGAGCTGGTCGTGGTGCTCAGCCACAACGGCTTCGACGTCGACAAGAAGATGGCCGAGAGGGTCACCGGCATAGACGTGCTGCTCTCGGGCCATACGCACGACGCGTTGCCCGAGCCGGTGCTCGTGGGCGAGACGATCCTGATCGCCTCGGGCTCCAACGGCAAGTTCGTCTCCCGCGTCGATCTCGACGTGCGCGATGGCCGGATGATGGGGTTCCGCCACAAGCTGATCCCGATTTTCTCGGATGTGATTGCCGCCGACCCCGAGATGACTGCGCTCATCGACGCGCAGCGCGCGCCCTATGCCGAGCAGCTGTCCGAGGTCATCGGCCATACCGACACCACGCTCTACCGCCGGGGCAATTTCAACGGCACCTGGGACGACCTGATCTGTGACGCGTTGCTGACCCAGCGCGACGCGCAGATCGCCCTTTCTCCCGGCGTGCGCTGGGGACCATCGCTGCTCGAGGGCGACCCGATCACCCGCGAGGACCTGTGGAACGTCACCTCGATGAGCTACCCCGAGGCCTACCGCTCTGAGATGACCGGCGCGTTCCTGAAGACCGTGCTGGAAGACGTCGCCGACAACATTTTCAACCCCGATCCCTACTACCAGCAGGGCGGCGACATGGTCCGCGTCGGCGGGCTCGGCTACCGCATCGACGTGAGCGCCCCGGTAGGACAGCGCATCTCGGACATGACGCTGCTGGGGACCGGCGAGGCAATCGACCCCGCGAAGAGCTACACCGTCGCCGGCTGGGCCAGCGTCAACGAGGGCACCGAGGGCCCGCCGATCTGGGACGTCGTGGAAAGCCACATCCGCAGTTTGGGCCGCGTGCAGCTGGACGAGAACACCTCGGTCGAGGTGGTTGGCGCATGACGCAGGACCCCAAAAGAACAAAGGAGGACAGAATGAGCGAGCCGAAGACATCGCGCCGTGCCTTCCTGCAGGGGGCCGCCACCGTGGCCGTGACCGCAGGGGCCGCGCGGGCCGCAGAACCCGATCCGCTGATCACCGAGGTGCAGCCCTGGGCGCAGGGCCTCGGCGACGGCGTCGATGCCACCCCCTACGGGCTGCCGATCCGCTTCGAGGACGACGTGGTGCGCCGCAACGTCCCCTGGCTGACTGCCGACCCGATCAGCTCGATCAACTTCACCCCGATCCACGCGCTCGATGGCACGATCACACCGCAGGGCTGCGCCTTCGAGCGGCACCACTCGGGCGCGATCGAGCTCAGCAAGAGCGATTACCGCCTGATGATCAACGGGCTGGTCGATAGACCGCTCATCTTCACCTACGAAGATCTCGAGCGCTTCCCGCGCGAGAACCACGTCTACTTCTGCGAGTGCGCCGCGAACACCGGCATGGAATGGGCGGGCGCGCAGCTCAACGGCGCGCAGTTCACACACGGCATGATCCACAACATGGAATACACCGGTGTGCCGCTGCGCACCCTGCTGCGCGAGGCAGGCCTGCCCGCGACCACCGACAAATGGGTCTATGTCGAGGGCGCAGATGCGTCCTCCAACGGCCGCTCGATCCCGATGGACAAGGCGCTCGACGACGTGCTCGTCGCCTTCAAGGCCAACGGCGAGGCCCTGCGCAAGGAACACGGCTACCCGGTGCGCCTCGTGGTGCCCGGCTGGGAAGGCAACATGTGGGTGAAATGGCTGCGCCGCATCGAGGTACTGGACGGCCCCGTCGAGAGCCGCGAGGAGACCTCCAAGTACACGGACACGCTGGCTGACGGCACCTCGCGCAAGTGGACCTGGGTGATGGACGCGAAATCCGTGGTCACTTCGCCCAGTCCGCAGGCGCCCATCAAGCACGGCCACGGCCCGCTGGTGATCACCGGCCTCGCCTGGTCCGGCCACGGCAGGATCACCCGCGTCGACGTCTCGATCGATGGCGGCAAGAGCTGGCAGACCGCGCGGCTCGCCCGCGAGGGTGAGACCAAGGCGCTCACCCGCTTCTATCTCGACACCGAGTGGAATGGCGAAGAGATGTTCCTGCAGTCCCGCGCCATGGACGAGACCGGCTACGTGCAGCCCACCAAGACGCAGCTGCGCGAGGTGCGCGGCGAGAACTCGGTCTATCACAACAACTGCATACAGACCTGGTGGGTCAAACCAAACGGGGAGGCCGAAAATGTCGAAGTCTCTTAAACTCTACGCCAGCGTCTTCGGCGGCATCGCGGTCACCCTGACCCTCGCGGTCAACTTGGCCGACCGTTTCGTGGCTCAGGCGCCAGCAGACCTGCGGAGCCTGACCCCGCTTGAGTTCGCCGCGCCCGCTGTCCCAGCGGGCGGCCTCGTCGCCGCCGCCGAGGCAGGCGAAGCGCCCAAAGACGGCCCGCTCGGCATCGGCCGCGAAGCCCTGCCCGAAGAGATCGCCGCCTGGAACCTCGACGTCTCGCCCGACGGCACCGGCCTGCCGCCCGGCAGCGGCTCGGTCGAGGATGGCGAGATGCTCTTTTCCGAGAACTGCGCCTCCTGCCACGGCGAGTTCGCCGAAGGGTCCGGCAACTGGCCGAAGTTGGCAGGTGGCGAGGACACGCTGGCCAACAAGGACCCGGTGAAGACCGTGGGCAGCTACTGGCCACACCTGTCGACCGCCTGGGACTACGTGCACCGCTCGATGCCCTTCGGCAACGCGCAGTCGCTGGAGCCGGACGAGGTCTATGCCATCGTCGCCTACATCCTCTATTCGAACTTCATCGTCGACGAGGATTTCACCCTCTCGAACGAGACCTTCTCCGAGGTGGTCATGCCCAACGCGGGCGGCTTCATCATCGATGACCGGCCCGAGACCGAATACCCGCAATGGACCGGCGAGCCCTGCATGACGGATTGCAAGGACAGCGTCGAGATCACCATGCGCGCCACGGTGCTCGACGTGACCCCGGACCATGGCAACGACGAGGCCGCGGCTGAACCTTCTGCAGAGGCCCCCGGCGAAGAAGTTGAACTGGCCTCTGCCGACATTGGCACCGAGGCCACGGGGATCGCAACGGATGCCGCAGCCGAGCCCGCGCCCCCCCCTGCTGCCGCCGACCCCGAGTTGATCGCCGCCGGAGAGAAGGTGTTCAAGAAGTGCATGTCCTGCCACGCTGTGGGCGACGGGGCGAGGAACAAGTCTGGCCCCGAGCTCAACGGCATCGTCGGGCGCGGCATCGGCTCGATCGAGGGCTTCCGCTACTCCAAGCCCTTTGAGGAGGCGCACGGCGCCGGCGAGACCTGGACCCTCGAGCGGCTGCACGCCTTCCTCGAAAAGCCAAAGGAAGCGATGAAGGGCACCAAGATGTCTTTCCCCGGACTGCGCAAGCCCGAGGATATCGACGCGGTCATCGCCTATCTCTCGACCTTCGCCGAATGACAGACAGCCCGGCCGCGGAACTCCGCGGCCGGGTCTTTCACCACGGAGACCCGCCATGCTCAGAACGCTTGCCCTGCTGATCACCCTGCCGGCCGCCGCCACGGCGCAGGAGGTCATCACCCACGCCTATGACGGCAGCTTCGAGGAAGCGACTTTCGCGCTCGAGAATGCGATCATCGGCGAGGGGCTGGTGGTCGATCACATCAGCCATGTCGGCGAGATGCTGGCCCGGACCGGCGCCGACATCGGCGCCGAGACCCATCTTTTCGATGCCGCCGACGTGTATCTCTTTTGCTCCGCCACCACCTCGCGCGAGGTGATGCAGGCGGATCCGAAAAACCTTGCGTTCTGCCCCTATGCGATGTTCGTCGAGAGCCGGGGCGCCGAGACCAAGATCGGCTACCGCAGCTTTGCACGCGAAAGCATGGCGCCGGTCAACGCGCTGCTCGCCCGCATTGCCGCCGCCGCCACGGAGTTCTGAGCATGTATGATGCATTGTTCCGCACCCAGCTCGACAGGCTCAAGGCCGACGGCAACTACCGCCATTTTGCCGAACTGCAACGTCTACGGGGGGCCTTTCCCGCTGCCACCCACCACGGCGCGCACCGCGAGGTGACCATCTGGTGCTCGAACGACTATCTCGGCATGGGCCAGCACCCGGCGGTGCTTGAGGCGATGCACACCGCGCTCGACACTTGCGGCGCTGGCGCGGGCGGCACCCGAAACATCTCTGGCACCACCCACGAGCACGTGCTGCTCGAGGCGGACCTGGCCGAGCTGCACGGCAAGCAGGCGGCGCTGCTCTTCACTTCCGGCTATGTGTCGAACTGGGCCAGCCTCGGTACGCTCGGCGCGCGCATTCCGGGTCTGGTTATCCTGTCTGACGCGCTCAACCATGCCTCGATGATCGAGGGCATCCGGCAGTCCAAGGCAGAGCGGATCATATGGAGGCACAACGATCTGGCCGATCTGGAACGCCACCTCGCCACCCTGCCTCTCGACCGGCCCAAGCTGATCGCCTTCGAAAGCGTGTACTCGATGGATGGCGACATCGCTCCGATCGCTGGGATCTGCGCGCTGGCCGAGCGCTACAACGCGATGACCTATCTCGACGAGGTCCATGCCGTCGGCCTTTACGGACCGCGCGGCGGCGGCATCGCCGAGCGCGAAGGCCTGATGGACCGCATCGACGTGATCCAGGGCACGCTGGGCAAGGCCTATGGTGTGGCCGGTGGTTATATCGCCGCGTCGGCGACGCTCTGCGACTTCATCCGCAGCTTCGCCTCTGGCTTCATCTTCACCACCGCGCTGCCGCCCGCCGTCGCCGCAGGAGCCCGCGCCGCCGTGGCGCACCTGAAGCGCTCGCAGCGCGAGCGCGCCGCGCAGCGCCGGGCGGTGGCCAGCGTGCGCGAGGGGCTCGACCGGATCGGCGTGCCGCATCTGCCGAACCCCAGCCACATCATCCCGGTGATGGTCGGCTGCCCGCAGAAATGTCGCTACATCTCGGACCGGCTGCTCGACGAGCACGGCATCTACATCCAGCCGATCAACCATCCCACGGTGCCGCGCGGCACCGAGCGGCTGCGCATCACCCCCGCGCCGGTCCATTCCGCCGAAGACATCCGGCGGCTTCTTTTGGCGCTGGAGTCGCTTTGGGCCGAATGCCAGCTGGCGCGGAGACCTATTGCGGCGCAGTAAGGCCGAACGGTTTCCGACAAGAGCGCCGCGTGCCGCGCAGCGCTCTATTTTGACATGAATGCTTCACTTTAAATGCACTTTAGAATTGCGGGAATTCGTTGACGAATCGCACATTGGGCCCGCAGCTTTCCTGAGGTCCACCCGGAGGAACTCCGTCAGCAGGCGGAGTGTGGAGGGCTGATTTAGGGAGAAAACTATGAAAGCCAATCATTTCGTTTCAAGTCTTCTATTTTCCACCATCCTGACGACGCCGGTCCTTGCGCAGGACAATATGGACAAGCTGTCCAACATGCAGCGGACCGATGCCGCCTTCACCTTCATCGACCAGGAGGGCGAACGCGCCGACGCGCTGAAGGAAATCCTGCCGCATATCAACGTCCCCGACGGCTTCGAGGTCAGCCTCTATGCCGTGGTGCCGGATGCCCGCTCGATGGCTGTCGCGCCGCAGGGCACCGTCGTTTTTGCAGGGACCCGCAAGGACAAGGTCTGGTCGATCGTCGACCGCGACCGCAACCGCGTGGCGGATGAGGTGAAGGACTTCGCGCCCTCGGTCACCTTCGACGTGCCGAACGGGCCGTGTTTCTCGCCCGACGGTTTCCTCTATATCGCCGAGCGCAACCGGGTGCTGACCTTCCCGGCGGCGGAGTTCTTCTTCGAGGGGCCGGACCCCGCGGTGGGCGAAGTGATCGCCAAGGGCGAGCTGATCCCCGCCGAGGAAGAGAGCTTCAACCACACCGCCCGCGTTTGCCGCGTCGGACCGGATGGCAAGCTCTACATCTCGCTCGGCCAGCCGCACAACATCCAGCCCAAGGACAAGCTGGAGATGTACGACAAGATGGGCATCGGCGGCATCATCCGGGTCAACACGGACGGTACCGGGCGCGAGGTCTATACCCGCGGGATCCGCAACTCGGTCGGCCATGACTTCAACCCTGCCGACGGCTCGCTGTGGTTCACCGACAACCAGGTGGATGGCATGGGCGACGATATCCCGCCGGGCGAGCTGAACCGCCAGACCGAAGCCGGGCAACACTTCGGCTTCCCCTGGACCAACGGCGGCACCGAGATCCCCGACTACAAGGACGTGGAGCGTCCCGAGGGCGTCGAATTCGTCGAGCCGCAGGTCAACATGCAAGCGCATGCGGCCGATCTGGGAATGCGCTTCTACACCGGTGGCTCGTTCCCCGACAAATACAAGGGCGGGATCTTCTCGGCACAGCACGGCTCGTGGAACCGCACCGAGCCGGTCGGCGCGCGGGTGATGTTCACTTCGCTCGACGAGGAGGGCAACGCCGCCAACACCGAGGTCTTCGCCGACGGCTGGCTCGACGAAGAGACCGGTGAATATCGCGGACGCCCGATGGACATCGCCTTCCTGCGCGATGGCTCGATGCTGGTGTCGGACGATTTCGCCGGGGCCATCTGGCGCATCGCCTTCGCTCCCAAGGCGGCCGAATGAGGGCTGTCGCCTCGATGATCCTCGGCGGGCTGATGCTCGCCGGGGGCACCCCGCTCTCTGCCGGTGATCCGGCGGCGGGCCGGAAGGTCGCCAACATGTGCCGCACCTGCCACGGCATTGATGGCATGGCACAAATCCCCATCGCGCCGAACATCGGCTGCGAGCCCGAGACCTATCTCGAGAGCCAGCTCATGGCGTTCAAGAGCGGCGCGCGCGAGCACGAGATGATGTCGGTCGTCGCGGCGGGCCTCACGGCGCAGCAGATCGCCGATGTGGCCGCTTGGTACGGATCGCATAGCGCCAGCGCCAGCCTGCCCGAGGGGGTGAGCGAGGCAGATGCACCCGAGGCCTGCATCTCGTGTCATGGGGCAGACGGCATCGCCCTGCTGCCCGAGGCGCCGAACCTCGCGGGCGAGGTCAACATCTACATCGACACCCAGCTCAAGGCGTTCAGGACCGGCAAGCGCAAGCATGACATCATGTCCTCCATCGCCGCCGAGATGACCGACGAGGACATCCGCGCAGTGGCCGACTGGTACGCGGCGGTGAAGCTGGAGATCGACGGGCCGGAGTGATCCGCTGCAAGACCCGGTCGCTCGGGAGGGCCGCGGCCGGTGCCTGCGCGGCACCGACGCGGCCCCGGAAAGCCCCTTGCCTCAAGGCGCCGCCAATACGCCTTGAGGCACCGCAATCGCATGCCTCTCGCTATCCCCTCTGGACATTCGGCGCCCGATCCGTTTCCTGAAGGGCGCAGATCGGCTCCGCGCGCCCTGACCCAAGCGCAGGACGTGCCCCGCCTCCGCGCCCCGAGCCTCCGGGCTCTCCCCGGCCTCGACCGCTCCGGCGGGCGCGCCCATCCTTGTTCCGAGCGGAGGCCGCATGGCCCGTCCCACCCACTCCCGCCTGCTGGCGTGGCTCGCAGTCTTCCTGCTCTCGGCGGTCCTGGGCGCCGGGCTCGAGCTGCTGCATGTCCCCGCGGCGCTGCTTCTTGGACCAATGATCGCCGCCATCGCGCTGGCCGCGAGCGGGCTGGCGTCGGGCCCGCGCGCGATCGCAACGCCGCGCCCGCTCTTCGAACTGGCTCAGGCAGCCGTGGGCACGATGATCGCCGGGCAAATCCCCGCCTCAGTGCTGCCGGAGATTGCGCAGGACTGGCCGATCTTCGCGCTCGGGGTGGTTTTCGTGATCGCGGCAGCGGCGCTTCTTGGCTACGTGCTGGCGCTCAAGCAGGTGCTGCCGGGCAACACCGCGGTCTGGGGCGCGTCGCCCGGCGCGGCACAGGCGATGGTCTTCCTCGCCGAGGCGCATGGCGCCGACATTCGGCTTGTCGCCGTGATGCAATACCTGCGGGTGGTCATGGTCGCCGCGGGCGCATCGCTGGTGGCGCGTGTCTTCGTCGGCGCGCCGGAGATGGCCAGCGACCCGGCCCCCTTGTTCGCGGTCCCGGACCGCGGCCTGCGCGACGCGCTGATCGTCATGGCGCTTGGCATCGTGCTGACCCGGATCACCCGCATGCCGGCAGGCACCTTCCTGATCCCGCTGCTTCTGGGCGCGGCGGCGAACGGGCTCGGGTGGCTCGCGCCGGTGACGCCGGGCTGGATGATGGCGCTGGCCTACGCGGTTGTCGGCTGGACGATCGGGCTGCGCTTCAGCCGTGACATCCTCCGCCATACCGCGCGCGCCCTGCCGAGGCTGGTGATCTCGGTGCTGTTGCTGATGGCACTCTGCGGGCTGATGGCGGCGGCACTGGTGGTCTTCGCCGGGGTGGACCCGTTGACCGCCTACCTCGCGACCAGCCCCGGCGGCGCCGATTCCGTTGCCGTGATCGCCGCCGCCAGCAACGTCGACATGGCCTTTGTCATGGCCATGCAGACGCTGCGCTTCATCATCGTGCTCGCCACCGGGCCGATGATCGCGCGCTTCGTCGCCGCGCGGGTCGAAGCCAGGCTCCCTGCCCTGAGGCGAGACGCCTAGGCGCTCAATGCGAAAGTCGCCTCCGCGACGTCGCGGCCGTTGACCTGCACGATCACCGCATGGGGACCGGGATGCAGCCGAAAGGTGGTGGCATCGCCCTTCATCCGGTGGTGCTTGTCCAGCCGCAGCGGTGTGCCGGGCACGAGCCTGGCCGACTTCAGCTTGAACACTTTCTCGGCGCTGCCGCCCGGACGGTGGAAGCGCAGGCGGTAGTCCACCAGCACAGGCCCGCCCTCGGGCGAAACCAACTCGACCGCAAAGCCCAGCCTGTCGCCAATCTTCACATCCGTGGAGGAAAGCGTCACCCGCGCCGCCACCGGCAGATCCGGGCGATAGCCGAGCAATGCCAGCGCCTCGGGCTCGCCACGCTTCACCGCGGTGCGCAGGGCGTGGCGGGTGATCCAGTCCATCTCCCTGGGTGCCTGCCGCGCCT
This sequence comes from Salipiger sp. PrR003, assembly GCF_010500785.1. NCBI lineage: Bacteria > Pseudomonadati > Pseudomonadota > Alphaproteobacteria > Rhodobacterales > Roseobacteraceae > Salipiger > Salipiger sp. PrR003. Next base: position 146,127 of record NZ_JAAGOV010000024.1, read on the forward strand.
CCTCCTGCCAACGCCCGAGGCGGGTGAGCACCTCGCCTGGTGCAATCTTCGACAGATCGTTGAGGTGGTTGGCCACCGAGCGCGTGACAAAGCGCGTCTTGTCCGCATGCAGCGCGTCGAGGTAGCGCAGCGGCACCAGCGGATCGAGGCTGATCCCCATGCCCCAGGGCAGCTTGGGCCGGGTGCCCTCGGAGACCAGCCTCCGCACGTGGTAATTCGGATCCGCGACCCAGTTGTCGAGCCGCGCCAGCACGTCGGCCGGCCAGCGGTTGAGGAAGGGTCGCAGCGCAAATTCCATCGAAAAGCGCTGCGTGGCCGCATGGATCAGGTCCAGCGCCCGCTCGGGATGCGCCATGCCATGCTTGACCGCCAGAACGCCCGGCACCGCATGGATGAACCGCCCGAAATCATCGTCGCCGAGCGTGGGATCGAGCGGCTCCGGCAGGGCTGCCTCGACCTGCTCCGCCATTTCGGGAAATCCCGAAGGAAGCTGCGCGGCCAGCGCCTCGGCCAGCACCTCGAGCCGTGCGTGCACCCCGAGGCCGGCGAGCCGGGACAAGGCGGTCTCGACGAAACGTTCCGCGTCGAAGCCGGGCAGCACCGAGAAATCGCGCCCCAGATCGGTCAGAGACTGGCGGTTAAACAACTGGTCGGCGAGCGAGAATCCCGCTCCGCCGCCCTGCCCGTCGGGTCCTCGTGCCATGGCTCTTCGCTCAGATCGTCGCCAGGGTCTCGCCGCCGTCGAGCACGATGTTCTGCCCGACGATGAACCGTGCATGGACCGAGCAGAGATAGGCGCACATACGCCCGAAATCCGCGGCCTGCCCGTATTCCCGCGTGGGGATGCCCGCCGCCCGCTCGGCGCTGATCTCGGCGATGGGGCGGCCGGTTTTCTCGGCGTCGTGCTTGTCCATCTGCACGATGCGCGCGGTCTCATGCACGCCCGGCAGCAGATTGTTGATCGTCACGCCCTTTTCGGCCACCTGGCGCGAGGTGCCGGCCACAAAGCCCGTGAGCCCCGCCCGCGCCGAGTTCGACAGGCCGAGCTGCAGGATCGGCGCCTTGACCGAGCGCGAGGTGATGTTGACGACCCGGCCCCAGCCGCGCTCCATCATCCCCGGCAGCAGCGACTGCATCAGGGCGATCGGGGTGAGCATGTTGCCGTCAAGCGCCTTGAGAAAATCGGTGCGGTCCCAGTCGCTCCATATGCCCGGAGGCGGACCGCCCGCGTTGGTCACCAGGATGTCGGCGCCGCGCGCCACCTCGAGCACCTGCGCCCGTCCATCCTCCGAGACGATGTCGGCCGCTACGGTGGCCACCTCGACCCCATAGGTGGCGCGGATCTCGGCGGCAGTGGCCTCGAGCGTCTCGGCGCCACGCGCGTTCATGACAAGGTTGCAGCCAGCTTCGGCCAGCGCCTCGGCACAGCCACGCCCCAGCCCCTTCGACGAGGCGCAGACCAGCGCCGTTTTCCCCGCGATCCCGAGATCCATCTTCTTCTCCCTGTGCACTCCGCCGGCAAAACGCCGGGTCCGGGGCCATATGATGACACATTCCCCTGAGAGACAATGGCGTGTAGGCTGAGAGCGCCTCGGGGGACCGCATCGCCCGGGGCAATGTAGGAGTGGGCGGAGGCATTTCGGGAAACCCCGAAAGACCCGCGCGCAGGTAGAGACGAGTGATGGCAGAGGCCCTTTCCAGTGTGATGCCCGGCGCCGCCCGCCCGGCGCACAGCGTGACGGTATACCGCGGCAGAGATCTGCGCGTGGTCAGCGGCGCCAACCTCGGCGATGCGCTGAGCTTTGCCGAAGAGCTGCAACCCGACGATGTCTACGCGCTCTCGCCCCTTGCCCGCCCGGCGCGGCTGACCCTCTTGCCCGCCGCCGCCTCACCCTTCGAGATCGCCCTCGGCAGCGAACTGGGTCGGCGCGGCGCCGATCTGCACCTCGACGCCTGCCTAACCTTCATGAGCCGCGACGGCGCCATCACCGAGGCGCTGGCACTGGTCGAAACCTGCGCCGACGGGCTGGTGACCGAAGTCTACCTGATGCCCCTCGCGGGGATGCAGCCGCGCAAGGATTACGCGCTGATCGGGGTCAACCGCGACACGGCGCTGGCCCGCTTCGCCCAGCTTGCCTGCGTGTCTTTCACCGCCGGCACGTTGATCACCCTCGCGTCCGGCGCGCAGTGCGCCGTGGAGGACCTCCGGGTCGGCGACCGGGTGCTGACCCGCGACGACGGCGCGCAGGAGATCCGCTGGATCGGCCAGCAGACGCTGCGTGCGGTCGGTGCCTTCGCGCCAATCCTGATCCGCGCCGGCACGCTCAACGCCGCCCGAGACCTATTGGTCAGCCCCGACCACCGGCTTTTTGTCTACCAGCGCCGCGACCGGCTCGGCGCCGGCCGTTCCGAGCTGCTGCTGCGCGCCCGCCACCTGATCAACGGCGAGACAATCCTGCGCCGGGAAGGCGGCTTCGTGGACTACTACCAGATGCTCTTCGACCATCACCAGATCATCTACGCCGAGGGCATCGCGGCGGAATCCATGCTGGTCGACACCCGCACGCGCGCCGTGCTGCCAGCCGAGCTGTCGGAGCAGGTGAGCGCGCTGCTGCCGCGGCACAGCGCCTCGGATCAGCCGGAGCTGGAGGTGCAGGAAACGCTCCTGCAGCGGCCCGACGCGGCGGAGATCCTGCGGCAATCGTCGGCGGGGTGAGCTGACCCATCTGCCCCGTCGCGCGGCGGGGGGCTCCCCGGAGCTATCTTTGCCCAGAAGGCTGCGCGCCGGGCCGCCGTCGGACTTTTGCTCTTAGCAAATGCACCCGCCTAAGCGGCCTACATGCTCAGATCCTAGTGGGAACGCAGGGCGTCGATCAGTTCGGCCTTTGTCATCTTCGAGCGCCCGTCTATGCCGATCTCCTGAGCGCGCTCGTAAAGCTCCGCCTTGGTCCAGTCCTCGTAGGGGGGCGCCTTGCCGCCCTTTTCGGACGGGTGCATGTCGGGATTGGCCTTGGCGTTGGAAATGCGCGCCGCTTTCTCCTCCGAGTAGCCCTTGTCGCGCAGCGTCTCATAGAGGTCGGGGTCCTTGATCGACGGGGCGTGGTCCTTGGTCATCCGGGGTCTCCTTTTGAAGCCTCAACCGCCATCGGCGCGACGCGGTTCCCCATAGACAAAACCCCCGCCCACACCTATACGCGCGCTCATGCTGGACACCGCTTCGAACCGCCCCACCCTGCCGCCCGAGATAGCGCGGCGCCGCACCTTCGCGATCATCTCGCACCCGGATGCGGGCAAGACCACGCTGACCGAAAAGTTCCTGCTTTTCGGCGGGGCGATTCAGATGGCCGGACAGGTCCGCGCCAAGGGCGAAGCGCGGCGCACGCGCTCGGACTTCATGAAGATGGAGCAGGAGCGCGGCATCTCGGTTTCCGCCTCGGCAATGTCCTTCGAGTATGGCAACTTCCGCTACAACCTCGTCGACACGCCCGGCCACTCGGACTTCTCGGAAGACACCTACCGCACGCTGACGGCGGTGGATGCGGCGATCATGGTCATCGACGGCGCCAAGGGCGTGGAAAGTCAGACCCGCAAGCTCTTCGAGGTCTGCCGCCTGCGCGACCTGCCGATCCTGACCTTCTGCAACAAGATGGACCGCGAGGCGCGGGATACCTTCGAGATCATCGACGAGATCCAGGAAAACCTTGCCATCGACGTGACGCCCGCCAGCTGGCCGATCGGCATGGGCCGCGATTTCGTCGGCTGCTACGACATGATCCACGACCGTCTTGAACTGATGGATCCCGCCGACCGCAACCGGGTGGCGGAATCGATCAAGATCAGCGGCCTCGACGACCCGAAGCTCGCCGAACATGTGCCTGCCGACCTGCTCGAGCAGCTGCGCGAAGAGGTCGAAATGGCGCGCGAACTGCTGCCCGCGCTCGACCCGCAATCGGTGCTCGAGGGGCATATGACCCCGATCTGGTTCGGCTCGGCGATCAACTCCTTCGGCGTCAAGGAATTGATGGACGGCATCGGCGAGCTCGCCCCCGAGCCGCAGCCGACCTCGGCCGATCCGCGGCAGATTGCCCCCGACGAGAAGAAGGTCGCCGGTTTCGTCTTCAAGGTGCAGGCCAACATGGACCCCAAGCACCGCGACCGCGTCGCCTTCGTGCGCCTGTCGTCGGGCCATTTCGAGCGCGGCATGAAGCTGACCCATGTGCGCACCAAGAAGCCGATGGCGATCTCCAACCCGGTGCTCTTCCTCGCCGCCGACCGCGAGTTGGCGGACGAAGCTTGGGCGGGCGACATCATCGGCATTCCCAACCATGGACAGCTGCGCATCGGTGACACGTTGACCGAGGGCGAGACGCTGAAAGTCACCGGCATTCCGTCGTTTGCTCCGGAACTGCTGCAAAGCGTGCGCGCGGGCGATCCGATGAAGGCCAAGCATCTGGAAAAGGCGCTCTACCAGTTCGCCGAGGAAGGCGCCGCCAAGGTCTTCAAGCCGTCGATCGGTTCGGGCTACATCGTCGGCGTCGTCGGCGCGCTGCAATTCGAGGTGCTGGGCGCGCGGATCGAGCAGGAATACTCGCTTCCGGTGCGCTTCGAGCCCTCGCAGTTCACCTCGGCGCGCTGGGTGCACGGCGAGAAGGCGTCGGTCGAGAAGTTCGTCAACGCCAACAAGCAGCACATCGCCCACGACAACGACGGCGATATCGTCTACCTCACGCGCATGCAGTGGGACATCGACCGGGTCGAGCGCGACTATCCGGGTGTCACCCTCTCGGCCACCAAGGAGATGATGGTCTGAGCCGGCTGTTGCAGCGCTGCACAGGTTAAGCTGCTGACCCAAGGTCACTTTCCATTTTCTGACGCCGCGAAATCAGAATTTCGCGGCGTCTTTCTCTTTCGCGGGACAAACCCGGGGCCGCTCCGGCTATACTGGCGCAGCAGAGGGCGCGAAGCCCCGGGCAGTTCACGATAAATAAACCAAAAGAAACGCATAGAGGCAGCATGTCCCAAGACTCCCTGACCATCCGGCCGCTCGAGGCCGGGGACGAGGCCGCGTGGCGCGCGCTCTGGACCGGCTATCTCACCTTCTACGAGTCCTCCGTGCCCGAGGAAGTCTATGCCAGCACCTTCGCGCGGCTCTTGGGGGACGATCCGCAGGATTTCCACGGGCTGCTCGCGCTGGTGGACTGCGTGCCTGTTGGGTTGGTGCATTACGTCTTTCATCGCCATTGCTGGCGGATCGAGAATGTCTGCTACCTGCAGGACCTCTACGCCGCGCCCGAGGCGCGCGGGATGGGCGTCGGCAGGGCGCTGATCGAGGCGGTCTATGCCGCCGCCGATGCGGAAGGCGCACCTTCCGTCTACTGGATGACGCAGGAATTCAACGCCACCGCACGGCAGCTCTACGACCGGATCGGCACCGTCACCCCCTTCGTCAAATACCAGCGGCGCTGAGCGATGCGGCGGCTGGTTCTCTTCCTCGGCCTGCTGATCGGTGCCTGCGCGCCGATGGCGCCCGAGAGCGTCAGCCGTGCCGCTGGCCCTGCCACCGTGGCACCCGAGGTGAGCCCGCCGCTCGCCAGCCGCTTCGGCGCGCCCAACCCGGTGCCCCCGCAGGCCGGCAACACGCAGATCGCGCGGGACATCCTCGATCTCGCCTTCTCGCTGGAATCGGGGCGCGCGCTGCCGGTCTTCAGCCGCTTCGAGGGACCGGTGACCCTGCGGGTGGCAGGCACGGCGCCGGCAAGCCTTGCGCCCGATCTCGACCGGCTGCTGCGCCGACTGCGCGAGGAGGCCGGGATCGACATCACCGAGGTGAAGCGCGGAGAGGCCAACATCACGCTGGTCCCGGTGCCGCGCGAGAAGATCCGCAAGCAGCTGCCGCAGGCAGCCTGTTTCGTCATTCCCGGTGTCAGCTCCTGGAGCGAGTATCGCCGCGCGCAGAACGCCGGCGAGGCGAGCTGGACCGAGGTGCGCGAACGCGAGACCGCCGCCGTCTTCCTGCCCTCCGACGCCGCGCCGCAGGAAATCCGCGACTGCCTGCACGAGGAAATCGCGCAGGCGCTCGGCCCGCTCAATGACCTCTACCGGCTCGGCGAGAGCGTCTTCAACGATGACAACGTGCATACCGTGCTCTCGGGCTACGACATGCTGGTGCTGCGCGCCTTCTACGACCCGGCGCTGCGCTCGGGGATGGCGCGCGCCGAGGTGGCCGCCGCCCTGCCCGCGATCCTCGCAAGGCTCAACCCGGCGGGGCAGGACGTGCCCGACCGTCGCCTCGCGCCCACGCCGCGCGCCTGGGTCGAGGCGATCCAGACCACGCTCGGGACCTCCGAACCGCTGCCGCGGCGCCGCGCCGCCGCCGAGCAGGCGCTGCGCCTCGCCCGCGCCGAGGGCTGGACCGATCACCGTCTCGGCTTCACGCATTTCGCCCTCGGCCGGCTGCTGGTCAGCGACGAACCGGCGCAGGCCGAAACGCAGTTCCGCGCCGCGCTGCGCATCTTCTCGACCCTGCCTGACGCCCGGCTTCACGAGGCCTATGCCGCCGCCCAATTGGCCGCGCTGGCGCTCAGGAGCGGCCGCCCCGAGGAAGCACTGACGCTGACCGCCCCGCAGGAAGCCGTGGCCCGCCGGCACGAGAACGCCGCGCTTCTGGCCAGCCTTATGACCCTGCGCGCCGAGGCGCTTGATGGGCTTGGGCGCAGCGCCGAGGCCGCCGCGCTGCGGCTGGACTCTCTGGGGTGGGCGCGCTACGGCTTCGGCCCGGATTGGGACGGCGGTGCGCAGGTGCGCAGGCGGGCCGCCCTCGACCCGGTGCAAGGGAGCTGAGGAACCACATGATCGTCATCGCGGGAGCCATTCTTGGCGCCATCATCGGCGGGATGACCGCCGCGCGCCGCAAGGGCAACAAGGCGGACATCGCGCAATTCGTCGCGGTCTATGGCATCGCCTTCTCGCTGGTCGCGCTGATCCTGACGATCTTCGTGGAAAAGCTGGCGTTCTAAGCCCGGCGACTGGTCTTTGGGGCTCATCTCTCGACGTATTTTGCAAGAGAAGAAGACCCGGGTTGAGGCTCCCTGCAACGCGCGGCATCATCCCGCGCGGAGGTGGCCGATGTTCCTGCGATTTTTCGAAACCCTGAGAGCGGCGCAGGTGCCGGTCTCCTTGCGCGAGTTCCTGAGCTTCCTCGAGGCGCTGAAGGCCGGACTGGCGCTGTACGACGTGACCGGCTTCTACTACCTCGCGCGCAGCGTGCTGGTGAAGGACGAGCGCCATCTCGACCGTTTTGACCGCGCCTTTGCCGAGGCCTTCCGGGGGCTCGAGGCGGTATCGCTCGATGACATGCTCGAGGCGCTCGACCTGCCCGACGATTGGCTGCGCAAGATGGCCGAGAAACACCTCACGCCCGAGGAGCGCGCCGAGATAGAGGCCCTGGGCGGCTTCGACAAGCTTATGGAAACCCTCAAGGAGCGGCTGCGCGACCAGCAGGGTCGGCACCAGGGCGGCAACAAGTGGATCGGCACCGCCGGCACCTCGCCCTTTGGGGCCCATGGCTACAATCCCGAAGGCGTGCGCATCGGCCAGGAAGAAAGCCGCCACCAGCGGGCCGTGAAGGTCTGGGACAAGCGGGAGTTCCGCAATCTCGACGACCAGGTCGAGCTGGGCACGCGCAACATCAAGGTGGCGCTAAAGCGGCTGCGGGCTTGGGCGCGGGACGGGGCGGCCGAGGAGCTCGACCTCGACGGCACCATCCGTGCCACCGCCGAGCACGGCTATCTCGACGTGAAGACCCGCCCCGAGCGACGCAACGCGGTGAAGGTGCTGCTGTTTCTCGACGTTGGCGGCTCGATGGATCCGCACGTGAAGGTGGTCGAGGAACTCTTCTCGGCGGCGCGGGCGGAGTTCAAGCACCTCGAGCAGTACTACTTCCACAACTGCCTCTATGAGGGCCTCTGGCGCGACAACCGACGGCGCTGGGATGCCCAGATACCAACCTGGGAGGTGCTGAACACCTACGGCCCGGATTACAAGTGCATCTTCGTCGGCGACGCCTCGATGAGCCCCTACGAGATCGCCGTGCCGGGCGGGGCCAACGAGCATTGGAACAAGGAGGCGGGCGAGGTCTGGCTGCGCCGGGCGCGAGCGCAATGGCCCGATCACCTGTGGATAAACCCGGTGCCCGAGAAACACTGGGGCTACACTCGGTCCATCGACATGATCCGCGAGATCTTCGAGGAGCGCATGGTGCCCATGACGCTGGAGGGGATCGCGCGCGGAATCCGCAAACTCGCGCGCTAGAATTCGACCTCGAGTTCGACGATCTCGTCAGGCTCGGCCAGCGCGCCTTCGGTCCATTCCTTCATCGGCGCCCAGTCGAGAATTGTCTCCATGTAGGGCTGGAGACGATCCTCAAGCTGCACCGCGTAGGTCCGGAAGCGGGTGCAGACGGGCGCGTACATCGCATCGGCCACCGAGGGCTTCGCGCCGAAGAGGAACGGTCCGCCATAGGCATCGAGGCATTCGTGCCAGATCACCTTGATCCGCTCGACGTCGGGCCGCGCGCCAGAGAAGATCTTGAAGCTCTGGTGCCGTGCCTTGAGGTTCATCGGCAGCGCCGAGCGCAGGTTGTAAAAGCCCGAGTGCATCTCGCCCGAGATCGAGCGGCAATGCGAGCGCGCAGCGATATCCTCGGGGTAGAGACCGGCATCGGGAAAAATCTCGTTCAGGTACTGAGCAATGGCCAGCGTGTCCCAGACTTGCACCCGCCCGTGGATCAGCCGCGGCACCCGCACCGTAGGCGAAAGCAGCAGCAGTTCCTGCCGGGCGGTGGCGTCGGAGGTATCGACCATCTCCTCGGTGAAATCGAGCCTCGCCATGCGGCAGAGCAGCCAGCCGCGCAGCGACCAGGACGAGTAATTCTTCGATGAAATGGTGAGCGTTGCTTCCGCCATGACTGCCCCTCGGTGCTGCCTCTCGACGCGAGACCTCATTTTCTTGTCGCATCGGGCGCATCGAACTGGCTAGCCTTTTCGCGAGGCAGGGAAGGGAAAACGACGTGCTCTACGCCGGATACCAGGGACTTGATGATTTTATCGCCCCTTTCCGCATGGCGGCGATGCAGGGCCTCAATTTCATGCCGCGCCTCAACGGCCCTTTTGCCCAACTGACCCGCCACAACGCCGCGGCGCTGGAGATGATCTCGCGATTCCGGCTGAGCCACGACCGCCCGGCCTTCGGCCTCTCAACAGTGAGGGTCGACAATCGCGATGTGCCGGTGGTCGAGGAGGTCGCGCTCGACCTGCCCTTTGGCACACTGCTGCATTTCCGCAAGGACATGGACACGCCGCAGCCGAAGGTGCTGGTGACCGCGCCGCTCTCGGGCCATTTCGCCACGCTGCTGGCGGGCACGGTGAAGGTGTTGCTGCGTGACCATGACGTCTTTATCACCGACTGGAAGAACGCCCGAGATGTGCCTCTTTCCGAAGGGGATTTCGGTGTCGAGGATTATATCTCCTACGTTATCCGTTTTCTCGAGGAGATCGGCCCCGGGGCGCATATCCTCGCGGTCTGCCAACCTTGCGTGCAGGCGCTGGCGGCGGTCGCCGTCATGTCCGAGGACCGCAACCCGGCAACGCCGCTCTCGATGACGCTGATGGCCGGGCCGGTGGACGTGCGCGAGAGCCCCACGACGGTCAACGATCTGGCCAACCAGAGACCCATCGAGTGGTTCGAGCGCAATGTGATCGCCCGGGTGCCCTGGCGCTATGCCGGCGCCGGGCGCAAGGTCTACCCGGGCTTCGTACAGCTCACGGCTTTCATGTCGATGAACATGGACCGGCACCGCGCGACGCATCGGAAGCTTTACGATCACATCCTTGCCGGGGAGACCGAGAAGGCACACAAGATCAAGGAGTTCTACGACGAGTATTTCGCCGTGCTCGACCTGACCGAGGCGTTCTACATCGAGACCATCGAGCGCATCTTCCAGAGGGCCGAACTGGCCACGGGCGCGCTGAGCTACCGCGGCCGCAAGGTCGACCCTGGCAAGATCCGCCACACCGCGCTGCTCACCGTCGAGGGCGGCCGCGACGACATCTGCGGGCTCGGACAGACCGCGGCCGCGCATGACCTCTGCGCGTCGCTGCGCCCGCATCTCAAGCGCCATCACCTGCAGGCCAACGTCGGACACTACGGCGTGTTCAACGGCCGCAGGTGGGAGACCGAGATCTACCCGGTGGTGCGCAACATGATCCTCGCCATGGAGTGACCCCGCCGGGCCGTGGCGGAAAGGCGACGCTGGCCATCCATGCGCCGGCGCGCGGCTGCGGGAGATTGCCTGTGCCGTAAGATGGCGCCAGTCTCCGCGCCATGAGCGGAGAGAAGTCACCCCCCTATCCCGGCGGCATCGAGGCCATTCTCACCCAGATGGAGGGGCGCCGGGACGCGCTCGATTTCGCGCCGGGCGAAGCGCTGCCACCGATGGACACGCCGCTCGCCGGGCTTGCTGCGCAGATCGTCCCCGAGCCAGATGCAGATCCCGCCGAGGCGCCGCCCTTCCGTTCGAACCATCACCGGAAGCGCCACGCGCTGCGGCGCGAGCTGACCGGGCGGTCGGAGCTGGTATTTCTCAACGCGCTGCTCATCGCGCACCTGCGCAAGCGCGTGTTCCCCGCCCACGCCCCGGGGCTTTTCCAGCGGCTCTGGGCCGAAGAGGCCCCGGCGCTTTTGCAGCAGCTCGACCCGCGCTGGCTGGTGTCCTCGGTGACCACCTTCGGCGATCATGGGCTGAGCGCCGTGCAGCGCTCCGTGGGGCTGGCGCTGAGCACGCTTTTCGGCACGATGAAGCTCTACGAGAGCGAACGGCTTTATTCGGGGCATATGGCCCACCGCCCCTTTGCGCTCGACGGCAAGGCACAGGGCCCGTTGCCGCTTGAGATGGACGGCTACGCGCTGCCGAGCGGCGGGCTCGACGTCAACATGATCGGGCGGCTCTGGCGTGAGGCCGAGGGCGACCGGGTGATCCAGCCGCTCGCCCATCGCTTGCTCGAGATGCTAATCGCCGACGACCGGACGGTGTTCTCCCGGCTGAAGACCATGCGCCAACGGCAGGCCCGGCGCGATGGGGCAAAGACAGGCGGCGCGCCCGCTCCAGTGCCTGCCAGCCATCGGGGAGTCACGTCAGAGACGCTGCGCTGGGGGCTGACCTCGACCATCCGCGCGCCGCTGCCCGAGATCGCCCGCTTTGCCGCGCATCACCTCGAACTGGGGGCCGCGGCGCTGCACATCCACCTCGATGCGCCCGATCCCGAGGCCGCGGCCTTCCTCACGCGCCACCCCGCGATCCGCGTCACCCAGTGCGATGCGATCTACTGGCAGGCCAGCGGCCGCGCCCGACCCGAAGCGCATCAGGTCCGGCAGGCCTATAATGCGACGCAAAGCCTGCGGGACGGGCTGGGGGTGCATTGGCTTGGTCACATCGACGTCGATGAGGTCCTGCTGCCGCAGCGGCCGCTGGCCGAGCTGCTCTGCGAAGTCCCGCTTTCCGCCGCCGTCGCGCGCGTCGCTCCCGCCGAGGCGCTGGCAAGCGAGGATGGCCTGCCGCATCGCTTCAAGCTCACCCACAAGCACGCCGGCAAGCCCAAGGCGGTGCTGCAAGAGATCTACCCGACATTCGGCGCACATCTCTACGGCGGATTCCTCAGCCATACCTCGGGCAAGGTCTTTGCCCGCACCGGCATAGAGGACACGAGGCTCGGCATCCACACGCTGAAATACCGCGGCACCGAGGCCAGCAACCGCCACCGGCTGGACGAGGTCTGGCTGGGCCACCTGCACGCGCGCAGCTGGGCGCAGTTCCGCGCCGACTTGGGCTTTCGCCGCACCCTCGGCTCCTACCGGAAAAGCTCGGAGCGTCCGGAGATGGGACATGCCGAGCTGATCGGCTATCTCATGGAGGAAGAGGGCGAAGCCGGGCTGCGGGCACTCTTCGACGAAGTCTGCGCCGACACGCCCGCGCTGCGCGACCGGCTTGCTGCGCATGGCATGCTGCTGGAGCACCCCTTCGACCCCGATGCCGCCGTGATCCGCATCTTCGGAGCCCTGCCGTGATCCGCTGGGGCACCGTCACCACCACGAATGCGCCCCTGCCCCGCATCCTCGATTTCGCCGCCTGGCACCTCGAGCAGGGCGCGCAGCGGCTCTATATCTACCTCGATGACGCCGACCCCGCGGCGGCGGCGGCGCTGTCGGCCCACCCCAAGGTGCGCGTCGTCACCACCGATGCCGCCTGGTGGGCCAAGCGCGGCAAGCGCCCCGAGACGCACCAGGTCCGGCAGACCCGAAACGCGCGGCACGCGAACAACCGCAAGCCCGAGCTGGACTGGCTGGCGCATGTCGACGTCGACGAATTCCTTTTGCCCGCCCGCCCCCTGGCCGAGCAACTGGCGGATCTGCCCCGCGACTGCCTCTGCGCCCGCGTCCGCCCGGTCGAAGCCCTCGCCGCCGCGCCGGACCAGGCCGAGACCCTGTTCAAGGCCTTCCCCTTAGACCAGGCGGCCCGCCAGCGCGCTGCCGAAGCGTGCTTTCCCACCTGGGGTCGACATCTCTCGGGCGGCTTCCTGAGCCATGTGGCGGGCAAGCTCTTCTTCCGGCCCGGCACCGAGGGGCTCGACATCCGCATCCACAACGTGAGGCTCGGCGATCAGCTGAATCCCGGCGAGCACCCGCTGCCAGACACCGAACTCGGGCACTTCCACGCGGCGGACTGGGCGCATTTCCTCTCGGCCTACCGCTTCCGGCTGGACAGGGGCTCCTACCGCGCCGAGCTGAAGCCGCAGGCGCGCGGCGAGGGTGCGGTCAGCCTCAACACGCTCTTTGCAACGATCGAGAAGGAAGGCGGCGAAACGGCCCTGCGCAGCTTCTACAACGAGGTCTGCACAGCCACGCCCGAGCTCATCAAGAGGCTCTCGGACCACGGCCTTCTGCGCCGCCGCACCCTGAACCTGCCCGCCTTGCGCGCCAGCCATTTTCCCGGCGCCCCCCAGATCTGATGCCCGCCTGACCCACGGCGCCGCAGCCCCCCAACGCGGGCGCCCCGAACGAGACCTCCCATGCTCACCATCCTCACCCATGATATCCTGCCGGTTTTCGCGCTGCTGGCGCTCGGCTTCCTCCTCGGACGCCGCGGGGTCTTCGGTCGGCAGGATGCAGCCTCGGCCAACCGCGTGGCGCTGATGGTGATGCAGCCGGGGCTGATCTTCTTGGTGATCGCGACGGTGCCCTTCGCCGACTTCGAGCTGCGCACGCTGCTGACTTACGGCGCCTGCGAGGCGCTGGCCTTCGGCGCCTCCTACGCGCTCGCCCGTCGCGCCTTTGGCTGCGAGACGCTCGAGGCCTGGCTGCTGGCGATGAGCGTGGTCTTCGTCAACTCGCTGCTCTACATCCGGCCGATCGCGCTGCTGCTTTACGGCGAGGACGGAGCGCTGCCAGTGACCGCCGTGGTCGCCTGGGACACGGCCGTCGCCTTTGCCTTCTTCATCATCAGCGCGGACCTCATCGCCCGCCCCTCGGCCGGGCCGCTGCCGGCGCTGAGGCGGCTCGCGGTGAACCCCACGCTGAGCGCCATCCTGCTCGGCGTCGCGGTCAACCTCGCAGGCCTGACGCTGCCCGAGCCGATCCTCACCGCCTGCCGCTTCGCCGGGGCGGCGACCGCGCCGCTGGTGCTCTTTGCGCTCGGCGTGCTGCTGTCAGGGCAGAGTCTGCGGCCCTCGGCGGTGGTGACAACTTACGCGGCCTTGAAGCTGGTCGGCTTCCCTCTGCTGGTTGCGCTGGCGGTCTGGCTCGCCGGGGCGAGCGATCCGTGGCAGGCGCAGGTGTCGCTGCTGGCAGCCGGGCCGTCGGGTGCCATGGCCTTTGCGCTGGCGCTGCTGCACAGCATCCGCACCGACCGGATCGCGGCGGTCACGATCTGGACAAGCGCGCTGTCGCTGCTCTCGCTGGCGGCGCTGGCCTGAGGGTCAGTCCCGGGCCGGGAAGACGAAGCAGCGGTCGCGGCGCACGGTCAGCCAGAGTGGCGTGCCGGGTTTCGGCAGGAAGACATTGGGCACCGTCGCGCGGATCGTGCCGCCGTCGAAATCCATACGGAATTCAACGAGGCTCTCCGAGCCCATGAAGCGCGCCCGCTCCACCACGCCGCGCGCCGGGGTGCCGGCCATCTGCGTCGGATTGGGGCCGCGCCCTCCGCGGTCGAAGTCGATGCCGACGTGCTGCGGGCGGAAAACGATGTCGACCTCGCCCCCGTCGGGCACGCCGGGCGCGAGGAAGGGACCAAAGGGCGTCTCCGCCAGCGCCCCCTGAACCTTTCCACGCAGAGAGTTGATATCACTGAAGAATGCCACAGAGGCCTTGTCGGCCGGGGCGTTATATATATTGTAGGGCGCGCCGCGCTGGACGATCTTGCCGTCGCGCATCAAGGCAATCTCGTCGGCCATGCGCATGGCTTCTTCGGGCTCGTGGGTGACAAGCAGGACCGAGGTGCCCTCTTCCTTCAGCACCGCCAGCGTCTCGTCGCGGATACCGTCACGCAGGCGGTTGTCGAGGCCGGAGAAGGGCTCGTCCATCAGCATGATGCGTGGCTTGGGCGCCAGCGCGCGGGCCAACGCCACGCGCTGCTGCTCGCCGCCCGAGAGCTGGTGCGGGTATTCGTCGACGAAATGCGCCAGCCCCACCCGATCGAGCAGTTCCACCGCGCGGCCCTTCTTGGCGCTGGCGGCGCCCTTGAGACCGAAGGCGACATTCTCGCCCACCGAAAGGTGCGGAAAGAGCGCGAAATCCTGGAACATCAGGCCGATGGCGCGGCGCTCGGGGGGGACGCGGAACACCGTGTCGCAGATCAGCTTGCCGTCGACGAAGATCGCGCCGCTGTCCTGCATGTCGACCCCGGCGATCATCCGCAGCGTCGTCGACTTGCCGCAGCCCGAGGGTCCCAGAAGGCAGGTCACATGTCCCGGCTCGATGGTCAGCGAGACGTCATCGACGACGGCGCGCCCCTCGAACCGCCGCACGAGGTTCCGGATCTCCAAACGGGGGTGCGCCACTGCTGCCTGCCTCGCGTTGTTCCCGAAGTAAAAGCGTCGGGGATTGAGCTTACACGTCCGACTAGCAGCCCGAAAAGCGCCAGACAAGGAGAAGGGCCCCGAGGACCGGGCCGGGTGACGGTCTCAGCCGATGCCGCGCAGGGCACATGCGGCTCGGCGGCAGGGTCCAAGGCAGAAAACCGGCCCGGAAACCACCGGAGTGGGCGCGCGCCCGGCTGCGTCAAATACGCACATAGCCTAATATACCCTAGGTTGTTCGCGCACCCGCCGATCTACCTAAAGGACTTCACGCCTATAGTAACCCCAAGTAACAATCGCAATACTTGGCTCGAATATTTCGACCTGACATTACCGTTAGAATTCGGCTAACTTTCCTGAAATTAACGTCAGAATGGCTGTTTTCGGGTTGTGATATGGTGTGAAATCGGCTGCCTTCTCTCGACGCCGCCAACGACGATCAGGGAGTTCCATGTCACTTTTCATCATTGCGCTCCTTCCCTTCCTCGGAGCCCTGCTGCCCGGCCTGATGATTCAGGCCGGTCGACGCGCCTGCGGGATGACGACTCTCTTCGTCACCCTCGCCGCGCTGCTGGGGCTGGTCACCCACCTGCCCGCGATCTGGGCCGGCGAGACGGTCACCGCCTCGGTGGACTGGCTGCCCGCGATCGGGCTGAACGTGACGCTCTTCCTCGACGGGTTGGGGATGATGTTCGCCGCGCTGATCCTCGGGATCGGGGCGCTGGTGATCATCTACGCGCGCTATTACCTGACGCGCGATGACAACATGGGCGAGTTTTACACCTACCTGCTGCTCTTCCAGGGCGCGATGGTTGGCATCGTCCTGTCGAACAACATCCTCCTGCTGCTGATCTTCTGGGAGCTGACCTCGCTGTCGTCCTTCCTGCTGATTGGCTTCTGGAAGCACCTGCCCGAGGGCCGCCAGGGCGCGCGCATGGCGCTCACCGTGACCGGCATGGGCGGTCTGGCGCTGATCGGGGGCATGCTGCTGCTGGGCTCCGCGGCCGGCACCTACGAGATCACCGAGATCCTCGCGCGGCGCGACGTGATCCAGGCCTCGCCCTATTATGTCCCGGCGTTGCTGCTGATCCTGCTCGGCTGCTTCACCAAGTCGGCGCAGTTCCCCTTCCACTTCTGGTTGCCGCACGCCATGGCGGCCCCCACGCCCGTCTCGTCCTACCTGCACTCGGCAACCATGGTGAAGGCGGGCATCTTCCTGATGGCGCGGCTCTGGCCGGCGCTCTCGGGCACGCAGGAGTGGTTCTGGATCGTCACCTCGGCGGGTCTGATCACCATGGTCCTTGGCGCCGTGATCGGTCTTTTCAAGCATGACCTCAAGGCTTTGCTGGCCTTCTCGACGGTCTCGCACCTAGGCCTCATCACCATGCTTCTCGGCACAGGCACGGCCTACGGCGCAATGGCAGCGGTGTTCCACATCCTCAACCATGCGGCCTTCAAATGCTCGCTCTTCATGAGCGCGGGCATTGTCGACCACGAGGCGCACACCCGAGACATCCGCCGCCTAGGCGGGCTGCGCCACCTGATGCCGATGACCGCGACCATCGCCATCGTCGGCGCATTGGCCATGGCGGGCATCCCTCTGTTCAATGGCTTCCTGTCCAAGGAGATGTTCCTCGAGGAAGCCTCGCACACCGTTCTTTTCGGCTCGCACTGGCTGGTGCCTGTGCTGGCGACCCTTGGGGCGATCTTCTCGGCCGCCTACAGCTTCCGCTTCATCGCGCATGCCTTCCTCGGCAAGACCCGTGACGACTATCCGCACACGCCGCACGACCCGAACTTCGGCATGTGGGGGCCGCCTGCCTTTCTCGGGCTGATCGTGGTCGTCGTGGGCTGTCTGCCCTTCCTCGCGGAACCGGTGGTCAAATTGGTGACCGCCGCGGTGATCGGAGACGTCGCCGAGGTTCCCGGCGCGCATCTCGCGCTCTGGCACGGCGTCACCCCGGCGCTGATCATGTCGATCATCGCCACCGTCGGCGGCCTGATCCTGCTTGCGCTCTTCACCCCGCTGCTCAGGGGCTGGGACGCCGCGCCGCGCCCCGAGGCAAAGCAGATCTTCGACGCCCTCATTGGCCTCTGTGCCCGCGGCGCGGAGCGCCTCACGGGCGGGCTGAACAACGGCAGCTTCTCGCGCTACGCATCGGTCTTCACCGTGACCGTGCTGGTGGTGGCCGCCCACGCCTGGTTCACCGGCACGCTGGGGCCGGTAACGCGCGAGATGCTGCCGATCCAGCCGCTGCCGCTGGCGGGCTGGATCCTCATCGTCAGCGCCACCGGGCTCATCGTGGTCTTCCACCGCAACCGCCTTACGGCGCTGATCCTGATGGGAGTCATCGGCACCATGGTGTCGATCGCCTTCAACTACCTTTCCGCGCCGGATCTTGCGCTGACGCAGATCTCGGTCGAGGTGGTGACGATCATCCTGCTTTTGCTGGCGCTGAACTTCCTGCCCAACACCACGCCCATCGAGTCTCCGGTCTCGCGCCGGATGCGCGATGGGATCCTCGCCGCCGTGGCCGGCCTCGGCACCGCGGGGCTCACCTACGCCATCCTGCGCCGCGATTTTGCGATGGGGACGATCTCGGACTACATGCTCGACAACTCCTACGACGGCGGCGGCGGGACCAACGTGGTCAACGTGATCCTCGTGGACTTCCGGGGCTATGACACCTTCGGCGAAATCATCGTGCTCGGCATCGCCGCGCTGGTGATCTACGCGGTGACCGAAGCGCTGCTGACCGGGCCGGTGCGCGCGCGCCTGCTCAACCGCGTGCCGGACCAAGAACAGGCCGGAGACGCCCACCCGCTGATGATGGTGGTGGTCACCCGGCTGATCCTGCCCGTGGTGCTGATGGTCGGCGCCTATATCTTCCTGCGCGGTCACAACGAACCGGGCGGCGGCTTCGTCGCGGGTCTCGTGGTGTCGATCGCCGTGGTCATGCAGTACATGGCCTCGGGCTTCGCATGGGCCAACGAGCGCCAGCGCTACCCCTACCACGGGGTGATCGGCGCGGGCGTGCTGATCGCCGGGCTCACCGGCATCGGCGCGTGGCTCTTCGGAAAACCCTTCCTGACTTCGACCTTCGGCTACGTGACGCTGCCGGGGCTGGAGAAGTTCGAGCTTGCCTCGGCCATGGCCTTCGATCTCGGGGTCTTCCTCGCGGTGGTCGGCGCCGTACTGCTGTCGCTCGAGAGCTTCTCGCGGATGGCACGTCGCTCCGGCGACGAGCCCAGCGAGCATGCGATGGACATCGACCCCTCGCGCGATATCGAAAACGAGGGGGCCTGATCCATGGAATTTCTCATCGCGACCACCATCGGCGTGCTGACCGCCGCGGGCATCTACATGGTGATGCGGCTGCGCACCTTCCCCGTGATCATCGGCACCTCGCTGCTGACCTACGCCGTGAACCTCTTCCTCTTCGCCTCTGGCCGGTTGGTGATCAACCAGCCGCCGATCCTGCGCGACGACGTGACGAGCTACACCGACCCGCTGCCGCAGGCGCTGGTGCTGACGGCCATCGTGATCTCCTTCGGCATGACCGCCGTGGT
The DNA here is from genome assembly GCF_010500785.1 of Salipiger sp. PrR003. NCBI lineage: Bacteria > Pseudomonadati > Pseudomonadota > Alphaproteobacteria > Rhodobacterales > Roseobacteraceae > Salipiger > Salipiger sp. PrR003. The sequence continues at coordinate 164,822 of NZ_JAAGOV010000024.1, forward strand.
GGTGATGATCGCGCTGGCCTCCTACCTCAACGCCAATGATGACCACGTGGACGAGGCGCGGGAGCTTGCCCGCGAGCGCCGCGCCGGAGAAGACCCTGACGCAAGACAGGGCGACGAGAAGGAGTCCCGCGCATGATGCACTGGATTATCGCCCCCGTGCTGCTGCCGGCCATGATGGCCGCCATCATCGTGCTTGCCGCGCGCTTCCACGAAACCCTGCAGCGGATCTTCTCGGTCGCCTCACTGGTGGCCACGCTTGCCATCGCCATCGGTCTTTACATACAGGCCAGCGATGGCACGGTGACGATCTACCAGCTCGGCAACTGGCAGGCGCCCTTTGGCATCGTGCTGGTGGCGGACCGGCTGGCGACGACCATGGTGCTGCTGACGGCGGTGCTGGCGCTGCCGGTGCTGATCTATGCGATCGGCTCGGGGTGGGACCGCCGCGGACAGCATTTTCACGCGCTCTTCCAGTTCCAGATCATGGGCATCATGGGCGCCTTCCTCACCGGCGATGCCTTCAACCTCTTTGTCTTTTTCGAGGTGCTGCTGATTGCCTCCTACGGGCTCATGGTCCATTCGGGCGGCGCGACGCGGACCCGGGCGGGCGTGCAGTACATGCTCTACAACCTGCTGGGCTCGACGCTCTTCCTCTTCGCGCTCGGCACGCTCTACGCGCAGGCCGGCACGCTCAACATGGCGGATTTGGCGCAGCGCGTGGCGGCGGCGGACGTGGAGAACTCTGCCGGGCTGCGCGTCGCAGCCGTGCTGCTGCTGCTGGTCTTCGCGATCAAGGCGGCGCTTCTGCCGCTGCACTTCTGGCTGCCCTCGAGCTATGCCGAGGCCCCGGCCCCCGTCGCCGCGCTCTTTGCCATCATGACCAAGGTGGGTGCCTATGGCATCATCCGCGTCTACACGATGATCTTCCCGCCCTCGTTGCCTCTTATGTCGGGCGCACACGAGGAATGGCTGCTGCCGCTGGCGCTGATCACCCTCGCGATTGGCATGATCGGGGTGCTCGGCACGCGCGAGATCGGGCGGCTCGTCGCCTTTTCGGTGATCGGCTCGATGGGGATGCTGCTGGCCTCGGTGGCGCAGTTCACCCCGGCGGGTATCTCGGCGGCGCTTTACTACGCGTTGCATTCGACGCTGGCGACGGCGGCGCTCTTTCTCGTCGTCGATGTGATCCGCGAGCGCCGCGGCAGCGTCGCAGGAGAGCTCACCGCAGCGCTGCCCATGGCTGGGGGCGCATTGGTGGCGGGGCTCTTCTTCATCGCCTCCATCGCCATGACGGGCCTGCCGCCGCTCTCGGGCTTCCTCGGCAAGCTGCTGATCCTCGAGGCGGCCGAGGGCGGCGCGCTGATGGGCTGGGTCTGGGCGGTGGTGCTGGGCTCGTCGCTGGTGGCCGTGGTGGGCTTTTCCCGCGCGGGCTCGACGATCTTCTGGAAGCCGCACCAGCTCGCGGTCGAGCAATGCGGCTCGGTGGACGATCCCGAGGACGCACAGGGCGCGCGTGAGATCCACGATCCCACGGGCGGCAACCAGCCGCTGCCGATGCTGGCCATCGGACTGCTGGTGAGCCTGCTGGTGGCGCTGACCGTCTTCGCCGGTCCGGTGACCCGGCAACTCGACGCCACCGCCGCGCAACTCTTTGCGCCGCAGCCCTATATCTCCACCGTGCTCGAGACGCCGGGCAAGGCGATCGAGAAGCACGGCGACGACCACGCCGATCCCCATGAGACCAACGCCGGCGGCCACGAACTGCCCGCCGACGAGTCCCATGAGCCCGGCACCGAGGCAACCACCGACGACGCATTGGGAGGACAGTGATGGCCGCGCGTTTCATGCAAAGGCTCTTTCCGCACCCGCTGCTGTCGGTTGCGCTGGTGATCATCTGGCAGTTGCTGGCGAACGAGCCCTCGATCAACAGCCTTGTATTCGGGGTCATCCTCGGCGTGCTGCTGCCCTTCGCCACAGCCGCGTACTGGCCGAACCGGCCGCAGGTGACCCGGCCGTGGAGGCTCATCCCCTATGGGCTGATCGTCGCCTGGGACATCATCACGGCCAATGTCACCGTGGCGCTGATCGTGCTCTTCAAACCCAATCGCAACATCCGCTCGGCCTGGGTGAACATCCCGCTCGACATCCGCACCCCCGAGGCGATCACCGCGCTCGCGGGGACCATCACCCTGACGCCAGGCACGGTCTCGGTCGACCTCTCGGACGAGGGCCACGCGCTGCTGGTGCACGCCCTGCATGCCGAGGACCCCGAGAAGGTCGCCCGCAAGATCAAATCCCGCTACGAACGCCGCCTGAAGGAGATTTTCGAATGATTGTCACCTATGCGCTCATCTTCGCCTTTGCCGCCGTGAGCCTGTCGTTGCTGCTGACGATGATCCGGCTGGTGAAAGGCCCCCGGAGCGGCGACCGCATCCTCGCGCTCGACACGCTGTCGATCAACGCCGTGGCGCTGATCATCCTCGTGGGCATCGCCGGGGCAACGCAGATCTACTTCGAGGCCGCTATGATCATCGCCATGCTCGGCTTCATTTCGACCGTCGCCGTGGCGCGCTTCGTGCTGAGAGGAGACATCATCGAATGAGCCACGACATCCTCGATATCGTCATTGCCGCGGCGCTGGTCATCGGCGGGCTGTTCACCTTGGTGGGCTCGATCGGCCTGCTGAAACTGCAGGCGCCCATGGCCCGGCTGCATGCGCCGACCAAGGCTTCGACGCTGGGAGTGGGTTCGATCCTACTGGCCTCGGTGCTCTTTGCCTTTGCCTCCGGCGCGCCGTCCTACCACGAGCTGCTGATCATTGCCTTCCTGTTCATGACGGCACCGGTCTCGGCTTATTTCATCGGGAAAGTGCACATCCACCTCGGCCAGAACCGCAAGCCGCTGCCGACGCCGGCGCGCGATCGGATCTGGTCCACAAAGGCCAAGCGCGAAGAAGATACGCCGAACGTGCCGGAGATGAAGGCCGACGCGTAAGCGCTCAGCCGGCGGCTTCGAGCGCCTTGCCGAGCCGCGGCAGCCGCGCCTTTTTCAGAAGCCCGCGCAGGGTCCAGTCCTCGCCCGAGAGCCGCCGCGCCTCGGCGAGGACCGCCTCGCAGGCATCTTTGACCTTGCCCGGGTTCGCCTCGCAGAGACCGCGCAGGAAGCCGTCGGCATCGACACGCGAGAGGCCCTCCTCGGCGAGGATGTTGCGCGGGAAATCCTTGGCGTTCTCGGTGACGATGAGGTCGGCGCTTGCCGAGATGGCCGCCGCCAGCACATGCAGGTCCGCCGGGTCGGGCAGCCAGAGCCGGTCTTCAAGGGCGGGCTGGTAGCGCACCTCCGCCCCCGGCCAGGCGGCGCGCACCTGGGCGATCTCACCGCGCGCCTGCATCTCGCCCATCGGGCCGAGCTTGCGCGCCGCGAGCGCCCATTCTTCCAGGATGCGCGCGGACCACAGCGGCTGGAAGAGCCCCTGCGCCGCGACGCCAAGGAGCACCTCGCGCATCACCGTGGGGTAGATGACGCAGGTGTCCAGAAGCACCTTCACAGGCGGAACACCAACGCCTTCAAGTAGCCCGATTCCGCCAGCTGCGGCAGCAGCGGGTGATCCGGCCCGGCAAAGCCGGTGTGCAAGAGCTGCGCCCGGCGCCCGGCCCGGCCGATGCCGCGCAGGCAGGCGCCGGTGAAGCTCGAGAGATCCGCCGCGTGCGAGCACGAGCAGAGCACCAGGTAGCCGCCCTCTTCGACCAGCGGCGCCGAGAGCCGCGCGACCTTCTCATAGGCGCGCAGACCTGCTTCCAGCGCGGGTTTGGCCGGGGCGAAGGCGGGAGGGTCGCAGACCACGAGGCCGAAGCGCTCGCCCTCGGTCCCCAATGCCTCGAGCGTGTCGAACGCGTCGCCCTGACGTGTGGCGAAGCGCTCTGCCGCGCCCATGCGCCTCGCGCCTTCCTCGGCCAATGCCAGCGCCGAAGCCGATCCGTCGACCGAAAGCGCACTCGCCGCGCCGCCCGCCAGCGCCGCCAGGGCGAAGCCTCCGACGTGGGAGAAGACGTCGAGCATCCTTTGCCCGCTCGCCAGCCGCGCGGCGAAGCCGTGGTTCGGGCGCTGATCGTAGAAAAGGCCGGTCTTCTGGCCGCCGGTGAGATCGGCCATGTAGGTCGCGCCGTTCATCTCGACCGGCAGCGGCGCCTCGGGCGCCTGGCCCAGCAGCACCGCATCCTGATCGTCGAGCCCCTCCAGCTGGCGGCCCCGGCCGCCGGCGTTCTTGAGGATGTTCGTGACGCCAGAGACCTCGGCGAGCGCCTCGGCCAGCTCGGGCAACAAGAGCTCGGCCCAGGCGGCATTCGGCTGGATCACCGCGGTGTCGCCGAAACGGTCGATGATCACGCCGGGCAGCCCGTCAGCCTCGGCGTGGACCAGCCGGTAGTAGGGCGCCGGGAACAGCCGCTCGCGCAGTTCCAGCGCACGGGTCAGCTTGGCGGCGAGCCAGGCCTTGTCGATCGTGGCTTCGGGGTCGCGGTCGAGCATCCGGCAGATGATCTTCGAGCTGGGTGTCACGCCCACCAGCCCGAGCAGCTTGCGGTCGTTGTCCTCGAGCCGCGCAACGGTGCCGGCGGCAAGGTTCCGGGTCCGGCGGTCGACCACCAACTCGTTTGCATAGACCCACGGGTAACCACGGCGCAGCGCCTGCGGTTTGGCCTTGGGAAGGAGACGGACGGTGGGGAGATCGGGCTGTGTCATCTTGCCCCTTTAGCGCCGCGCGGGTGCCTTGGAAAGCATCTTCGCAGCCGCGCGTTGCAGCCCTGCCATGCAAGAGGGGTCAAGAAGACTTGCCACACAGGCCGCAAGGCCCGAGAATCGTCCAACCGATCCGAGAAGAGGGCCGCCATGAGACTGACGCTCTATTCCCATCCGCTTGCCTCTTATTGCCACAAGGTCCTGATCGCGCTCTACGAAACAGGGACCGACTTGGAGACCGTCACGGTGGATCTCGGCGATCCGGCCCAGCACGCCCGACTCCACGGTCTCTGGCCGGTCGGCAAGCTTCCCGTGCTGCATGACGCCGAGCGGAACCTGATCCTGCCCGAGGCGACGATCATCATCGACTACCTGGAGCGGGTCTGCCCCGGGCCGCAACGGTTGCTCCCCGCCGATCCCGACGCCTGCCTGCAGGCGCGGCTGTGGGACCGGTTCTTCGACCTCTACGTGCAGGGGCCGATGCAGAAGATCGTCTTCGACAGTTTCCGTGCCGAGGATCAGAAGGATCACCTGGGAGTCGCAGAGGCCAAAGAGCAGCTGCGTCAGGCCTACGTGATAATCGAGCAGCACATGACGGGGCGGCTCTGGGCCGCCGGGGACGACTTCTCGCTCGCCGAATGTTCCGCCGCGCCCGCGCTCTTCTTTGCCCGCATCCTGCAGCCCTTCGAGCCCGGGCAGACCGCGCTCGACGGCTATTTCGAACGCCTCCTCCTGCGCCCTTCTTTCTGCCGGGTGCTGATCGAGGCGCAGCCCTGGTTCGAGAGCTTCCCGTTCCACGACCGCATGGACGCGCGCTTTCAATCCCCCGTCCCGAACTGAGACTGGCGCAGGCGCCGCACCGACCGCCCCGATAACGTCGCGCGAGGGGAACGCGGCCCGTTCTTGTCCACTGCCGCGACGCGCTGCTCCAATTTCACGCGTTCCCCTCTGCGCGGCCGTCCGCCCAACCCTAGCATCTTTACTGATAGCGCTAACTGAGCTACATGCTGCGCAAGGACGCCAGACCGGGCCGACCCCGGACAGCGAAAGGAGCCCCTCTCATGTCGCTCAACGCCACCATCGCCAAGGTCACCGCCGAGATCGAGGCGCGCTCGGAAAACCTCCGAGGCACCTATCTCGACAGGATGCGCCGCGCCGCCGAGGAAGGTCCGCGCCGCGCCCATCTCACCTGCGGCAACCAGGCCCACGCCTATGCCGCCACCGGGCAGGACCAGCAGGCCCTGGCGACGGGCCGGGCGCCGAACCTCGGCATCGTCACCGCCTACAACGACATGCTTTCGGCCCACCAGCCCTACGAGCGCTACCCAGAGCTGCTGCGCACCGCGGCGCGCTCGGTCGGCGGCACGGCGCAGGTGGCGGGCGGCGTTCCGGCCATGTGCGACGGGGTCACGCAGGGCCAGGTCGGGATGGAGCTCTCGCTCTTCTCGCGCGACGTGATCGCGCTGGCCGCCGGGGTTTCGCTCTCGCACAACACCTATGACGCCGCCGTCTACCTCGGTGTCTGCGACAAGATCGTGCCCGGGCTCGTCATCGCCGCGGCCACCTTCGGCTATATCCCCGGCCTCTTCCTGCCCGCCGGGCCGATGACCAGCGGCCTGCCCAACGACGAGAAGGCCAAGGTCCGCCAGCAATACGCCACCGGCGAGGTCGGCCGCGACAAGCTGATGGAAGCCGAGATGAAGAGCTACCACGGCCCCGGCACCTGCACCTTCTACGGCACCGCAAACTCCAACCAGATGCTGATGGAGTTCATGGGTCTGCACCTGCCCGGCAGCTCCTTCATCAACCCCAACACCCCGCTGCGCGACGCGCTGACCGAGGCCGGGGCGAAACGCGCGCTGTCGATCACCGCGCTCGGCAATGAGTACCGCCCGGTCTGCGACGTTCTCGACGCCAAGGCCTTCGTCAACGGCATCGTCGGCCTCATGGCCACGGGCGGGTCGACCAACCTCGTGCTGCACCTGCCGGCCATGGCGCGCGCCGCGGGCGTGGCGCTCGAGCTGTCGGACTTCGACCAGATCTCGCAAGCGGTGCCGCTGATGGCCAAGGTCTATCCCAACGGGCTTGCGGACGTGAACCACTTCCACGCCGCGGGCGGGCTGCAGTACATGATCGGCGAGCTGCTCGACGCGGGCCTCATGCACGAGGACGTCAAGACGGTCGCGGGCGACGGCATGCACCTCTACACGCAGGAACCGAAGCTCAAGGATGGCGCCATCGTCTACGAGGACACCCCGCGCAAGAGCCAGAACGACAAGATCCTCCGGCCCGCCTCGGACCCTTTCCAGAAGTCGGGCGGGCTCAAGCAGATGATCGGCAACCTCGGCCACGGCATCATGAAGATCTCGGCGGTGAAGCCCGAGCATCACGTCGTCGAGGCGCCGGTGCGCATCTTCCACGACCAGGCGCAGGTGAAGCAGGCCTTCAAGGCCGGCGAGTTCACCACGGACACCATCGTCGTGGTGCGCTTCCAGGGGCCGAAGTCGAACGGCATGCCCGAGCTGCACAGCCTGACGCCGACCCTCGCCGTGCTGCAGGACCGCGGCCTGAAGGTGGCGCTGGTCACCGACGGGCGGATGTCGGGCGCGTCCGGCAAGGTGCCCTCGGCGATCCACGTCTGCCCCGAAGCCGCAGACGGCGGCCCGCTTGCCAAGCTGCGCGATGGCGACATCGTCCGGCTCGATGCCACCACCGGCACGCTGCAATGCCTGACCGAGGGCTTCGAGGACCGCGAGGCGGTCACCGCCGACCTCACGGGCAACGGCCATGGCGTCGGCCGCGAGCTCTTCGAGGCCTTCCGCCGGAACGTTGGGCTGGCCTCGAATGGCGCGGCGGTCGTCGTCTGACCGCCTGCCGCGCTTGCCCTTTCGGCATTTCGAAAATAACCCTGACGCGACCGCTCCGGTCCCAATGACACCCAGACAAAGGCCCCGCCCATGACCCCCCAGGATGCCAGCCGCGCCAACGAAGCCCTCTGCAAGCTCGCCCCGGTGATCCCGGTTCTGGTGATCGACGATCTCGCCCATGCCCGCCCGCTGGCCGAGGCGCTGGTCGCAGGCGGACTGCCAGTCTTGGAGGTAACCCTGCGCACCCCTGTGGCGCTCGACGCGATCCGCGAGATGGCGCAGGTCGAGGGCGGCGTCGTCGGAGCGGGCACGCTGCTCACCCCTGCGGATGTCGAGGCCGCGGTCGCGGCGGGCGCCAAGTTCGGCGTCTCGCCGGGCGCCACGGACCGGCTGCTCGACGCCTGCGAGGCCGCCGAGCTGCCACTGCTGCCCGGCGCCGCCACCGCCTCCGAGGCGATGGCCCTGCTCGAGCGCGGCTACACGGTGCAGAAATTCTTCCCCGCCGAGGCCAATGGCGGCGCCCCGGCTCTGAAGGCGATCGGCGCGCCAATTCCCCAGGTGCGCTTCTGCCCCACCGGCGGCGTCAGCATGAAGAACATCGGCGACTACCTCAATCTCAAGAACGTGCTCTGCTGCGGCGGGTCGTGGGTGGCCCCGAAAGAGCTGATGCAGGCCGGGGACTGGGACGGCATCGTCGCGCTGGCGCGCGAAGCGGCGGCGCTGCCGCGCTGAGCGCGGCGCTGTAAGGGGGGGGCGCTGCCCCCGACTGCGGCTGCTTCTCTTTCCAGATACGCGCGCCTCAGGCGCTCCCGGGACCCCTGCGCTCAGGACCGCCGTGCCGCGCGGCCTCCGCGGCGGCGCGGCAAAGCAACTGCGCGGCCCTCGGTCATGACCTGCGTCATCGGGTGCCCCGGCGTGCCATGGCGGGCCAGCAGCGTGTCGAGCGCGGCCCGCGGATCAGCCCCCTCGGGCAGCGACAGTGCCCAGTCCAGGAAGATCGAGCGGCACTCTTCGAGGCTGATGCCCTCGATCCGGTAGGCCTCGGCGATCAGCGCCTTGGGATCGAGCGCGTCGCCCTTCATTCCGCCGGCACCGGTAGGGCGGCACTGATGATCTCGGCGGCGCGGCTGGCCATCTCGTCCAGTTTCGCGCGCAGGGCCTCCGGTCCGTCGACCCCGGCGAGGCTGGTGAGGAAGCTGCAGCCGCCCGCGCCCAGTTGGCCGGGGTCGAGCCGACCCTGGGTGATCAGCCGCGCGCCGATCTGCAGCGCCCAGCAGAGGCGATAGGTGGCGGCGAGGTGGTCGGCCTCGGCGCGGCTCAGCCAGCCCTCCTGCGCTGCCGCCGCAAGGCCGCGAGCGGTGCGCCGCGGTGCCTGCCCCGAGAGCAGCGCACCGGCCTGACCGACCAGCTCGATATCCTGCATCCGCCCCTGCCCGAGCTTCGGATCCCAAGGATCGCCGCTGCCCTTTGCGGCGGCAATACGCGCGCGCATCTTCGACAGCTCTCCCAGCACCTTGCCCCGGTCGTGCGGTCCGGCCAGCAGCTCATGCCGCCGCGCCTCGACCTCGGCCGCGAGATCCGCCGGACCTGCCACAACCCGTGCGCGGGTCAGCGCCAGGTGCTCCCAGACCCAGGCGCCCGTGCGCTGGTACTCGGTGAAGGCGGCGAGCGAGGTCGCCACCGGCCCCTGATTGCCCGATGGGCGCAAGCGCATGTCGATCTCGTAGAGCTTTCCCTCGGCCATGGGCGCCGTCATCGCGGTGATCAGCGCCTGCGTCAGCCGGGCGTAATAGGTGCGCGACGGAAGCGGCCGCTTGCCTTCGGAGGCATCGACCCCATCCGCGTCGTAGATCACGATAAGGTCGAGGTCGGAATGCGCGTGCAGCCGCCCCGCCCCAAGACTGCCCATGCCCACCACCACCGCACCACGGCCCGGGGCGTCGCCGTGCTTGCGGGCGAATTCGGCCTGCACGACCGGAGCCAGCGCGGCGAGCGTCGCCTCGGCCAGCTCGGCGTAATGCTTGCCCGCCTCCTGCGGCTCCGAGATTCCGCGCAGCAAGTGCACGCCGATGCGGAAGTGCCACTCGTGCTGCCAGCGCCGCGCCAAATCAAGCTGGCGCTCGTAGTCCTCTTCGCGCGAGAGCACCTCCGAGAGATCGACGGTCAGCGCCGTCACCCCCGGCCAGGCGGCAAAGAAATCGCCGCCGATCACCGCGTCGAAGACCTGGGCGTTGCGCGACAGGTGCAGCGCCAGCTCGGGCGAGACCGAGACGATGTCGACCAGCAGATCGACGAGCTGCGGGTTGGCCTCGAAAAGCGAGAAGAGTTGCACCCCTGCTGGCAGCCCGGCCAGAAAGCCGTCGAAGGCGGTCAGCGCCTCCTCGGGGCGGGCTGCGCGGGCGAGGCGATTGAGGATCTCGGGGCGCAGGCGGTTGAAGATCTCCACCGCGCGGTTCGAACGCAGCGCCGGGTAGCTTGGCCAGCGCGCCACCAGTGGGCTGTCCTCCAGCGGCGAGGCGGCGACGGGCTCGCCACGGCTTTCGGGGGCAAAGAAGCCCTCGGTCAGCTCGTGCACCTCCTCGAGCCGTGCTTCCAGGTCGGATTTCAGCTCGGCCAGATCGCGCCCGCAGAGGGCGGCGAGCCGGGCAAACCCTTCCTCGCTACCGGGCAGCGCGTGGGTCTGGGCGTCCTGCACCATCTGGATGCGGTGCTCGATCTCGCGGTGCGCGCGGTAGTGCTCCGTCAGCGTCTCGGTGACCGGCTGCGGCACCCAGCCGGTCTCGGCCAGCACCTGCAGCCCCGGCACCGTGCCGCGCACCCTGAGGCGCGGATCCCGGCCCCCGGCGATGATCTGGCGGGTCTGGGTGAAGAACTCGATCTCGCGGATGCCGCCGCGGCCCAGCTTCATGTTGTGCCCTGGCAGGGTGATCGGCCCCGAGAGCCCCTTGGTCTCGCGATAGCGCAAGCGCATGTCATGGGCGTCCTTGATCGCGGCGAAGTCGAGGTGCTTGCGCCACACGAATGGCCGCAGCGACTCGAGAAAACGCGCGCCAGCCTCCGGGTCCCCGGCGCAGGGCCGGGCCTTGATCCAGGCGGCGCGCTCCCAGGCGCGGCCAAGGCTCTCGTAATAGCGCTCGGCGGCCTCCATTGCCATGCAGACCGGGGTGACTGCGGGATCGGGGCGCAGCCGTAGGTCGGTGCGGAAGACGTAGCCCTCGCCGGTCAGGTCGTTGAGCGTGGCACTCATGCGTTTCGTGGCGCGGATGAAGGACGCGCGGGCCTCGTGGAAATCGTCACGCTCGAAGCGGGTTTCGTCGAAGAGACATATGAGATCGATGTCGGAGCTGTAGTTGAGTTCCCCCGCGCCCATCTTGCCCATGGCAAAGACCACCATGCCGCCGGCGGCGGCGACGTCGTCCTCGGTGGCGCCGGGCAGTTTGCCGCGCTTCACCTCGCGGGCGATCGCGTCACGCAGGGCGATCTGCGTCGCGAGGTCGGCGAAGTCGGTCAGCGTGCCGGTGACCTGCTCCAGCGGCCAGGCGCCGCCAAGGTCCGCAAGCCCGACCAGCAGCGCAACCCGGCGCTTGGCCTCGCGCAGCGGCACGCGGGGGTCGCCCTCGGTGCCGCGCAGCGCCGCGAAGAGCGCCACGAGCGCGTCCTGCGGGGCATCTACTGCGCCCTCGAGCCAGGTGCTTTCCTTGCGGATGAGGCCCGCGAGATAGGGGCTGGAGCCGCCCGCCCCCTCGATCAGCTCGGCGATGGGGTCCGAGGCCCAGGGCACGGCGGCGCGGGCCTCTTCTCCGAGGGTGGGCTCGAAAGGGCGGGGCAGTCGGGTGATCGCATCGGCAAGGTTCATGGCGGCAGATGGCCACGGTTGCGCGCTTTGTGCAATGCCAACTGGCATGCGGTGGCTTGCCGCGCCGCCGCGCGGGCGGCTATGCCTCGGAGCGACAGAGACGGGAGACGATCATGAGCAAGAGCCTGAAACGGGTGCGCGCGGCGCTGGAAGAGGCCGGGCTGCCGGTGGAGATCCTCGAGGTGGAAAACGCCCGCACCGCGCAGGAGGCGGCCGACTCGGTGGGCTGCGCGCTCGACCAGATCGCCAAGTCGATCATCTTCCGCGCCGAGCAGAGCGGCGCGGCGGTGTTGTTCCTGACCGCGGGCGGCAACCGGGTCTGCGCCGAGAAAGCCTCGGCCTTGGCGGGCGAGCCGCTGGGCAAGGCGGATGCGGCGCTGATCCGCGGGCAGACCGGGTTTGCCATCGGGGGCGTTTCGCCGGTCGGGCACCTCACGCCGATCCGGGCCTGGATCGACCCGCGGCTGCTGGAGTTTGCGCAGGTCTGGGCGGCGGCGGGCACACCGCGGCACCTTTTCGCGCTCGACGCCCACGTGCTGCCGGGGCTCACCGGCGCGGTGGCGGCGGAGTTCACCGAGTGACCGGGATGGATTTCCTGATCGACGGCGATGGGCCTGACCGCCCGACCCTGCTGCTCGCCCATGGCGCCGGCGCGGCGATGGACAGCGATTTCATGGCGCGGATGGCGGCGCTTCTGGCTCGCGAGGGGCTGCGGGTCGCGCGCTTCGAGTTCGGCTACATGGCGCAGCGCCGCACGGGCGGCTCCAAGCGCCCGCCGCCCAAGATCGAGCTGCTTCAGCAGGAATACCGCGCGGCGATCGAGGCCCTGGCCTGCGATGGTCCGCTCTTCATCGGCGGCAAGTCCATGGGCGGGCGGGTCGCGAGCCTCATTGCCGACGACCTCTTCAAGGCGGGCAGGATTGCCGGGCTGGTTTGCCTTGGCTACCCGTTCCACCCCACCGGCAAGCCCGAGAGGCTGCGCACGGAACACCTCGCGGCGCTGCGCACGCCCGCGCTGATCTGCCAGGGCACCCGCGATCCCTTCGGCACGCGCGAAGAGGTGGCGGGCTATGCGCTGTCGGAGAGCATCGCCCTGGACTGGCTCGACGACGGCAATCATGACCTCAAGCCGCGCAAGAGCGTGAGCGGGCAGAGCCACGAGGACAATCTCGCGCGCGCCGCGGCGGCGGTTTCGGACTGGGTGGCACGGACCGTCTAGGCTCCAAGGCCCTTCGCGGCGGACAACGCGTCAAACCGCCCGGCGCGGAAAATGTAAAAACCTTTCACATCACCCCTTGAAGGGGGCCGGGCGAATACCGATCTTCGGTAATGTGAAGACCATTCACATCACACCGAACCGAAAGGACACGACCCATGACCGCCGCCTCGCAGCACTACACCCAGCCCGCCAACCCCGGCTGGCTGCGCCGTGCCGAGTTCTGGCTCGACCAGCGGGGCAAACCCGCGTGGATCGTCGCCATGATCCTCGGTTTCATGATTTTCTGGCCCATCGGCCTCGCCCTTCTTGCCTATATGATCTGGAGCAAACGCATGTTCGGAAAGTCTTGCCGCAATCGTCACAGCAACCGTCACGCCGCGTTCCAGCAGGGCTTCAACGCCATGCGCCCGAGCGGCAACGCCGCCTTCGATGCCTACAAGGCTGACACGCTGCGCCGCCTCGAAGACGAGCAGAAGAGCTTCGAGGACTTCCTGCAGCGCCTGCGCGAGGCACGTGACAAGGCCGAGTTCGACCAGTTCATGGACGACCGCGACCGCAAGGCCCGCGAAGAGCGCGAAACGGGCGAGATCGAAAACGCCTGATCACCAGGATCACACATCGCCATGGCCCAGCACGGGCCATGGCACCGACACCCCACCGGGCTCTGCCCTCTGGATTTCTTCCGGCATCGTCCCCACCTGCCCTGTAACCCCGAAACTGCACCCGCCCGAGACGGACAGCCCGAGCGAGAGAGACATGTACCCCAACGCGACTTATTCCCATCTACCCGACCCGGTGCACCAGCGTGCCTTCTACGAGAGTGTCGCGCTCAAGCGCGGCATGGCCTGGGTCATCGACACGATGATCGTTGCGGTGCTGGTGTTCATCGCCCTTCTGTTCACTGCTTTCCTTGGCGTGTTCATTTTCTTCGCCATCTGGCTGGTGGTCAGCTTCGGCTACCGGGTGGCGACCCTGACCACCGGCTCGGCGACCTGGGGCATGCGCCTCATGGCGATCGAGTTCCGCGATTGGCAGGGGCAGCGCTTTGGCCTGCCTCAGGCGCTGCTGCACACGCTGGGATACACGGTTTCCGTGTCCTTTGCGCCGCTGCAGATTGTCTCGATCGTCTGCATGCTGGCGACAGAGCGCGGTCAGGGTCTGACCGACCTCGCCCTCGGCACCGTGGCGCTGAACCGACGCGCCGCCTGACACCGGGACAGCTCAAGACGCAAGGGGGGCCTCGGCCCCCTTTTCTTTGTCGGAGGCGTGGGGACGGTGCCTTGCGTGCCCCTTCAAGAGCGCCCGGCATCCACGCGACGGCGCGCCCGTTGGCGATCTTTCGCGCGCACCCTTTCCCAAGATCGTGATAGCTGCATATGTAAGATGAGGTGGGGTTGGCGACCAGCCCTTTCGTTGTTACGTTTTTCTTTCAAACAGCCCGGACGGTTCCGAAATGCGCCACTCGCTGCCCCTTGCGCCGCAATTCTACGTCACGGCGCCGCAACCCTGCCCCTACCTGCCGGGCCGGATGGAGCGTAAACTGTTCACCGCGCTGCAGGGGGACAGTGCCGAGAAGCTCAATGACAGCCTCTCCAAGCAGGGATTCCGGCGCTCGCAGAACGTGCTGTACCGCCCGTCCTGTTCCGAGTGTTCGGCCTGTCTTTCGGCGCGGATCGACGTGCGCCGCTTCGCCCCGTCCAAGAGCCAGCGCCGGTCGCTGAAGCGCAACGCCCATCTGCACCGCCGGGCGTCGAGCCCCTGGGCCACCGAGGACCAGTTCGAGCTCTTCCGCCGCTACCTCGACGCGCGCCATGCCGATGGCGGCATGGCCGACATGGATATCTTCGAGTTTGCCGCGATGGTCGAGGAGACACCGATCCGCAGCCGCATCGTCGAATACACCGACGGCGCGCGCGGCGACCTCGCCGCAGTCTGTCTGACCGACGTGCTCGATGACGGGCTGTCGATGGTCTATTCCTTCTACGATCCCGATCTGCCCAAGTCCGGGCTCGGCACCTGGATGATCCTCGATCACATCGACATCGCCCGCGAGGCGGGGCTGCCTTACGTCTACTTGGGCTACTGGGTACCCGGCTCGCCCAAGATGGGCTACAAGGCGCAATTTTCGGCGCTCGAGATCTACCGCCGCGGTCGCTGGGAGCCGATGCGCGGAGACGACGATTACGCCTCCGAGACCCATCCGCTGAGCACCGACCCGATCGCCGAGCAGGTCGCGAACATCTCGCTGCCCGACAGCCGGGGCTGAAGGCAAGAGCCTCGAGGTCCGGAGGATCGCGGCGCGATCCTGCCTCCGGCACGGATATTTTCCCCCGAGACACAACGCCGGGCGTGGCGCCCGGTCTTCCTGCCGGGTCACGATCACCCGTGGCGGGCGTCGGGTGCTTCCCTCGGGCCGAATGTTCTGGCAATGTTCTCACTCTGCCACCCCGTATCGACTCTGCTGCACCTGACCCCATGCGTTCCCTGCCCGCCAGCGCGCCTCTTGCCGAGGCCGATCCCCTCGCCCTCTGCCCCGCCCGGGTGCATGAGGCCGAAGGGCGTGCGCGGCGCGGCTTCGCGCTTTTCCAGGCGGCGCGCCACGACGGGCCGCTGATCTGGATCCTGCCACGCCACGCGCCGCAGACCCCGCTGCTGCGCGGCCTGCCCGAGGGCCTGGGCGCGCGGCTGCTCTTGGTGCGCACGCAAAGCGAGACCGATCTGCTGTGGACCGCCGAGGAGGCGCTGCGCTGCCCCGCCGTGGGGCTGGTGGTGGCTGAGCCTGGCGAGCTGCTTTCTCTCACCGCAGGGCGGCGGCTGCAGCTGGCGGCGGAGGCCGGGCGGACCACCGGGCTGATGCTGATCCAGAGCGGCCAGGGCAGCAATGCCGCCGAGACACGCTGGGCCTGCGAACAGCTTCCTTCCCCCGCGCCGGACTCGACTCTGCAGCAATGGGACCTTATAAAGAACAAAAAGGGAACACTGAAACTTTGGACCGTGGATTGGCGTGGCGAGACGTCTGCTTTCCATCTGGTTTCCGCGGCTGGCGAGCGACACGAGCCTGCGGAAACGCCCCGTTGAGGGGCCCTTTGCCCTGACCCTGCGGTCGGGCAATTCCGATCATCTGCACTGCGTCTCGCCGCTGGCGCAGGCGCACGGGCTGGCGCGCGGCATGGCGCTGGCCGACGCCCGCGCCATCTGCCCCGATCTGGCCACCCGCCCCGCCGAGCTGGCGCGCGAGGCGGCGGCGCTGGCGGGGCTGCGTCGCTGGG